>NZ_JRPD02000019.1 GCF_000765805.2 Helicobacter muridarum | reverse complement strand
CAATCAAGTATCAATTACACAGGATATAAATCCTGTGGATATTAAGATTCCAAATAGCTTAAATATTCAATCTACAAACCTTAAAGGTAATGATAAGCAACATATATTGTTTATTTCCAGAGGAGATATTGCAAGTTTATTTATATGCTATTTGTTATAATTAATTGGGTTTATTGAATCGTTAATTTATGCCCCAATTCTCTTTTCTTTAATTCTGGCATTTTTGCCTCGTCTTTGTCGTAAGTAGTATAGCTTTGCTCGTCTTACTCGTCCTATTCTCAAAACTTCGATCTTTTCAAGACTCTCACTATATAGCGGAAAAATTTTTTCAACACCAATATTGTTTGCACCTATCTTGCGTACTGTAAAAGTTTTACCAACACCACTTCCGCGAACACAAATACAAACTCCTTCAAAGTTTTGAATCCTGCTCTTATCGCCTTCCTTGATCTTTATGCCAAGCCTTAAGGTATCACCTGCTTTAAAATTTGGAATCACCTTATTATTGGTTTGAGATTCGATTTGCGATTTTTCGAAAGCTTCTATATATCTATTTCTCATATTTATTCCTTAAGTTTTGCGTAGTTAAAATCTAGTATTCTAGCTAATCTAGGCTTTATAGATTCTTAAATGTTAATGTAAAGTTTTAATTTTTTGTTTGAATACTATAGGTTTACTAAATGGCATATGCACTCCTATAACTTCTACACCTTTTAATTCCTTAAAAAGCCTAAGTCTAGTTTTTACTGCTTCTTTTTTATTTATATCATATTCTATAGCAATTTTCGGACACTTCATCTGCACATCATAAACATGTATTATATCTCCTAAAAAGACTATTTTTCGTTTGTCATCTTCAATAGAATATAATGTGTGTCCTGGCGTATGTCCATATGCTGGAATTGGTTTTATAATAGCCTTTGAATCAAAAATGGATTTATTGGATTCCAAAAATTTTATATTTTTTCCAAATGATTGTAGGGATTTTTTTGCGAATTCATCTTTGCTTTTAGTCCAAAAGTCATATTCGTTCTTATCAATAATAAGTGTAGCATTTGGGAAATTAGTTTTCCCATCCTTATTAAGTATGCCACCTAAATGGTCTTTATGCCCATGTGTTATTAATATATGTGTGATGTCCTCAAATTTTACATCTTGTTCTGATAGTTTTTGTCTTAATGTTTCTATTGTGTGCTGAAATCCGGTATCTATAAGAGCAATTACTCCGTCTTGTTTAATTAGCATTATATTATGTTCATTTTGTGGATATTCCTGATTTTTTATAGAAACATCTTTTGTAATAAGCTTTGCAACTGGTGGGTTGGACTTTTGTAGAGATATGATAAAAACCTCTGTGTCTGCTATATTTGTATGATAGAACCCATTTGCAAAAGCAGTGTTAACAAAACATGCTATATATAATACTAACGAGAAAATATTTTTCATATTGTTTTTCCTCTTTGAATACATGATAGATAATGCTCTAGCTCAAGTTTATTTTCGTTGGCTTCATACATGCAACAAGGTATTAATATTTCACAACCCATATAGCCAAATGAGTTATATAATGGCGATAAAAGCGTATCAATTGTGTATCCATGATGCCCATCAAAGCTTGATTCTTTGCTACCTGCTGTTGTTATAATTTGAAATTGCTTACCTTTTAGTAGCTCTGGATTCTTTCCATCTGATATAGTAGTTAAAACCCTATCTTGCCATTCTTTCATAATGCTTGGTGTGCTATACCAAAACATAGGAAATTGAAAGATTATTTTATCTGCTTTGCTTAACAATGCTATTTCTTTATTTATATCAATCTTGTTATCAGGATAGGTTGTAGTTAGATTATGAATCTTGATTGTTTCTATACGTTCCACTTCTTTTAATAAGGCTCTGTTTACTTTGGATTCGTCCCAAAAAGTATGTGCGAAGATTATCAGAGTTTGCATAATTATTCCTTAATTTATTGTTCTGATTTAGTGGCTTGTATTGTAAATGAAACCTTATAATTTGTCAATAAAATTTGATACTATTTTATTACAAAGGATTTTTATATGCAATATCGATATTTAGGCAATAGCGGGCAAGTGATTCCTGCTATGATGCTTGGCACAGCTACATTTGCAGGTAGCACAGAAATGTTTAAGAAATGGGGAGACACTAAACTACCACAAGCAAAAGAGTTAATAAAACTCTGTATGGATAATGGCTGCTATGCATTTGATACTGCAGATTGTTATTCTTTAGGAGATTCCGAGCTCATACTTGGCGAGGCTTTGAAAGACTATAGACGTGATGAAGTATTTATTTCTACAAAGACAGGTATGGCAATGAGTGAAAATCCAAATGATATTGGAACATCAAGAGTAAAGATTATAAGAAGCGTTGATGCTAGTCTTAAGCGGCTACAGACAGACTACATAGATTTATATTATCTACATTGTTATGATGCTATGACACCGCATTTAGAATCTTTGCAGGCATTAAATGAGTTAGTTAAAGCGGGTAAAATTCATTATTTTGGTGTTAGTAACTATTCTGCATGGCATTTAATGAAAATGTTAAGTGTAGCTGATTCTTATAGCATCTCTCGACCTAGTGCTCATCAAGCCTATTATTCTCTAGCAGCTAGGGAATTTGAGAATGAGCTTATGCCATTGGGTGTTGAAGAGGGTGTTGGCACTTTGGTTTGGAGTCCTTTAAGTGGTTCTATGCTATCTGGTAGAATAAAGAGAGGCTTTGAGGATATTAAGGATTCTAGACTTAGCACTGGTGGGGCATGGGATATAGATAGGAATCATCTCTATAATATCACTGATTGCTTGGAAATAATCCAAAAGGAGACAGGATACTCTTTTGCACAAATTTCGCTTGCTTGGGTTCTTACAAGACCGACTGTTTCAAGCTTAGTTATTGGAGCAAAAAATACCACGCAGTTAATGTCAAATCTCAAAGCTAGTGACATTTTGCTTGATTCTCAACATATAGAAATGCTAGATAGAGCAAGTCAAACTAAACTGGCTTATCCATATTGGCATCAACGCTTTACTTTTAATAATAGAGATCCATACAGCGTAAAAAGATATTGAGCTATTTAAGACAAGTTATTAAGTGATTTTTGCTATTAGTTTTGGGTTTAAGGAAGCTTCTAAATTCTTGGCATAGATTGATTATAGCAAATCTACAAAGCTGATGTTTCACGTCAAGCTAATTATAATAAACAATATTTCATTATAATATACGCTAAATCTGCAATTATGGCTTCATAGATTATGCGTTTGGATTATTCATTTGTTATTCTTGTAGTATTTAACTATAGTAAAGTCTAAAATGTTGATGGCGTAGTTACATTCAAAATAAAATATTCTTTCCTTTGCATTTATCATCATAGTTAGGCAATTTTGAATTAATGATTTATATCATGTGTATATTTATGATTTCAAGATGCACATATTTTGTGCGTTTTGTATTGTATTGTTGTTATAATTTTATAAACTATACCAGAAGAGATTTGTTGTTTATGGAATATGTAGTTTTAGCCTTACTAGGCGTTGTTACTGGCACTATTTCGGTGTTATTTGGAATTGGTGGTGGCATGATTATTGTGCCTTGTATGTTATATATACATTATCTCATTCCAAACTTGAATTTCTCTATGCATGACGCAGTGGGAATCTCTGTCATGCAAATGATTTTTTCTTCATTTTTTGGTAGCTTCATTAATTTTATTAAGAGAAATATTGATATAAAGGATGCTTTTTTTTTAGGATTAGGCGGTGCTATTGGAGCATCTTTTAGCGGATTTGTTTTATCTGGCATATCATCTAAGAATCTTATGAGCATATTCTTATTAGTTAGCTGCTATACATTTTACAAATTTCTTTCAAACTCCAAGCCAAAGCCTAGTCAAGTCAACCTATCAACTCGCAAGCAATCTACTATTTTAGTCATAATCGGCTCTATTACTGGCTTATTTGCCATATCATTAGGCATTGGAGGGGGTGTTATTATGACTCCCTTACTTGCATATTATCTTGGCTTTTCGGTAAAGAAAACTGTGGTATTATCCTTATTTTTTATCGCTTGTGCATCATGTGCTGGTAGTATATCTTTTGTTTCAAATGGTATTATGAATAGTTCGGTTTATGGAGCTGGTATTATATTAGGACTATTTTCTTTGATAGGAGTTATTATTGGTTCTAAGCTTATTGAATCAATTTCTTTGAAGCTCCATAGACATATTCTAATTAATTTGTATCTGCTTTGCATTATTACAACTTTATATAAAGTTTTATCATATTACAATATAGTTTCTTAGGTTAGCTATGTTAAGAATTCTGTTTTCTGTTTTTTTTACGATATTAATTTTTTTTTGTTATTTGATATTTAATACTGCTAGATTTGAGCGTATACCGCCAGATGTAGAATTATTATTTATCAAGGATAAACAAACCTACGCTTTTAACTCACCATTTTTTAATCCTGTTAATACCATTAAACTGCATTCATTTGATTCTAGCGGATTGCTTAGCTACCATATACAAATAGCAAAAGCAGATGGAGAAATATTGCTTAGCAAAGATGAAGTTCTAACAAAAAGACAAGATAGAATCGATGTATTCTTGCCACAACTCATAGACTATAATTTAAATAATGGAGATGAAATCATTTATACAGTAAGTGTTAGGGATTGGAGCAATGCAAATTTTTTTCGAGGTAATACAACTACAATCAATAAACATTTAACCATTAGCACCGAGTTGCCTAAGATTCAAATTATATCTACATCAGAGAGAATCACATATGGAGGAAGCGCGCTTATAGCGTTTCATATTGAGGATTTGCCAATTTATGGTAATATGCCACAGTCTAAAATTTATAATGTTCATATATATAATGGTAGGCATAGCTTCACTGCTTTCCCATATAGAAATAAATATGGCAAAACTGTATATTTGTGCCTAGTGGCATGGACTCTTGATAGTAGTTTTTTTGATGCAGAAATACATATCACTGACATGGCTATGAATAAGCAAATATTTAAAATCCCGCTAGATGTCAATATCAATAGCATTAGACATAAGAGAAATATCATAACATCTATCAATGATAATTATTTTGACAGAATTATATCTAGGTTAGATTCCGCTATTGTATTCCCTAGCAATGTTATATCTGACGTTCAGAAATTCCAGTTTTTAAACGAATCTTTAAGAAATGAAGATAACAAAAGTCTTGTGAAGTTTTCCAAAGTATTTAGTAATTCTATTTCTAATCAAGAATCTAGTCTAATTCGCTTTAATAATTTTGTGCCTGTAAATTTTAGTAATACCTCTGGACGTTTTGGAGATATGCGCACATTTAATTATCATAAGGAAAGTATAGCTTCAAATACTAGGTTTGGAATAGATTTGTTAGATTCTATTGGTAGCAATGTTATAAGTAGCAATAATGCAACACTAGGATTTGCTGGTAAGTTTAGCTCATATGGCAATTTAATTATGCTAAATCATGCGCTAGGGCTTAGCTCTGTATATGCTAACTTACAAGAAATATCTAATATAGAAGAGCCTATTAAAGCACCATTAGTTATTGGTAAGGTAGGAAACAGCACAGCTAATCTTATTGATGGCATACACTTTATGCTTATTTTACAAGGTCATTTTATTAATCCTAGAGATTGGATAAATAAGGATTGGGTAGATATAAATATAAATGAGGTTTTAAGCGTAGCAGATAATTTTGGTATGAAGGTATTTTGATTTTTTTAAATGAAGTGGGATAGCTATATTGAGGTTTCCTATCGATTTACCTTAGCCACTTATCATTATCTAACTTGCTTAAAGTGCAACCACTAGGCAAATATTTTAACTAAGGATTATTGATGAGCAAAATATGGTTGAGTGCGATTTTAGCTGGGATGTTGAGTTCTAATGTATTTGGAGCAGTTTATAATATTGATAAAATTCACTCTAGTGTAGATTTTAGCGTTTCACATATGAGTGTTTCAAAAGTTAATGGGAGTTTTTCTGAATTTGAAGGAATGGTTGATATTAATCCCAAGACTAAAAACCTAGTAAATCTAGAAGGATGGATTAGTATCGATAAGATTGACACAAGAAATTCTAAAAGAGATGAGCATTTGCTTGGTGCTGAATACCTTGATGCTAGTAACTTTCCTAAAGGAATGTTGAAGTCTACTAAAATTATAAAAGATAAAAAAGGATTAAAGGTTGAGGCTGATTTGACATTAAAGGGTATTACAAAGAAAGTCATCTTAACAGGACAAATTAATGGACCTGTAGATAATCCTAAAACCAAAAAAGAAACATGGGGATTAAGCTTAGAAGGTAAAATTAATCGTAAAGATTTTGGGATTGCAAAAGATACATCCGGTATTACTATGGGCGAACAAGTTACAATCTTGATTAATTTAGAATTGCATGCAGACTAATTAAGCTCTTTGGCTAATAATATAAGTTTTTAGATTTTATTTCTTTCCATGTTGATTTGCTTGGCATGGATAAGTCCAAATTACCTAGACTCCAAAATATGAAGAAAAGTAAACGAATAAGAAGCTCTACATATTATCAATTCTTTAATAAAAACCAAGATACACAACGCAATAACACTCAAAAATTTGATCAATCTGGAATAAAAGCATATAAGTTGCTTTCCATACAAGAAGGAATATCAACTAATAAAGCTAAGAATCTTATTGATAGTGGTGTTGTGCAAGTAAATGGTGTAAGACTTGAGATAGCAAGAACATTGCTTGGACGCGGCACAAAATTTAAAATTATAGAACCAAAGCAATATATTATCTTTGAAGATTTTAATATTATAGTTATTGATAAGCCATATGGCATTGAAAGCTATGAGTTGCAGAATCAATATGCTCCATATAAGCTCATTAATAGGTTAGATAGGGATACATCAGGTGTTATCTTACTAGCAAAGAATGAAGAGACAAGGCTTAAAGCTATTGATGAATTTAAGGCACAAAGAGTAGATAAAATTTATTATGCTTTGGTTGATGGCAAAATTAGCGAAGAGAGGGAGATAACAAGTAATATATCTGTTGAATCTAGACAAACAAGTAAAAGAGCTATATTGTCAGAGTTTGGAATTAAAGCTTGTACTATCATTAAGCCTTTGGCTATAATAGGTAATAAAAGCCTACTTGAGATTTGCATTCCGACAGGTAAAACTCATCAAATAAGAATCCATCTAGCTTCTATTAAATTCCCAATCATAGGAGATGTTAGATACAACAAAACACATTCAAGAAAAGCAAAACGACTTATGCTTCATTGTCATAAGACAAGCATATTCGGTAATGAATTTGTTAGCCGATTAGATGTATATGACGAATTTGGCATTAGGGGCTAGGTTTGATTTTTTTCTAGAATGTAGGGATTATTCGTTGTTATATTGAAAGATTTGTGGGGTTCATCTTTTTATGATAGAAATTTACTATATATCTTTCAATATGTTAAATAAGATTCTCATTGAGTTAATTAAAGTATTATTAAAATTAAATAAATAGAAGTGTTTAAATATTTCAATGTAGCATTAAGAGATATATTTAAGGTTACTAAGAGATATTTACTTTTTTCATGTTGAGCCTTTAGGCGAGTGCTAGAGATACAGCACTCAAATTCCTGTAGGGATAACATATCGAAATAGCTTGCTATGAATTTTTAGATTCTAAGATGCTTTATTTATAGAGATTTTCTCTACGCTGGCAAATTATTCACTCAATTCACAATTACTAGCACAGATACAAAAGTAGTAGCCCAACATGATAAATTCTTACCTTGCACATGCATATACATCATAATTGGGATTTAAATAGTATCGCTTGTTTAAGCAATTATTAAAACAGGTCATTATTTTGAGCATCTGAATCTACAACAAATAGCGCATTTTTTATTACTGCTTCATTTTCTTCTAGTCCATATGTGATTTCATATAATTCACTTCCAAGTATTCTCCTTGCTTGAACTTCTTGTGGCATAAATTCCCCATCGTCATTGATAAATACAAAGTGCCTCCCATTCTTAAAAAGCACAGCATTTTTAGGTAAAACAAGCCTTTCCTTTGGCTTTGATTCTATAATCACTTGTGCAAAAGCATTAGGGAAGAAGAGTAAATTGTTATTTGGCAATATAAAACGAGCTTGGACAAAATTATCTATTACGTTTGGATAGATTCTGTCTAGAGTTATTGCTATTTTCTCATCATGTCCTTCTATCTTTACATATGCTGTATTATTTGCTTGTCTGATAAATTCTAAATCTTCTTGATTTATTTGTGCTATTACCCATAATGTGCTTATATCTACGATTCTAAATACTTCATCTCCCTTTTTTACACCGCTGCCATTATTGACATTTTTAGTAAATACTATTCCATTAAATGGTGCGTAAAATGTAACAGCATTGATAGTTTTTTTCATTGTTTTTAGCTTTGTAATTTCTTTAGGGCTAACTCCAAGTAACAGTAGTTTTTGTTCTGCTATATGTGGATGAGACATAGTAGCTAGCAATTCACTTTGAGCATCAATAATATCTGGAGCATAGAATGAAAATAATGGTTGATTAGCTTTTACTTTGGTATAAGTTTGAGTTACAAATAGATTTTCTATAAAGCCATCAGCCCGCATACTAAGGCTATATACCTTAGCCTCATCCTCCTTAACACTGGCATAATACCGCTTAGAATCAGAAATCATCTGACGACTGGCATTTATAGTTGGGAATGAAAATATATCTTGCTTTATATTTAGTTTTTCACTTGTTTTTGATTCACTACTTGCTATTTTAATATCATTATTATTTAATATCTTTGCAGACTCTAACTTTTGTTTAGAATCTATTAATATGGATTCTAGGTTTTCATTGTTCATTACAGTAGCGTTGTGGTTAGGGCTGGCATGTCCTAAGTTCAATAACAAGCTTAAACACAGTAAGCTAGCCAATTTATAAGAGCTAAATGTCATATTTCTCCTTTTAGGCTTTGTAGGTTATAATATGTTATTGCTATGTCTGCCATGGTTTGCAATCTTAGAATTTGCGCTTCTATTTGTTCGTTCAATGCAGTGTAAAACTCTATAAATGCGCCACTTTGGCTTGTAGCATGATGTTTATAGATATCAATAATATTCTTATTGGCTGGTATTAATGTGGAATCTATAATCGAAAGATTTTCTTTAAGTGTCTTTAGCTTGCTAATAAGATTCATAGTATTATGCTTTATCCTATTGCTAATTTCCATAGTCTGACTTTTTTGAGCTAGATTTTCATAATTTGCCTGTTCAATTTTTGCTCTTTCTGCGCCAAACATTGGTATTGGCATTGAAAACCCAATAGTAAACATATCCGTCCTATTAACTCGTAACATGTATGCTAGATTCACTCCTAGATCTGAGATAAATTCTTTTTTAGCCACTTTTATATAATCTAGGCTAATATTGTCTTGTAGTTTTGCGGCAACAATTTCATAATTGCTTTGCATAATTGTGTCTATAAGCTCTTGATCATTTATTTTATATCTTTGTGATATATTTGATGATTCAAGTTCATTATCGTTTATTTCATCCCAATTAAACATAGATGTGGTATTTTTGCTATTATTAGATTGATGAATATTGCCAAAGCTAATTTCGCTTATAGATATATGTGAGTTTTCTAACTCATTTTCTAACTCATTTTTTTTAATTTCTAGCTTTGCTTTTAGCAAACTTAACTTTTGCATTTGTATAGCATTAAAGTTGTTTGAAGCTTGCAGACTTCTTAAAAGGGTATCAATATTTTCAATTGAATCTTGTGTAAAATTTAGAATTTGTTTTTTTGTATAAATGTTTATGGCATTTTGTATCAGAGAGAATGAATATTGATTTTTTAGATTTTTTAGTTCAAGAATCTTTATTTGCGCTTGTCGTCTAGTTATATTTGACTTAAGCTTTCTCTTACCGTTCATATCTATGTTTTGAATTAGTCCAATGCTTATATTTTGCATTTCACTAGAATCTAGTTTGAGCGGTTTGTTTACTTCCGCACTGTTGTATAAGATACTTAGCTTTGGATTATCCCATTTTGCATCCGCTCTTGATTTTGATTCAAGGGCTTGAATTTGATATTCAAGTTGCTTTATTTTTTCATTATTGTTTAGGCTTTCTTGAATTAAGTCGTCAATCTGGTTAGCATAGGCGATGGTGCAAACTATGTATAATATATAACAAAGCCTCACTATCAATCCTTATGAATCAAAAGTCTATGCTGCTTTTTGCTTGATATTTTTTATTGTCCACACTAAATTGGATTCTTATTTGCCAAGTTCCACCATGTGGAAGAACAACCTCACCTTTATATACATCATTATCCAAAGATAAAGTTGCTAGTTCACTCATCTTTGGCATACCGGGCATTTCAGGCATATTGAAGGTTAACTTAATATCAGAATCCTTAATAAACTTATCCCCTTTCTTTATACTTAGTTGAAATTCATTCTTACCAGATACAAAGTTTTTTGGACTAGATAGTATGATTGTAAAATCTCTGTGAGGAATTTGTTTCTCGAATGCCAAAGCCATATTGCTTATTAATATAGTAGCAATAGTTATTAGTGTGATACTAAGTCGTTTTAGACTATTAATAATTAAATCTTTTGTATAAATCATATATTCTCCTTAATTAAGCATTTATGATTCAGTAGCAAGGCTGACTTAAAAATCATAAATGCTTAATTATATGTATTTTTAAATAACTGCCAGTAACTTGAGGAATAAATTAAAACGCAATAAAAAATTTAAGCATTGGTTAATACTATTCTTTATTTATAGTTAGAAAATTGTTTGAGTGATTTATTGATATTAAATATAGTTTGATGTAACTTTTATCCTAATAAATATCTTGCTAGGTTTTAGTTAAAAATATTTTAATCAGCAAGTAGATTAATATTATCTTAAGAATGCGGTGATGTTATTGTTGCAATAAGAGATATTTACTTGCTTCCTCTTTAGGATATGGTGTTAAACAAAAGTCAGATTCCCCAATTTGCACATTATATGATTGGCTTGAATTAGTCTTAGAATATCCAAGCACGATTCGCCCAGCAAGTAATCGTTCAGAATCTGTTGCGCTTTTATCAATTAGGGCTAGAGGACCTTTGGCATTTTTTGGAATAATCTTATCCATTTTAGTATTTTCTATATTTAGCTTTTTATTTTCTTCTTCATTGCGCGCAACAATTAGTCTAGCACCATCATCTAGCACCATATATCTACCTACCTTAAACAGATGAATATCTTCAAATACAACTTGTCTGTGAGATATCATATCTTTAATTTTTAGGGCTACAGAGGTATCTGTGAGTAAGCAGCCACCGCCTGGCTTTTCATGATACTTCCAACCATATTTTTCTAAAAGTGCAAGTTGTGTTTGTCTACCTCTGCCGCTTACACCCAACAAGCCATCTCTTTTTATCCAACCAATTTTTTCAGGGAAAGTTTCAGGCAAAAGCTTTGCGCTCATGGGTCTAACCATAAGTTCATCTAGTGTTTTTGGTTTTGTTGGATCGTTACCATCTCTACTAAGGATAGAATCATAGATTGGATTTTCCCCTATTTTTCTTACTAGCTGTCTTACTTGGTCTAGTGCTTCTTTTCTTTGGCTTTTTGGTCTTTGCCCTAGCACCTCGCCGCTAATAGCAAAATTTGCTCCAAGTTCCAACATTTTTGCAAATGCATGAGAAAACATATTAGCGTGGCAATCAATACATGGATTAAAAAACCTACCATATCCAAATTTTGGTTTAAAGAGTATATTGTCAAAAAACTGCTTTGCTATGTCAATTTGTATAAGTTCCACTCCTATTTGCTTGGCAGCATTATGGAAATACTCACTTTTATCTTTATTGCTACCAAATCCTATGTTAAAGTTTAGGGCATATACTTTAATTCCTTGTTCGGTTAAAAGTTGCATAGAAATCATAGAATCCAAACCACCACTAAAGAGTGCTACGGCAGATATTTGCTTACCATTATTCTCCATTAGATCTCCAACATAATAAAATAAAAAATAATAAAATATTCATATCTAATCTGTAATGACAAATTTATTGTTAAGTTTGATTATCTTCGCGGGACGACAGGAGCTCCTAGTTCATCTTTTTTCTGTGTAGCTGGTTTGCTAGCATCTATACATGATTGTTCTAAGCCTAAATCGCATGCTTTTTTATAAAACTGTTTGGCACCGGATAAATCATTTTCGTATTTTTCTAACCAATATCCAACATATCTACATGATACTGCTTCATCAATATCACATGCACGTTTAAAATAAGCAAGATTTTGTGGAGCTTGTTGTTGCAACAATACAAATGGAGCAAGCGCATAGCCTAGATTTAAATTTTTATCAACAAGATAATCTACATCTGCATAACTATCAATTGATCTTAAAATCCTAGCATGGTAGAAACATGATGTGGCATCATCATTTTCACATTCTTTTTTTGTAAGATTAAGAGCTTTATCTGTTATATGTTCATCATTAACTTTTTCTAAGATAGGGTAAAGAATTTCTCTTAAAAATTCATCATTTTCATCTAGGGATTCAAATGCAAAAAAAGTATTTACACAACCAAGGCTAATATTTTCATTACATGCCTTTAGACTTCGTTTTACGCTAGCTTCAAGATCTTTTGTAAACATTTCACTATTATATTCCTCAAGTCCTCTTTCTTCGCCTATGAAATAAGCGTCTAGGCAACTTATAGTAGAGCCTTTTTTACACTCTTCATAGTATATTTTATAAGCTTTATCATATTCATCATTTGCAACTGCGATACTTGCAAAATACCCATTTGTTAATCCATTTTTTTCATTCATTTCCTGATGTAACTTAGTTATTTCACTCGTATCTAGCTCTGCGTCATCTTGATGCTGTGGTGTGTTTTGCTTGAAGCAAGCTACAGCAAAAAACATGATAAAGATTCCTAGTAGGGATTGAGAAGCATACCCTATTAATTTCTTTTTAGTGCTCATGAATATAACCTTTAAGAAATGTAAAAAGTGTGAAACTTTATATTATATCTTAAATTCTTTTATTTTTGATTATAAATTAGCTATTTTATGGGAAAAGCATAAATACAAACCTCTCTTGGGTAAAAACCCAAAAAGGTTAAATCTTAAATAAAACAAAGGAGTAAAATGAAAATAAAAGCTCCAAGATTTGGGAGCATATAAAAGGAGTGGAGAGTAACAAAATCTTTACATGTGGGGTAGGCAAAGATTTTGAAAAAAAGGCTTTTATCATCAAGGAATTGGAGGGGTAACCTTTAGATAAATAACCTGCGCCCTTCGTTAGGAAACGCAATCAAATTCTACATTATTGAATCTACTATGTCAAGCAAAATGTAAAGTTTTTCTTTACATTTTTGGCATTTTTTTGTTTTAAATAATAAAAATTATCAACTGTAAGATATTTAGCATATCTAATCATAATATTTTGCATCTTTTTATTTGCGTTGATTGCTTAAAAATATGCTTGAGATTTTTATATTATTCTTTTAGACTTTAGATATATTAAGGAGCATTTATGGTTGTAGGTTTTATTCACCATTATGGGTTAGGTGATAATATAAATTGTTTCCAAGCATTATATGAATGCAAAAAATTTTATAATTGCCATTTGATAGTCTTTGGGAATGCTCTTATGAAACGTTTATTGCAATATTGCTCTTTTGTTGATGATGTAGTGGATATTCATATATTAACTAAAGAATCCGCATTACATATCAAAGAATATAACTGTGATTATCTAATCTTAACTAATGCAAAAGGTGGATACATTAGAGATTTAGCCGCATGTGATACGCAAGTTATTACAGGGATAAAAATATCATCACTTATTGCTTCGTATTGTAGGACGATACCTATTTGCTCATTAGCTATATATCGCAGAATGAGCAATGCAGAAAGAATTTCTATGTTAGTAAGAGAAATTAATCCTTCCATATATGACTGTCATAAACAAATTGAATGTATGGGGTTGCAGCCTATATTAGAGCTGTGCAGGATACAAACTAGCTTAGAGCATAAGGCAAATATTACTTCATTTTTGCAGAAAACAATGGTGGAGTGTAGTAGCTATTTGTATCTTATTGCAATTAATCCTTTTAATATTGCTTCTAAATATACATTGCCACAGTCTGCGTGGCTAAAGTTAATTCAAATTATTGCACGTATTCCTTATTGCAGAGTACTAGTTATTACTTATCCTGCTGTGCATGATGGTTTTATGAAACAAATGCAACAATTCTCTGATACTTTAGATTCAGAAATCACAATTTTTAAAAACAATGATGATGTTTTAAATTTAGTTGAAATGCTCTCACGCGTTAGTCTATTAATATCGCCTAGCACAGGTCCAATTCATATTGCCTCAAATCTAGCAATCCCGACATTAGGGGTATTTTCTAAAAAAGACACAATAAAGTGGGCCACAAGAGATAAGCGTTATGTAGTTGTTGATTGTGAAAGTTTAGAGTTGGAATTAGATTCCAATAAGAGTGATGTTATCATAAAGCAAATTGTGCAAAATGTAGAATCTTTGCTTGCTATAAATTCTTTGCCTAGATTTATATTTCCTAATACAAAAAAATAGCGAATCTTTTTGATTAATATAAATTCATATTCAGAATTACCAAGATGATAGGTTTTCATTTTATATTGTTTAATTTGTTTATACTATATATTAATTCTTAGAGAATATCTTAAGTAGTAGAGAGTCTTAATAATCTATTCCGATTTTTATATTTTCTTGCTTGTTCAATCCTATTATCTTGATATATTCTTCTTTGATGTCATTTGCTCTAGGCAGTATTGAGTTATCTAGCTTGTTAAATGGAATAATTTTGAAATTCTTCTTTTTATCATCGTGATATGTGTAAATCAAATCCGCCTTTATATCTTTTATAGTAATTTTTCTTGTGCCAAATGTGTTAATGACTTTAGATGTAACTTGCAGATCGGATTCTCCAAGAATAGAGTCATTTGCAATGGATTCTTTAGTGTTAGGCTTTGTATTGAAGCTTATTTCATTTTTCATTATATTAAGACTTACAATCATACCAATCTTTCGCTCAATTCCTTGTTGCGCTGATAGCATATTTCCCAGTGAATAAATAATAAGGCAATCCCCAATCATTTCAATAGGTTGAATGACATGGGGATGATTACCAATTACAATATCTACTCCAAGTTCTGCTAATAGCTTAGCTATCTCTCTTTGCTCTTTTGTTGGTATAAATGTGTATTCTATTCCCCAGTGCATAGACACAATTAGCAAATCAACCTTATCTCTAATTGCTTTTATATCATTTTTTAGCATTTCCTTAGTATACACATTAACTAAATATTCTTTACCCTTTGGGATTGGTATGCCATTTGTGCCATATGTATAGGCAAGAAGAGTATATGTAATATCATTTTTTTCTAAAATCCTAGGTGTATTTCTATCTTTTAGGGATTCATAGCTACCAGCAACTATAATATCCATTTTGCTTGATTGCCTTTTCCAATATTCTAATGAGCTTAAAACCCCCTTTTCACCTCTATCTAGTGTGTGATTATTTGCTAGTGAAATGAGATTAAAGCCAACCTCAAGCATAGAATCGCCAAATTCTTGCGGAGAGTTAAATGCAGGATAGCTACTTAGCCCAAGTTGTGTACCTCCTAGTAGGCTTTCTTGATTATAAAATGCTAAATCATGCTTTTGTATAATTGGAGCTAGCAAACTTAGCATGATTTTAAAGTCATATTTGTTATCATTTGATTCATTTTGTTTTGTTTCAGATTTGTTAGTCTTATCTATACTATCTTGCTCTTGCTTTTTCTTAGATTCTATTGGTTTAGATTCTTTTTTACCGTCCATATATACTGCTTTATGAAGTAGAGCATCGCCCCCCATAATTAAGCTTATTTCTTTTGGAATGTGTTGATTTTCTATTGGCTTATTTAATATTGGAGTTTCTTGATTGTTTGTTATAGTTAATGTGTTTGGTGTTTTGTCCTTGTTCCATTTCCATATAAATGGCAATATCATACCACCAATACATATCATACAACACCAAATAAGCACAAAGTAGCGCATGTATCCCTCATATATTTTATTTATTCAAGATTTATTCACAAAAGACTTAGCTACAGTAGATTCTAATCACTGCTTATCAATAACTGTATAGTAACGTTATTATAAGGATATTTATTGTAAAACGTAAAAAAGTTACATAAATATACTACAATCATAATATATTCCCTTAACCCAGAACTAAGGACAATCATGTCACAGACTATTACAGAAAAGATATTTAGCCATCATGTAGGTAGCAAGGTTTATGCTGATGAAATCATAGAAACTGATATTGATATGGTTATTGGAAATGATATTACCACTCCTATTTCTATTAAGGAGTTTGAAAAAGTCGGAGCCACAAAGCTAGCAAAACCTGATAATTTTTCTATTGTTATGGATCATTTCATTCCAGCAAAGGATATTGCCTCTGCTAATCAAGCGCGAATTAGTCGCGACTTTGCCCTAAAGCATGATTTAAAATATTTTTTTGATGAGCGAGATATGGGCATTGAACATGCTCTTATGCCAGAGAAGGGTTTGGTGGTAAGCGGAGATGTAATAATTGGTGCAGATTCTCATACTTGCACTCATGGTGCACTTGGAGCATTTAGCACGGGAATGGGTAGTACTGATCTAGCTTATGCCATGATCACTGGTAAAAATTGGTTTAAGATTCCACAAAGTATTAAGGTTGAATTTGTAGGCAAATTGCAAGATATGGTTAGTGGCAAGGATCTGATTTTAGAAGTCATACGTATATTAGGTGTTGATGGTGCTTTATATAGGGCTTTGGAATTTTGTGGTGAAGGTATAGAATCTCTTAGTATGGACGATAGGTTTTCGCTTTGCAATATGGCTATTGAATCTGGGGCAAAGAATGGAATTATAGCTCCAGATTCTATTACAAAGGCATTCATAGAGGATATGCGAGTGTTAAATGGTAAGTTAAGAAGTGAGCCTATTTTTCACCAAAGTGATAATGATGCCAAATATATAAAGCATATAGTGATTGATTTAAATGCCCTTGATCCTGTGGTGGCTTATCCATTCTTGCCAAGCAATGGTAAAAGTATCTCTCAAGCAAAGCAAGATAGAATAGCCATTCAACAGGCATTCATAGGTTCATGCACCAATGGACGTTTGAGCGATTTAAGGATTGCTAGTGAGATTTTGAATGGAAAAAAAATTGATAAGAAGGTTCGCTTAATAGTAACGCCCGGTACACAGAGGATTTACAAGTTAGCCTATGAAGCGGGATATATTCAAATACTCCTTGATGCTGGTGCACTTGTTAGTAATCCAACTTGTGGGGCATGCCTTGGCGGTTATATGGGAATTTTAGGTGATAATGAGAGGTGTATCTCTACTACAAATCGCAATTTCATTGGTAGAATGGGAGCTAGAAGTTCAGAGGTATATCTAGCAAATGCAGCTGTGGTAGCGCAAAGTGCTATTGAGGGATTTATTGCAGATCCTAGGTCTTAGGCCTTATTCAGTAGCTAGACTTTAAACTGATTTTATATTTGATTATATTCTTTGTTAAAAACGGTTAGTTCGTTTGATTACTTCTTAGCCAAAATTAATATATTTGTTTTTTGTGTATTGTTGGTTATGAGCGACAATAGAGTTGAGTATTATGATTGCATACAATAAAGATTATAGAGATTTATTTTTAGATTCTTATAGTTTTTCTCTACCGCAAAACCTTATTGCTACAAGTCCTAAATATCCAAAAGAATCTGCTAAATTGCTTGTCTATTATAAAGACACAGGAGAAATAATACATACTACTTTTGCAAGCCTATTTGATTTTATCCCTAGAGATTATCTTATTGTATTGAATAACACTAAGGTTATTCCAGCTAGATTCTATGCTAGCAAGCTAGATAAACCTATATCTTATGATACAAGTATAAGCATTAGCTACCTACATAATAAGGTAAGGGAGTTTCTATATCATAAACCACTTGGTGAGTTAAGGCATTTAGTCCAGATACGTGGCAGAGTAAGACAAAATGATTTTTTTATGGCTAGTGATTTAAAAACTCTAGTCCGAGTTATTAGAGTTCTTGATTATGGATATAAAGAAGTATTATTTTATGATATTTTATCTATTTCTAGTGCCACAAAACACGGTAATCTTGAATTCACAGAATCTAATATATATAGTATATCTCCGATGTCAGATTTTCAAGTGATAGCATTTTTGCGAGAATGTGGCAAGGTTCCAATTCCTCCATATATTAAGAGAGAGGCAAATATTAAAGATGCAGTAGACTATCAAAGCATATTTGCAAGCATTGATGGCTCTGTTGCTGCGCCTACAGCTAGCCTACATTTTTCAGAATCCATGTTTGCATTTCTAAAGGAGAACTTTCATTACACATTTGTTACTTTACATATTGGGGCTGGCACATTTGCACCTATTAAAACTAATTCTATATTAGAACATAGGATTCATAGCGAATATTGCAGTATTGCAGATTCTAGCGCAATTAAGATTGCTAAGCATAATAAGATTTTATGCGTTGGCACCACTGCATTGCGATGTATAGAATGGTTTGCTAGAACAAGCGCGTATGAGCAAGGTTTTGATTTAGAAGCCAATTTGAATAATAAATGTTTGCATAATGATAAATCTATAAATATTGGCATTAGTAAAGATAGATTAGTTCTATCTAAAAATATTGAGGATAAACAAGGACAAGATAGACAAATAGGGGTGTTATGTGGAGAGAATTCATTATTTCTTCACCCATTTAATCCTCCAAGACTTGCCAATGCTTTGTTAACTAACTTTCACTTGCCAAAATCAAGCCTTTTATTATTAGTAAGCTCTCTTATTGGTAGGGAAGAAGTGTTAAGAGTTTATGATAATGCTATAAGAAGTAGATATAGATTTTATTCTTATGGTGATGGAATGTTGATTATATAGATTTTAATTTGTGTGAATTATAAATCTCCTATCTTTTTTTGTAAGATTCTCAAAGATTTATTTTTTTGTTAAAAGATATAATTAAAAAATAAGGAGTGATTGTGAGAGATATTACTCGCGCTACACTGCGCTTAAGATTAAGGGAATTAGATATAAAAATTATAGACTTAACTAGGATATTTGGTATATCTAGACCTACTGTATATAAGATGATAGAAAATTATGAAAGAGGTGAGTTAACAGAAGTAAGAATGGAGTGTATTTCGTTGTTTAACTATATTACTCAAAATAAATATGTCACTGTCAATCAAGTTCAAATATATGTTGCCGAAAATATCTTGACGCGCCGACAAACTAAGAGAGAGCCGCGTTTTGATAGTATCAATAAAGAGGCTTTTATCAAAATTCTACTTGATTGTAATCATTTTGATTGTTTGCTTGGATATTTTCTCTCATGTTATAAGTTGCTAGAAAAGGACAACTTAAATTCAGATGAAAAAAAGTTCCTAGAGCCATTAAAAAAATTATACCACTCACTAGGTCATGATATAAAAAAATGAAAAATAACTAATTGACCTGTTCCTGCTATAAAAATGTTTATGTTTAAATTTGTAACATAATATTTTATTATAGTGTTATTTATAATTTACTATAACTTAGCGATTAATAAATTATAACTTATGAATATATTTAATATTAATATTAATTGATAATTAAATATTATTTAAGTTTCAATTAATATTAATTGTTTTTTTTTTTTTTTTTTTTTTGTTTCGAGGATCCCATATTTAAAAATAGACTATTTTTTTATATTAAAATATATTAATTATTAAACTTAGACTATTGGGAGCTATTATGTCGCTGGTTATTTCAAATAGGGTATTTAATTCTCGTTTAATTGTAGGAAGCGGAAAATATGAGAATTTCCAAATAACAAAGGAAGCTACTTTGGCAAGTGGTGCGGAGATGATAACAGTTGCAGTTAGGAGAATTAATATTCTTGATAACAAAACTGAAAATCTTTTAGATTATTTTAAGGGAACAAATATTTCATTTTTGCCTAATTCTGCGGGTTGCACCACTGCTAAAGAAGCTGTTAGCCTCTTTGAGTTAGTGCGAGAGGGAACAGGTATTGACTTTGTTAAGCTTGAGATTATTGGTGATACTAAAAAAACACTATATCCTGATGTAGTAGAAACGCTAGAGGCTACTAAGATTCTAGCCAAGTCTGGATTTAAAACCCTAGTATATACAAATGATGACCCCATAATGGCAAAAAAATTGGAAGATAGTGGTGCAAGTGCTGTTATGCCGCTAGCTGCTCCTATTGGTAGTGGACTTGGAATCCAAAATAAATACAATATTATGTTTATTAAAGAAGCAATAAGTATTCCTGTAATCGTAGATGCTGGCGTTGGTTGTGCTAGTGATGCAAGCATTGCTATGGAGCTTGGAGCTGACGGTGTGTTAAGCAACACAGCTATTGCACAAGCAAAAGATCCAATCAAAATGGCACAAGCAATGAAGCTTGCAGTAGAAGCTGGTAGACTAAGTTATGAGGCCGGTCGCATTGCCAAAAAACCATTTGCTACTGCTAGTTCCCCTACTGATTATATGCCCGCTCTTTAACTCGATTGAAAGCCTAATAAATACTAAAAGGATTTTACATGGCATATTTATTGAACAATGAGAAAGGTTTTGACGTCTCTATTAGATTTTGGCTTGAAAGATTTTTTTATGCAAAATTTATGAATCTAACTGCATATCGCGTTAAGGATAAAAAAGCGTTTGCAGAAGTTATACAAGAGATTCAAAGCGGTGGCAGAAATTCTATTGATGATATTCGTAAAATCTGCAAAAAGGCTAGGCGTATAGGGTTGCTTGGAATTAATACTTATGCTAATCCTCTTTTATTTTTTTACGATTATTGTATTAGAGCTGGATTTTCTGATATGCGTGAGATTGAAGTTAATAATGTTCAAGAATTTTTAAGCATTTATACTGCAAATCTTAGCAATGCAACATTGCGAAACTATCAATTTGCCCTGACAAATTTCTTTGAGTTTATACAAAAGAACAATGAAGTCGAAAACGGAGCTTCGCATATTTATTCTATGGAGCTTATTGGCTCTCAATCTTCCACAAAGCATGATTTGCCGGAATTCTTAACAGCGGATGAGATTGATAGATTCTTGGAGGTTTTGAAGCGATATGATATTAGACAAAAGCATATAAATCCATTAGTAAGACTTAGAAATCAGCTAATTATTCTTATGATTATTTATAGCGGAGCTAGGGTTAGCGAGATTCTTGAAATCGGATATAAGGATATTTCGCTAGAAGGTGGCTATTATCGTTTGAGACTTCGCGGTAAGGGTAATAAGATGCGTGTAGTTTTTGTGCAGGCAAACTTGATTGATGAATATTATAACGCATGGGTTGAATTACGTAAAAATTTTTCTAATGCAAATGATGACAATATGCCTTTGTTTATCAATAGAAAATTTAATGTCCCAGCACAATCTTATATTTATGTTATTATTGAGAATCTGCTACTTAGTGCAGGCATTCGTAAGGCAAAAAATGGTGCGCATTTATTACGACATAGTTTTGCTACCTTGCTTTACAATCGTAGTAAGGATTTGGTATTGGTGCAAGAAAGTCTTGGACATAGCAGTGTTGAGACAAGTAGAATTTATACACATTTTGATAATGAAAAGTTAAAACACACGGCGAATATCATGGCTGATTTTAAATATAAATAATATTATGTTGTGTTGTTCTATTTTGATTTTTTGTGCAAAATTGTTTTGTATTAATTTGATGGTTTAAAGTTATATTAAGCCTATTTTGGTTATAATTATAGCCTTAGTTTTAACAGTTTATTCTTTGCGGAAGTGGCGAAACTGGCAGACGCACTAGACTTAGGATCTAGCGCCGCAAGGCATGGAGGTTCGATTCCTCTCTTCCGCACCATGACCGTTAGTCTATATTTAGACTTTTTGATGCTTGCGGGAATAGCTCAGTGGTAGAGCACAACCTTGCCAAGGTTGGGGCCGCGGGTTCGATCCCCGTTTCCCGCTCCATTTTATTGTTAAGATTTTGTATGTTTAGCCCAGGTGGTGGAAATGGTAGACACAAGGGACTTAAAATCCCTCGAACCTAGTTCGTACCGGTTCAAGTCCGGTCTTGGGCACCACCACATGATTATGGCGACATAGCCAAGTGGTAAGGCACGAGCCTGCAAAGCTCTGATTCCTCGGTTCGATTCCGAGTGTCGCCTCCATTATTTCGAGAGATGGCTGAGTGGTCGAAAGCGGCGGTCTTGAAAACCGTTGAGGCAAAACCTCCGGGGGTTCGAATCCCTCTCTCTCGGCCATGTTAATATTAAGTTTACTTTATACTTCCATATTAAAATAATCTATAATCATTTAACTTGCCTAGTATTTATGATTCTACTATTTTTATAATATTATTTTTTATATTAGATAGCATTTTTGTAATGTATGATAATACTAAATTACAATTTAAATTATATGTTTTTATGTTAATTTAGCTTAACAAGTTTTGAATATTGGCTATAATCAATAGCCTAATATCACCTAACTTTAAGGATATATTATGAGTAAAGTAGCATTGATTACGGGGATAACAGGACAAGATGGTGCGTATTTAGCTGAGTTTCTGCTAAATCTTGGTTATGAAGTGCATGGAATTAAGCGTAGGGCTTCTCTCTTTAATACCGATAGAATAGATCACTTATATCAAGATCCACATATTAGTAATCGTAATTTCTTTTTACACTATGGGGATTTGACAGATTCTACAAATCTTATTCGCATTATCCAAGAGATAAAACCGCAAGAAATCTATAATCTTGCTGCAATGAGTCATGTAGCAGTTAGTTTTGAATCTCCAGAGTATACTGCAAATGCAGATGGGATAGGCACTTTGCGCTTGCTTGAAGCTCTTAGGATTTTAGAAATGCAAGAAACTTGCAAAATATATCAAGCCTCTACTAGTGAGCTTTATGGCTTAGTGCAAAGTGTCCCGCAGAATGAAAAAACACCTTTTTATCCACGTTCTCCATATGCATGCGCAAAGCTTTATGCTTATTGGATTACTATAAATTATCGCGAGGCATATAATATCTTTGCTAGCAATGGAATCCTCTTTAATCATGAAAGCCCAATTAGAGGTGAGACATTTGTAACTCGTAAAATAACTCGCGCAGTAAGTAAAATCGCTCTTGGGTTGCAAGATAAGCTATATCTTGGAAACTTATCTGCTAAGAGGGATTGGGGTCATGCAAAGGATTATGTAGAAGCCATGTATTTGATTTTACAGCAGGACAAACCTGATGATTTTGTTATTGCTACAGGCGTTACTACGGAAGTTCGCGAGTTTGTGAGGCTAAGCTTTAAGGAGATTGGAATAGATATTGAGTTTATTGGCGATGGTATTAATGAAAAAGGGATTATTAACTCTTGTAGTGGAGATATTAAGCTTCCTTTAGGTAAGGAGGTAGTAGTTGTTGATGAGAGATATTTTCGTCCTACAGAGGTTGATTTATTGCTAGGGGATTCCAGCAAGGCTCAAGAATTGCTAGGTTGGAAACCCAAGCATAGTTTGCAAGATTTGATAAGAGATATGATGAGTAGCGATATGAAGCTTATGCAAAAGGAAAAATATATTCAAGATGGTGGCTTTAATATCATGAGATATTACGAGTAGGCTATTTATCAAAAAAGCAAAATATGCTCTTTGTAACTTTTAGTAATATCTACTAAAACCCACTTTAATGAACTTAACTATTAAATAATTTAACTTAATAATTACATTTGTTTGGCAAACAAAACAGTTTGCTTTATGAAAATAATTGCTTATATAAATGGTTTGCATTGTTTTAACATATCTTTAAAATAGTGCGAAGCTTTCTTTACAGTATCAGTAGAATATGTAAAATATAATGTCTCGTAATTGTTTTCAAAAGCGTTTTTGCTCCAATTTGCACTACCTAGCCCAATGAGGTTGTCATCTATAATTATCATTTTTTGATGCATGATCCCATTATATTTGCCATTTCTAGCAGTTTTACCCTCTAATAGACATGTATGTATGTTATCAAATTTTTCTAAATATCCTATAGTGCTATTTTCAGCCTTTTTTTGCCCAGAGTCATATATAATATTAATCTTTACTCCTTTGTTGCTTGCTTCTCTTAATGCTTTAGCAATTTCCCTATTAGTAAAACTATAGATAGCTATATCAATCTTAGTCTTAGCTTGCATTATTGAATTTGTTAGATCTTTGATTGCCTCTTGTTGCTCATATGGCATTATATAGAATCTTTCTTTGTTATTATTAGCATTAGCATATGTTGCTATTAATAAAAAAGCAAATAAGGAGAATATAATTCTCATGTTGTTTAGTAAAATACTATATTTTTTGTTTTTTTTCATTAGCTCTCCTGTTCAGATATATATTACAACTCTATCTATGGTATAATATTAAACCAATATTTTACCAAGATTCTCGCAAGAGCTAAGATTGTTCTAAAGAAGGCATAATGAAAGTATTACTTATCAATCAAAACCCAGTGATTAAAAAACTTGTAGATGTAGCAAGTAAAAAGCTAAACCTAGAGGTTGAGAATCTTGCAATAATCCCACCGAATTTTAACTTCAAGGGATTTATTTGTATAATAGTAGATGATGAGAATGTTAGGAAGAATCAAGTTACATTGATGTCTTTGCAAAATCATATTAAGGTATGTTTACTTTTTGGTCGCAAGACTGAAGTAAATAAAAATGATTTTAATATTGCCATTCAAAAGCCCTTTTTACCAACAGATATTTTAGAGATTCTAAATCAATGTATGCCAAAAGATGGCGAACTAAATGATTTTGATATAGAACCTAATGCTGACTTAGATGAGGAAATTATTGAACCAGTTCAAGGTTATGAAGAAGTATCATTGCAATCAATTAATGATGAAGCGCAAGCAATAGTAGATAAGGAAGAACAAGAGGGAGATGGATTAGACATAGATTTGGATAACCTTGATTTCTCATCTCTTGGTGAAACAGAGGACTCTAGCTCCACAGATACAAAAGATGGCTCAGATATAAATGAGGATAAGCCTTCAGAAAACGATGCCCCTGATGAGCCACTTGAAAGCGACTTAGATAATGATGACACAATTAGTGAGGCTAAGCTTAGCAAAGATGATAAAGCTGATGATCTGGGCTCTGTTAATCCTGATGCTCTTGATATAGATAATAAATCAAGCATTGACTTTGGTAGTGATTTGAGCGATTTACAACCGAGTCCGCAGGATAGTAGCCCTCTAGACTTATCTAACTTTGACTTAGATGCTATTGTTGATTCGTCTATGCTAAAGTCTGCAGGCACAAATAAATCACCAGATACACTTGAAGATTCTAATTCAGCATTAGACGAGGAGGCATTGCGAAATGCAGAAGATGTAACTGATGACTTTTTATTAAGCGATGATGAGAGAGATATGCTTATGCCAAGCCCTAAGAAGTTCTTGCAAACCAAGACAGAGGAGGAAGCTAAAATCCAAGAGGAAGATTTAGAACCAGATAAAGACTTGGATAATACAATTGAAGATGCTAATAAGGATTCATCGGAGGGTTTGGCCGATAGCTTGGAATCTATAAATGAGCTTGATTTAGATTCCAAGCAGGAACAAATAGTAGATGATACTACAAGCACTTTAGACATTACAGATATTTTAGATTCCCAAAACGAATTAGATATAACTAGCAAAGAAGATAATACTAATAATGTTGATTCTACCAATGATTTACTTGATGTTAATTCATCAGATTCTAATATTGATATTCCTAGTGTTGATGATGTATCAAGTGATATAGATATTGATGATATTGCAAATACTTCTAACGAGGAAAACCAAGTAAAAATTAGTTCACTTGATGATCTAAATGCAGACCTTGATGCTGTTTTTGATGATTCTAATGATAAAACGGAATCAAACGAAGTTCCTAGTGATGTTCCCGCTGATAATTTTATTGGTGATGCTAAATCTGATATAAGCCCAGATAACATTTTAAGCGATGAATTAGATTTGGGTAGTTCTAATGACATGCAAACACAAGATGAAATAAGTGCCGAAGATATTGATTATAGCGATTTGGGTGATTCGTTTGTCGATTCTGAGACTTTAGAGGATTCTCATACAGAAGATTCTCATGATGATATAGCCGCCAATAATGACATGATAGATGATGCAACTGCTAATAGCTCATATCCATTAGACTTAGAGTCTCTTGATAATCTACAAAATACTCAAGAGAGTTTTGAGCAGCAGGAGCAACAAAATATTACGCAAGACGCAGATACAACAGATATTGAACAATCAAATATAGATTTAGGTGCAAATGTAGATGATATTTCTGCTGATGATTTGCTAGTAGAAGATTTATCAGTAAGTGAATTTCAAAATGAGGCTTTAGATAACGATAATAACCAAAGTTCTTCAGAGCTAGAAGATTTCTCACAAGACGTTTTACCACAAGAAGATTCTTTTACTAGCCATGAAGCAGAAGATGATGAATCTAATGATTTACAAAGTAATGATGATTTGTTAGATACTTCTTCACTTAATGATTCTAAACCTGACCAATCATTAGAATTAGATACGAGTAATGTTGTGTATTTAACATTGGATGATTTAGTTCCTCCAGATGATGATAAGCCTGTTTTAGAAGAAGAAAATCAATTATCATCAAGTCAAGATTTGCCTATTGACATGCCTCAAGATTTATTAGATCAAGATTCTGTGAGTTTGGATTCTTTGGATCAAGATTCTTTATCACAAGTAAATTCTGATTTAGATCTGCCAAATGATGATGCAAGTAATCTTGTTGATATAGATTCTTCGGAGTTAGAGAACTCTTCATTAGAAGAACAAAATGCTGAAGCAATAGATGATACTGTAAATATGATAGAAAAAGATATTGAAGATATTGCTATTGAACAAGATAAAGATTTATCTCAGCCATTAGAATCAGATATGTTAGACATTGAGGATTTGGAACAAACAGATGAAGAGCCTAAGACAATCTTTGATAAAGATATATTAGATGATGTTAATAGTCTATTAAAAGATACAGGTGCTTCCACTGATTTTGAGGTTAGTGAAGATTCTGCGCAAGATGTTTCTGATAATTCTATTATTGAGAAAGAAGACTTGGGTAGTAATTTGGATTTGTCAGATGATATTATGCTAGATAGTAAAAATCCATCTGATAATACTTCTAGTAGAGAACTTATGTCTAATGAGGATAGCATTGAGAGTCTTAGCGAGTTTGCAGTTGCGGAGGCATTAGGAGAACAATATTTATTGCAACAAACTGATTCATCAGGCAATAATTTACAAGAAGAATTGCGTGAAGAGGCTCAAAAAGACCTAGAATCAATAGAAAGTAATGAATATAATATTGATAATAATATAGATATAAGTTTGGATTCAGAACCCATATCTGAAGATAATTTATCTTCTCATAATGACTTACACGATCAAAGTGAAACCGATATAGATCAGGTATCAAATGGTCTGGAATCAGAAGTTGATTCTATTGTGGATGATATTTTTGATAAAGCCACAGACTTAAAAGATAGTAAGTATGAGATTAATGAATTTGATTTAGGAATTGCTAATTCAAATGTGGAAGATAGTTTAGATAAAGAAAGTTTAGAAGACAATTTAAGCAAAGAGGAATTAAGCAAAGAAATCTTAGATGAAGAGAGGCAAAATGAAGAAAATATAGAGATAGTAGATGTGGGCTCTATAGATGAACAAGTTATAGATGAAAATGTCAAGAGCAAACCATCAGAGGATATGCTAGCTCAAGATATGCCTAATTTGCAGGATATAGAAAAAGATTCTACCCAAAGCATTATTGATTCGCAAGATGACTTAAAGCCAAATATTATGGATTCTCATACTATCAGAAGTGATAACATAGATTTTGACTCCAAATATGCTACAACAAATATATCTGATGTAAAACAAATGGATGGAAATTCTTTTATAGACTTTTTACGTGAAGCACCTAAGGATAAAATACAAGAAATCCTCAAGGGTGCAAATATAAGTTTTACTTTGAACTTTGATGATCAATATGACGGTAATAAGTAGTAATCATGCTAGATTCTATTTTAAATGAAAAAGCTCATTATTGTTCTAATTTACCATATAATATAATGATTATTTCTGGTCCATCTGGTGCTGGTAAAAGCACTCTTACTAATTTCTTGAGATATTATATAAGTAATATTTATTTCTCTATTTCTACTACAACAAGAAGCATGAGAGAGGGTGAATTGCATGGTAGGGAATATTTTTTCGTATCTAAAGAAGATTTTTATCGTGATATAGAGCTAGGCAATTTTCTTGAATATGAGCAAGTGCATGATAATTTCTATGGTACTGGGTTATGTCAATTCCAAGAAGGAATATTAAATAATCGCTTCATCGTATGCGATGTTGATGTAAGAGGACATAATAGCATTAAGAAATTCTATCCGAATGCTAAATCTGTTTTTATTACAACTAAGGATTTAGCCACGCTTGAATCGAGACTCTTAAAAAGACAAACAGATTCTAAACATATAATACAAAAGCGTATTCGCAATGCCTTAGATGAACTAAAATATGCGGATGCGTTTGACTATTTGCTAATTAATGATAATATAGAAGACTCAAAAGAAGCAATTTTGCATATTGCTAAAAGTATTATTTTGCTTAATCATGCTAGTAAAATGCAAGATTTGTTAATGAAATATGGTGTATGAGGAGTGCTACATGGGTTCTATGAGTATTTGGCATTGGTTGGTTGTATTGCTAGTTATTGTGTTGTTATTTGGTGCAAAAAAGATTCCAGAGTTAGCAAAGGGTCTTGGCAGTGGTATTAAAACATTTAAGAAAGAGCTTGAAGATGATGATAAAAAGCCACAAGCAGAGCAGAATAATGTTACTCAAACTCAAGTAAAAGAAGAAAAAAAACCAGAAGCAATAGAGGCACATGTTATAGAGCCTAAAATTGCTTCTCAAGATGTAAATATAGCTCAAAAAAGCGAAAAAGCTTAATGCATTATAAAGTAAAAGAAATTCTTGCAAAATATATTAATGAATTTTTATATGAAGTTGATTCATCTTTAGATTCTTTTAATCCTCAAGATGTTCCTCTAGGATATCCAAAAGATAAACAATATGGGCATTTTTCAACTACTATAAGCTTTATTCTTGCAAAAAGACTTCGAAAGAGCCCAAATAATATAGCAAATGATATAGCCAAATTTATTAATCAAAGATATATCCATATTTCAGATTGCTATTCTATTTCTTCCTTATCAAATTCTATTGACCACAATAATCATCTTGTATTTGAGGAAGTTGTAGCACTTAATGGCTATTTGAATATAAAATTATCTCTTAT
The DNA here is from genome assembly GCF_000765805.2 of Helicobacter muridarum. Lineage (GTDB taxonomy): Bacteria > Campylobacterota > Campylobacteria > Campylobacterales > Helicobacteraceae > Helicobacter_A > Helicobacter_A muridarum. The sequence continues at coordinate 9,184 of NZ_JRPD02000019.1, read as the reverse complement.
ATTTTTCGAACATGAAATTAATCTAAAACTTAGCTCTCCACACGATTTCGCAAAAGGTGAAGAGAAAAATCACAAAATCTTGCTTGAATATGTGAGTGCTAATCCGACAGGTCCTCTTCATATTGGACATGCTAGAGGAGCTGTTTTTGGTAGTGCGCTACAAAGAGTAGGTAAACATCTAGGGTATGACATCATAGGAGAATATTATGTCAATGATGCTGGTAGCCAGATAGATATGCTAGCTTTATCTGTGTTTAATGCGGTTGCTAGTATTCTTGATTTAGATTTAGTAGAAGGAGAAATATATAGGGGTGAATATATAGATGATATTGCTAGAGCGGCTATTTTGCATTTTGGTGAAGGTTATTTTACTAAGGATTTTCAGAGTATTATTATTGATATTGGTTTGTATGCAAAAGATTTAATGCTTAATAGAATCAAGTCCAATCTTAGCGCAGCAGATATTGTATTTGATAGTTTTGTGAGTGAAAAGAGCCTTTATTGTAAGTGGCAAGATACATTGGATACCTTAAAGAGTAACGGGGCATTAGATATAAGAGATGGTGCTATTTGGCTTAAGTCCAGTCTCAAAAATGATGAAAAAGATAGAGTATTGGTTCGAGATAGTGGAGAGCCTACTTATATGGCAGGCGATATTATTTATCATAGAGATAAGTTTGATCGTGGTTTTGATTCTTATATCAATATATGGGGAGCAGATCATCATGGATATATTGCTAGAATCAAAGCTAGCATTGATTTTTTGGGATATGATTCTGATAAATTAGATATTTTATTGGCACAAATGGTGAATCTTCTTAAAGCTGGTAAGCCATATAAGATGAGCAAGAGAGCAGGTAATTTTATTCTTATGGAAGACATTATCAATGACATCGGGTCAGATAGCCTGAAATTTATATTTTTAAGTAAGGCTTTAGGCACTCATTTAGAGTTCGATGTTGATGTTATTAATAAACAAGATTCCTCTAATCCTCTATTTTATATTAATTATGCAAATGCTAGAATTCATACACTACTAAAAAAATCAGACTTGAGCAAAGATGAAATTTTATCCTCCTCTATTGTAGATATATATAAACTTGCTAAGTTGGATAACATAGAGGAGCTAAGGGATGAATTGGTTAATCTTATGGTAAGCGCGCTTAGTTTTTCATATATACTAAGACAGAGTTATGAAGAGAAAGAACTACATAAAATTTGTGAATATTTGAAGAATCTTGCCAAACAATTGCATGTTTTTTATAATTCATACAAGATTCTGCAAACGCCACTTGAGGCACAAATTTTAAAAGTATTTATGCTTGTCTCATTAAGCCTTAGCACAGGATTTTCCTTATTGGGTATAGAAATTAAAACACAAATGTAGCTATTCATTTTTTTGCGGCTTTTTGTGTTAAGCTACATAATTTATAGTTATGTATATGTGGTGATGAGAATGGGCAATATTACTTCTGGTATTTTATTCATGGTTATTTCATCATTTGGATTTGCTCTTATGATGGCTTTTGCTAAGATTCTTTCAAATAGCCTACCTTCTATGGAAATTGTTTTTTTTCGTTCATTTATAATGGTTATTATTATTTTGATTATTTACTCTTACAATTATTATAGGCATGGGATTACTAAGGCAAATAAAAAAGGTGGTTGGGGTAAGTTGTTTATTCGGGTTTTTATGGGTGGAGTAGCAATGGTATCAATCTTTTACAATATCTCTACTATTCCACTTGGTACAGCCACCGCTTTTGCCCAAAGTGTCCCTATCTATGCTGTGATTTTTGGTATATTATTTTTAAAGGAGAAAGTAAGTATTGGTGTTATGCTAGCAACTATTATCGGATTTGTTGGTATATTGTTAATTAGCGATCCAAATTTTAATGATATAGCATTAATTAATATTGTTGTAGGAATCCTTAGTGGAGTTACTATGGCGATAGCTTTTGTAACATTACGTACACTAAAGCCATATTTTGATAATGCTTTCTTGATTTTAGCATTTGGTATAGGGAATGCTATCTTAGGATTTTGTGGCATGTTTTTGCCCTTTGATGGAGTAGGTGGTTTTTCTTTGCCAAATGTTTGGGAGTGGCTTCTTATTGTTTGTATGGGTACTAGCGGCACAGTTGGACAACATTTCTTAAATAAGGCTTATATAAATGCACCTGTAGGCATTGTAGCCCCTATTGATTACTCTCGTGTAATATTTGGTATTTTTTTAGGGATAATGTTAGGCGATGCTTTTCCGAATCTTATAACATCAATTGGTATTGCTTTTATTGTGCTTTCAGGGTTACTTATTGCAATGCCAGCCCTTCTTGATGATTTATATAGACTTCGTAATCGCCCTAACAATAAATCATAATGAAATCAAAACATTTTCTTTCTTTTATGCGCTTGATTCATAAATTACCTATATTGTGGCTAGATAGATATAAGTTTTATATATTACCCTTAGTGATAATTTTACTTATTGTATCTATTATATTTGTATATGAATATTTTAACTTCAATCCACTCTCATATAGGGATATTAAATTTAATTCAAATTTAGATTCTAAGATTGATCCATTTTTGCCTGACTACAGCAAAACTGTGTTAGATAGAAATAGTAATATACTTAGTATATTTTTAAATAGCAAAGAACAATGGCATCTAAATAGCTATGATCCTATACCATATAAACTAAGAGAATCTGTTTTGCTTTACGAAGATAAGAGATTTTATACCCATAGTGGATTGGATTTATTAGCAGTTTTAAGGACGATAAAAAATAATATATATTATAACAAAAGGGCTGGTGCTAGCACTATTACTATGCAAGTTATCAAGATTTTAGAGCGCAATCCGCGAACTTTTGGCTATAAATTAAAGGAGAGCATTCATGCCCTGCGATTAGAATCTATGTATGATAAGGATTTTATTCTTACGATGTATCTTAATAACGTTCCATATGGTGGTAATATAGTTGGATTTAAGGCTGCATCTTTGATGTATTTTGGTAAGTTGCCTAATGATATAACATGGGCACAATCTGCATTGTTAGCTGTTTTGCCAAATCAGCCGGGTTTGATTAATATTCAAAAGAATCGCTCATTATTAAAAGAAAAACGAGATTCTCTTTTAACAAAGCTATACAATAAAGGACTTATAGATTCCATATTGTTAAATCTTGCTATAGAAGAGCCTTTGCCTAATCTAGTTACTTTTTATAAAAACTCTGCTCAACATCTATCATTACGTGTTATTAATGAGAGCAATAACTATGAATCTATTTTGCAAACCACTATAGACAAGGAGATTCAACTACGATTTGAGAAGAGGTCAAAGCAATACCATGAAAAAATGATTAGAAACAACATTAGTAATCTTTGCGCTATATTGCTTGATACGAAGAGTAGAGAAGTTTTAGCTTATATTGGTTCACAAGATTTCCTAGATATAAAAGGTTATGGACAAATTGATGGTATAAGGGCAAAACGAAGTCCGGGTTCATTGCTTAAACCTCTGTTATATGCTCTAAGCATTGATTCTGGACTCATAGCACCAGAATCTAAGTTGGTAGATGTGCCTTTGTTTTTTTCAAACTTTAATCCTAGTAATGCTACTAATAATTATCATGGTTTAGTTAGTGCTAGAGATGCGCTTATAATGTCCTTGAATATCCCTTTTGTATGGTTATTACAAGAATATGGTGCTGATAATTTTTTCTATACTCTAAAGGATATATTACACTTTAATGATGATAATCCTTCGCGGTATGGTTTATCCATCATACTTGGCACAAAGGAGATGAGCTTAGAGGACATTGCTAAAATCTATCTAGGTATTGCAAATGGCGGAGAGTTTAGTAGATTTTATTATTCTATGCCGATACATAGAGAAGAGGGCAAGAGGTTGTTAAGTCCAGCTGCTAGTTATTTAACTCTTGACGCTATGAAAGATTTACATCGAAGTGATTTTTGGAATTTACACAAAGATAAACATATATTTTCATGGAAAAGTGGCACAAGCTACGGTAGGAGAGATGCTTGGGCTGCTGGTAGCTCGCCGAAATATACTCTTGTTGTATGGGTTGGGAATTTTACAGGAGAAGGCAATGCAAATCTAATTGGATCACAAATAGCAGGAAATTTTCTATTTGAGTTACTAAGTGAGCTAGATTTTATGCAGCAGGGATTTGATATGCCTATTGATATGCAAAACGTTTTGCTTGATAAAATTACAGGGTATAGATATGATTTGGAGTTTCATGATTTCAATATAGAATCATTAGAGACTTTATTGCCAAAAGATTCTATGCCTTTGAGGGTTTCTCCATTTTTGAGAAAGGTATATTTAGATAAAAATTTAGAAAAAGAGATAGATTCTACTCATGATGATTTTTTGTATACAGTTCCTGCTGTGAGACTCTTTTTACCTACCAATGTTTTGGATTATTATGCTCAAAATGCCGATATTTCTTTCTTTCTTTCTACTCGGCAAAAAGAAAATAATTGGCTTAAATTTGTTTACCCTACTAATGGACTAAGAATCATTCAACCAAAAGACCTCAATTCAACAAAGGATATTATTATTCGTATTGCCAATCTCAAGAATCAGCAAGTACATTGGTATCTAAATAAGCAATATTTAGGAATCCTAAAAGGAAATACGCAGAATTTTCATTTGCCAGTGGGCAAACATAGGCTGTCCATAGTGGGCGTAGATGGTAGTGTGTCTAATGTGGATTTTAGTATTGATAAATAATTTCTAAATATAAGTTTTACATGAATCTAAGATGTATCACTTAAATATGGTTGCATGTCAAATATATAAGATTCAATGTTTAGCCTATGTATATTTTTAGAGAGCTTTTCTCTTATTAAAAATTCCTTAAATTCCTCTAAAGCTTGTTTACTTGGAAGTAGATCTTTATATGAGATAAGATTATTATCTACAACCTTTTGAATTGCTTGTGGATTCTGCCCCATGATTTGAGATTGTAGCTTAATTGCTTGTGGCAAGTCTTTTGTTAGGATTTCTCTTGCTTGTTGAATGCTCCTTGCTAGCTCTAAGATTATAGAATCCTCTAATATATTTTGGTGTATTACTAAGTTGCAACATGTATGATTTGGGTATATATCCTTGCTATAGAGTAGTGTCTTAGATATGTTTCGTTTGTTTGCAATTACACCGAATGGCTCTGCAACTATAAATGCGTCAATGGTTCTATTATATAGAGCAGCTTGCATTTCAGGTGGTGACATATCTATTGTTTGAATTTGGTGTAAGTTCAATTCATTGGAATGCAGAATTCTATCAAGCAGAAAATATTGCGATGAAAATCGTGATGGCACAGCAATTTTTTTATTTTTTATTTGTGTTATATGGGTGATATTAGAATCTATTCGTATATTGAGGGATGAGCCATTTGTGTGTGAGTTTAGCAACAGTTTGATTGGAACATTTTGCGCAGCTAGCTCCATGCCAATTGGTGCAAGCACAAATGCCATATCTATTGCTTTAGCTCGCAAAGCCTCTGCTAAATCTGCCCATTGTGAAAACTTTATAGGAACAAAGCTATATTGTGGGTGAGAAAATAATGTGTTAATAATAATTAATAGATGATCAGTAATTGGCAAAAATCCGCATTTTATGCCTTTTTTGAACATATTGGTATTATCTTTGTTAGCTTTTGTCGTTTGCATCGACAGATAGCTGCCTAGTATTGCTATGGATACGCTTTTGCTAAAGCATAAGAATCCTCTTCGTGATAGGATATCTTTTACAATAGAATTATCATTCAATGCACAATCCTTAATACTATTTTATATATTTTAATTTGATAAAATAAATATATTACAAATATTATAAACTTATAGTTATGTAATATATTATTTTATTTTTAAATTATATTAAAATGGTTAATATAAAATTTAAGTTGCATTAATACAATATTTATTTGATATTTTGGATTGTGTTGAAATCTATTTGTATTGCTTTTTACTTTTTTAGGTTTAGGTATGTATTGTGGTTTTGTGTAGTTATGCTGTTTTTGCATATGATATATCAAAGCTCTTCATTATAGAATCCGCGTGTCTTTTTTATAGTTGGCATTTGTATTCCTTGTTTGCTCAATATATCTAGATTCTTGCATGATTCTTTTAATCCCATATCGCATGCCTTATCAAAATATAGCTTTGCATGGCTTAAACTCTTTTGCACACCATAGCCATTTACATATAAGACTGCCTTGTTGAAGCACGCTTTGGCATACATTTGTTTGCATGCTTTTTGCAGAAGAGAGTTTGCTATTATATAATCCCTCTTATCTGCATTTTTGGTATGTAACATTGCTAGGTTGTAGCAGCTTAGTATATGGTTTTTATGACATGCTAATTGATAGATTGACTTTGCATTTTTGTAGTCTTGTAATGCTTCATAACTTAACCCTAATCCAAAGCAACCCTCTAAATAATAAGTATTACATGATGCCTTGAAATATTCTATAGCTTCGCTTTCTCTATTTGCAAGCATAAGCACTGTGCCAATAATATTACATGTAAATGGATTGCAATTTTTGGTGTTTGGCAATCCTAGTTCAATTAAATCTTGACAAGCGTTGACATTTTTCCTAATGCAACTATTTATCTGTGATATAAGATAATCATATTGGCTTGTTATGCTGCTTGAGTGTAGATATCGAAACTGAAAGGATATGAAAAATACAAGTATTATATAGCATGCATATATGTTTATTGATGATGTTTTCCTATTTGCCGCTGCTTGGTTGTTATTTGTATTAGATTGCCTAGTACGTTTTATTAGTATAGTTGACATGATTAACATCTCATCTTTGTCTAAGATTTATTAAAGTCTAGGCATGTTTTGCAATAGTATTTTCCTTGCCGTAATATGCAGTTATCAGCAGGTACATATACCCCACATTTTTCGCAAGGGATTAATGATATTTCCTTGTCATTTTCATGATTTCTTGAGTATTTTTCTATTTTAGATGGAGTTTTATTTTTTAGCAAAATAAGTAATGCAATAATGACTAATGTAACAATTAGTAGATAAGTCATATTTGAAGTCCTATCTACTTCATTTTATACTTATCAATTATTTCATTATACTCTGGGCTTTGCTTTAATTCTTGGATTGCTATATTTACTTTCTCTATGATATCTGGGTGTTTTCCTTTATCTACTGCTATCGATAAACCATCTCCGCCATCTCCTTCTTGGTAGAATCCTTGTAATTCGTTATTTTCTTTTATATAGCCTACTGATGTCGCATGATCTGCTACTACCACATCTACCTTTTTATTTTTTAGATTCATAATAGATGCAAAGATAGTATCGCTAGGAACTACTTCCAAATCATATTCATCTTTCATATTATTAACTGTTTGTTCTTGTATAGTTCCTATGAAAACACCTACTCTTTTTCCTCTCACATCTTCTTTGCTATTCAAATCTAAACTGTCTTTGTGTTTTAAATAGAGACTTTTACCTTCATAATATGGAAGAGTAAAATCTACCTGTTTAGCTCGTTCGGCAGTAGCAGTCATACTAGATATTATCATGTCAATTTTACCTGCTTTGAGGGCTGGTATAAGCCCATCAAAGCTACTCATGTGATGTAATGTATATTTGAAGCCAGCTCTTTTACTTATATATTCAAGTACATCTATATCAAAACCAACAATCTCATCATCTTTTTTAAACTCAAATGGTGGATATTCCGCATTTACTCCAACCCTTAAGGTTGGAACGTATTCTGTTTGTGAATTTGACTCTTTTGAATTTGATTCTGAATGTTGTTTAGAATCACATGCAATAAAAAATGATATTGCAGTTATGCAACAAATAAACTGTAATATTCTTGTCATAGATAATCCTTTTTTTAAACTATAAGTGTATTTAATATTTAAAATACATAAATAATTTTATAGATTATATTATATATAGTTATAATTTTAGCGACAAATTATATTTAATTAAGGGATTTGATTTAATGAAAAGTGTTTCTATGGCTGGAAAGCTCACAATGGGAATTTTAGTTATATTTATTTTAATTATTATTTTAATTAATAGCTTTAGTTTTAAAAGAACTATAAATAACATTTATGATTTATACGAAAGTATTCAAGATGGCGTCTTGAATGCTTCTTATACTACGATAAATATTACTATGAATATTGAGGCTAAAGAACATCTTAGAAAGTTAACCCAAAAGATTAAAAGAATAGGTAGGGATGATATTTACGAACAACGAGGCATGCTTTTTGATGTTGCTAGTTTAATTCCTTATCCAGCTGTTTATGTCATTTATGATTCTGATGGCGCAACTCTAACTGAATATGCAGTTAAACCTGAAGGTAGAATATTTAGCGATGATTATGATGTTTTGCAAAAAGATTTGCGAAACTCTGATTACTATGTAAAAACAAAAAATGAATTTATGACAAAAAATAACAGAGATGGCATTGTTACTCCTGTATATATTAGTGAATCTGGTTTGTATAAAGGCAAGTCACTAGCTACGGTAACTGCTCCACTTGTATCAGATAGTGGACAATTTTTAGGAATAGTTGCTATCGACGTATTTGTTGGTGGCTTTCAGGATAGATTCAAAAACTTTATTACAGATGAGTTGCCAAGTATTGATGTATATATTACTGATGGTGCTGGCAAAATATTTTCTCATGTTGATGATACAATGATAAATAACCCTACAGATTTGCCTTCAGAGATTGCCTTAAGGAATGCTTTGCGGGAATCTTCACACGGAAAGATAAACTATATAGACATTCATAAAAGTGATAGAATAGGCTTTTATAAACAGTTTCCATTTGGTTGGACAATTGTAGTGGCAGCTAAAATGTCTGATTATAATGATATTATTAATAGAAATATTTTATATACAACATTATTGTCTATTGTTGCTATTATTGTGGGTTCTAGTATTCTTTTCTTTATTATTAGATTTCTTATTAAGCCAGTCGAAACAATTCAAAGTCTATTGCTTAACTTCTTCAAATACCTAAACCATGAAACAAATCAACCTCCAGCCCTTGTTAAAATCAAATCCCAAGACGAATTAGGCAGAATGGCAGAAGCAATTAATTCCAATATACAAAGAACTCAAAAAAGCCTAGAACAAGATTCTAATGCAGTAGCTC
>NZ_JRPD02000018.1 GCF_000765805.2 Helicobacter muridarum | reverse complement strand
ATATGATGTTTCACAAAACACAGCAAGATATTATGCGAAATTGGCATATTGGTTTAGAATCTAACTTAGATTGCTTGGATTCTAAACAAAATCAACTCACAGAATCCAAAGCTAACTTATATAACTCTAATCAATCATTAAAACCACTATGTAGTTTCCTTTGCATTACATACAATCATATAGATTTTATAGAGCAATGTCTAATAGGATTTTTAGAACAAGAAACCACTTTTCCATTTGAAATAATTATTCATGATGATTGTTCAACAGATGGCACAGATAGAATCATAAAAGAATATCAATCAAAATATCCACAAATCATAAAAGCTATGTATGAAGAAGAAAACCAATATAGCAAAGGTGATAAAGGTAAACCATTCTGGGCTATTATGCATAATATGGCAGGCAAATATATAGCACTTTGTGAAGGAGATGATTATTGGAATGATATACATAAGATTCAAAAGCAAGTAGCATTTCTAGAATCAAATCCAGAATTTGTAGGTTGTTATCACCGTTGTCATACTATTTTATCAGATGGCACAATGTATAAAGAGGATCTTGGTAGTCAATATAAGGATATTAGTGCTCGTATGTTGCAGAGGCTTGAAGTTGGCATTTCAACAAGGACTATTTGCTATCGCAATGTTGTGGATTATTTAGAGCCAACATTGCATTACTACCATTATAAGATTCTAAATGGAGATACATTCCTTTGGACACTTCTAGGGCAGCATGGCAGCATTAGATATATGTCTGATATTAATCCCTCTTATTATCGCCTACATGCTGGTGGGATATGGTCTTCTTTATCAGATAAAACAAGATTTATTATTCATACTAAGAGTTTCTTTTATATGTCGGAATACTATTCTGAGATTGGTAACTATACAGCCGCTAGCTTCTTTTTTCAGCTTTCATTGCGAAATTTATGCTTTGCTAGTGATGCTAGCTTAATGCAAGATGACGTAGATTCTGTAATTAAGACTCTGTTAAATAAACGGGGGGGGGCAAAATACCTTTGGGTGGGCTTCGTTCATCTTCTATCAAGATTATTTTGCGATTGCTCTTCCCACGCTCTCATTTCTTTATCATTTCCTTACGAGAGAGGATAAGGAAATGGAGAGGAAAATATGCACAAACTTAATCTTCATTGTTGTTAAGAGATTTTATCTTTTATCTCAACTTATTCTTCTTATTGCCAACTCTATTTTTTATAGATATTTAGCATATATAACTAATAGCATATTTAGACTTTATTATTCCTATATAAAGTCTCATTTTATTTTAACTATTGTGGGACGTATATGATGTTTCACAAAACACAGCAAGATATTATGCGAAATTGGCATATTGGTTTAGAATCTAACTTAGATTGCTTGGATTCTAAACAAAATCAACTCACAGAATCCAAAGCTAACTTATATAACTCTAATCAATCATTAAAACCACTATGTAGTTTCCTTTGCATTACATACAATCATATAGATTTTATAGAGCAATGTTTAATAGGATTTTTAGAACAAGAAACAACTTTTCCATTTGAAATAATTATTCATGATGATTGTTCAACAGATGGCACAGATAGAATCATAAAAGAATATCAATCAAAATATCCACAAATCATAAAAGCTATGTATGAAGAAGAAAACCAATATAGCAAAGGTGATAAAGGTAAACCATTCTGGGCTATTATGCATAATATGGCAGGCAAATATATAGCACTTTGTGAAGGAGATGATTATTGGAATGATATACATAAGATTCAAAAACAAGTAGCATTTCTAGAATCAAATCCAGAATTTGTAGGTTGTTATCATGAGTGTATTATGCCTAAGGATAATTCTCATATATTATATGATAACCTTGATAGAGATAAGGTATCTAGCGGATTATCATTGCAGAGGCGAGAGGTTTTTATGTCTTTGCGCACACTTTGCTATCGCAATGTGATTGATTATTCGCAACCTATTATCTCTCATTATTTGCAGAGAATTTTTAATGGAGATGTGTTTGTAAATGCCCTCTTAGGTGCTTATGGCAGCGTTAAATTCTTGTCTGATATTAATCCATCTTATTATCGGCTACATGCTGGTGGGATATATTCATCATTAGCCAATGAGGATAGAGTAGCAAATAGCGTGCGAAGCTTATACTATATATCTTCATATTATGCAAAAATAGGCAAACCAAACTTATCAAGCCTATGGTTGCAAGAATCAATACAAACCTTCATTAGACAGCAACCAATAATATTAATGCAAGCTGATTGCGAAGCTTTAATAAAATCTTTATATCAACATTACCATTGCACACTCCCGCTTAAGTTGGCACTTCGTATGGTATTTCCAAGTGTATATAATATGCTTTTTGGCTTTCGAGATTGGCTTAGGAAGTATAGACAAAGATTTATAATTAAAGCAGATATTTCAAAGATATATTACAAAGAGTTTAAAGAGGAGAGGATTCCAAAGACATTAAATAATTTTCTTGCTAGAAAAATTCAAAGATTTCAAAATAAACGATTTGTAAAATATCGTTTAAATGCATTGCAAAATAATATTAACAACTTTTTTAGGTTGGGTGTGTTAGGAGTGCGAAAATTTGCAGATAAGTCTCACAAACCAGAGCTTATTGTGTCGTTTACTTCATATCCTAAGAGAATCTCACAGGTATTTTATACGGCGTATTCGCTTCTTACTCAAACACATAAGCCAGACAAAGTTATATTATGGTTAAGCAGCGATGAGTTTCCCAATAAAAAGCGAGACTTACCTAACTCTCTCTTGTCTTTTCAAAGATTTGGGCTAGAGATAGCCTTTGTTGAGGGAAATCTAAAATCCTATAAAAAAATAGTATATGCTTTGGATAAGTATAGAGATTGTGTTATTGTTATTGCTGATGATGATGCTTTATATCCCAATGATTGGCTAGAAAAATTATTTTTGGCATATACCAATAATCCTAGTTGTATTCATTGCAATCAAGCAAATCGTATTGGCTTGGATTCTAATAATAGTTTATTGCCCTATGTTCAATGGAGAAATGTTAATTCTGCAGATATGGGCACTAAAAATGATGATGTTGTTTGCAGTGAACCCTCGTTTATACACCTAGCAAATGGTTTAGGCGGAGTGTTATATCCTCCTAACTGCCTTTATAGAGATGTTTTAGATTCTAGCCTCTTTATGAGTCTTTGTCCATTGGGTGATGATATATGGCTATGGGCTATGGCTCTTTTGCAAGGCACAAAAATTCATGTTATAGAAGATAACTATAAAGACATATTTATCACAGATTGGACAACACAGGATAGCGCGCTATGGCGCACAAACTGCGATGAGGGCTATAATGATGTGCAATTAAAAAATGTTATAGCCAAGTATCCAGTTTTGTATTCAATGATTCTAGAATCTTCTAATCATGCTCGAGATATAGAATCTAAACATGAAGAAATTAAAGAAATTACAACAAATGCAATAAATTATCAACAAACCTTAAGTAATGGGGGGGGGGGGGGGTAACCTCCTAATTATTAAATTAGGCTTAATAAATCCAAATCTTCTAATTTCTGCAAATTTCCTTGCAAATATAATAACTCACATATCAAATCTATATCCCTTAGAAATTGAGTCTACTTCAAGCAACCCTAAAATATATATTCAAGGAATATTATATCTATTTTTGACATTGCATCTTAATTCTTGCTTTGTATTACTTTTTTCAAGTCCATATTGTTTACATAATAGTCACCGGCACTATTTTTTACATTTTATACATCCCACATATCTTAGCTCTTTATTTGACAATTTTAACAATAAGGAATGCTTATGAAGAAAATATGTCATATTATGTGGCTAGACAAGTTTATACCTCCATATATAAATTTTATAGAGACATACCTAAACCCTAAAGAGCATACATTTTTAGTTTATGGAGATGAGAGTTATTTAGCTCAATATCCCCTGCCAAAGCGAGATAATATAATTTTATTATGGAAGAGATTCCCTAATGTATTCCTAAGGGATTTATATCTTGCTTGGCATATACAAATATCAGATAAGGTTTTTATACATGGGTTGTGGGAACATAGAGCAAATAGAGTTTTAAGCTTCGTTTTTTGGAATCTTAAAAAATGCCACTATGCAATCTGGGGAGGCGATTTGTTTGATTATGTCAATGGTGATAAAAATGACCCTTGGTATCATAAAAAGGAAAAATATAGAAGATTTATTATTAAACGATTTGGATTTTTTATTCCGGTTGTATATGGGGATTATGATTTAGCTTGTAAATGGTATGGCGCAAAGGGTAAGATGTTAGAACCATTCATGTATGTAACATTCTTTGAGAAATATAAGGATATTCCATTCAAGCAACAAGGTGATAATATTATTATACAAGTGGGCAATTCCGCCGCACCTACGAATAATCATGAGGAGGCTTTAAATATCCTTGGGCAATTACCAAATAATAATTTGCAAATATATGCTCCTCTATCATATGGAAATATGGATTATGCTAATCGTATTAAGACGATTGGAAAAGACTTATTTATGGATAGATTTCATGCCTTAGAATCATTTATGCCTTTTTCTGAATACCAAGACTTCTTACAAAATGTTGATATAGCCATATTTAACCATAGAGAGCAGCAAGCTATGGGCAATATTTTTGTGTTACTTGCATTAGGGAAAAAGGTATATTTAAATGCTGGAACTACGCATTATGATTTCTTAATTCAAAAAGGCTTTCGAATCTTTGATATGAATAACTTTAATTTAGAGCCTATTTCGTTTGAGGATTCTACGCATAATAGGGAGTTATTAATTAAGCTATATAGCAAGGAGAATCAAATAAATAATCAAAAGTCGTTTTATAGCTAATTTGAATTGTATCAAGTTTTACATTTTGCATCACTCTGTAAATAAGTCTTTGCGGCATTCTTAGAATAGTATTCATGATTTTTGAGTGTATAATTGCATCTATTTGATAAAATTGGAATCTTATGGATACAAAAAAGATATTCATATCTATTGGACTTGCTTGGATTATTCTCATTTTGTTTTTTGCAATTATCTTACGAGATGAAGGTATTGAGGTTTCTAAGTCAGAGCTTATAGAAATCCTCAAACAACAAACACCACAAGAGATATTTGTGGATTCTAGCACGCTTTTTTTGCATACTAAAAATGCTATCTACACAATGCCCCTTTCTTCTCTTTTGCAAGATTCTATATATTCCTTGCTCCCTAGAGTTGGAGATGCTACTAATTGTATTAAGGATTCTAATGATGTATGTCTTCCTAATTCACAGACTAATATTAATAATTTACTCAACCAACCCATATTGCCATCTATACAAAGTAGAATAAGCTACACAGATAAGATGTATTATTTAGCATTTATTTTTGTGTTTGGTTTAATTGGAATCATAGCAAGCTTTATGTTTTATACAAAAATATTTTATGTTAAAAATAAAACAAATCCTAATAAAATTAATGACAATATGAATACATACGCTAATAAGTCTTATACTAATTCTAGTCCTAATGATTACCGTATAACCCAGCCTATTGCCCCAATGACTAGCCATGTTCGCTTTAATGATGTGGCAGGTATTAGGCAGGCAAAGGACGAGCTATTAGAAATTATTGATTATCTTAAGAATCCTAAGAAATACCAAGATTTAGGAATCCATTTACCAAAAGGAGTATTGTTATCAGGTCCTCCAGGGGTTGGCAAAACTATGATAGCCAAAGCTGTTGCAGGCGAGGCAGGCGTGCCATTTTTCTATCAAAGCGGTTCTTCATTTGTTGAGATGTATGTAGGTATTGGAGCGCAAAGAGTAAGAGATCTCTTTGCTAGGGCTAGGGTTAGCGCGCCTGCTATTATATTTATTGATGAAATTGATGCTATAGGCAAGATGAGGGGAATTGATAATCACCAAGAATGGGAGTCAACCTTAAATGAGCTTCTCACACAAATGGACGGTTTTGAGCAACAAAGTGGAATCATAGTCATAGCTGCCACTAATCAAGTAGAAAATATCGATAGCGCATTAGTTAGAAGCGGTAGATTTGATAGGCGAATATTTGTTGATTTACCTGATATAAAAGAAAGGGAAGAGATATTAAAGGTATATTTAAAAGGTCGCAAACACAATGTAAATCTAGCAGAAATAGCTAAGCTTTGCGTAGGATTTAGTGGCGCAGATATAATGTCTTTAGTCAATGAAGCAGCTCTTTACGCATTGCGAGACAAAAGGGATAGCATTACTACAGACGATATTATTGCTGCTAGTGATAAGATTATTTTTGGGACAAAAAAGCAAATTGCATTATCAGAATCCCAAAAGAAAATCATTGCAATATATAACGCGGGTAAGGCAATTTCACAATATTGGCTACTCCAAGACTTTGAGAAAATATCCCTTATTACATATTCTAATGCTCAAAATTTGACTAAGATTCCAGAATGTGCTTTAAAAAGCGAAATGATTACTTATATAAGGGTTGCTCTTAGCGGTAATATAGCTTTAGAAATAGAAGGCTTAGAATCTGCTAATATTTCTAAGCAAGATTTACAAGAAGCAAAGAATATAGCTATGACTATGTGTAAGGACTATGGTATGGGTGTTACAATCACTGGAACACAAGATGATGTATTAGACATATTGACACAGGCATATAATGAGCATAAAAGTTTCTTGCAACTATATAAGCAATATATTCCAATTATTGCCAATGAGCTACTAGATAAGGAGAGGTTGGATAAAGATGACATTCAGAGGATTCTTTTAGTCTAGTAATAAATCAACTATGAAGGGAGCACAATGAATATTAGACAAGCCTATATTGATTTTTTTGCTAAGAAAGACCATAAAGTCTATGATTCTATGCCACTTATTCCAGATGATGCAAGTTTGCTTTTTACAAACGCGGGAATGGTGCAATTTAAGGATATTTTTACAGGCAATATTCCTATTCCCACATTGCCAAGAGCTACAAGCTCACAGCTTTGTATCCGCGCAGGTGGAAAGCACAATGACTTAGAAAATGTCGGCTATACAGCGCGTCATCATACACTTTTTGAAATGCTTGGTAATTTTAGCTTTGGTGATTATTTCAAAAAAGAGGCAATCGCGTATGCGTGGGAGTTTGTAACGCAGATTCTAGGTTTTGATAAATCTGTGTTATACGTAACAATCCACGAGAGCGATGATGAGGCATATAAGCTATGGTGTGAGCATATCGCGGCAGAGCGTATTAAGCGAATGGGCGATAAGGATAATTTCTGGCAAATGGGTGATAGCGGACCTTGCGGACCTTGCAGTGAAATCTATGTCGATCAAGGCGATAAATATTTTCATAGCGATGAAGATTATTTCGGTGGCGAGGGTGATAGATTCTTAGAAATATGGAATCTTGTCTTTATGCAGTTTGAACAAAAAGATGGCAAAAGAATACCTTTGCCAAAGCCTAGCATTGATACAGGAATGGGCTTAGAGCGTGTCATTGCGCTTAAAGAGGGCAAGATTAATAATTTTGATACAAGTCTTTTTGCACCCTTAATGCGATGTATTGAGAATCTCACGCACAAAACATATATGGGCGATGATGAAATTTTTGATAGATTTGACTTTCAAGAATCACAGATTCTTGAAATTAAAAATACTCAAGCTTCTTTTCGTGTAATAGCAGATCATGCTAGAAGTGTTGCTTTTCTTTTAGCACAAGGAGTAAATTTTGACAAAGAGGGGCGCGGCTATGTTTTGCGTAGGATATTACGCCGTGCAGTGCGCCACGGTTATTTGCTAGGACTAAAAAAGCCATTTCTATACGAGGTTGTGGGCGTGGTGTGTGAAAGTATGGGAGAGCATTATTGTTATTTGCAAGAGCGCAAAAATGCCATTAAAGAGCAGTGTAATGCAGAAGAACTTCGATTTTTTGAAACCATAGAATCCGGAATGGCATTGTTTAATGCGGAGTTAGAAAGTTTGCAAAGTGAGGATTGTAAAAAGCAAGAGGGGACTTTTAGCGGTGAAGTGGCGTTTAAGCTCTATGATACTTATGGCTTCCCGCTTGATTTAACTCAAGATATGTTGCGCCAAAAGCATATACAAGTGGATATGGAAGTGTTTGATCAATGTATGAATGAACAAAAAAATCGCTCAAAGGCGAGTTGGAAAGGCAGCGGTGATTCTTTGAAAGAGGGAGATTTCAATCTGCTTTTAAGCAAGTTTGGGAAAAATGAATTTGTGGGCTATGAGAGCAATAAGCAATCGTGCAAGATTAAAGCCTTGTTAGATTCTAATTTTAGAATAGTGGATATATTAGAGCCTAATTCTCAAGGCTGGGTAATGCTTGATATTACGCCATTTTATCCTGAAAGCGGGGGTCCTGTGGGCGATACGGGTGTGCTATATTCTACAAATAAAGCTTTAGAATCTTCACAGGCGCAAAAATATGCCAATGTGCTAGATACGCAAAAATTCTTTGGGCTAAATCTCTCTCTTGTAGAATCTCTAAGAACCTTGAAAGTAGAGCAGGAAGTATTTGCGGAGGTAGATTCTAATCGTTTAGAGATTATGAAACACCACTCGGCTACGCATTTGCTACATTTTGCGCTAAGCAAAGTGTTAGGAAGTCATATCGCTCAAGCAGGAAGCCTCGTGCAGCCTCATCGTTTGCGCTTTGACTTCTCTCATCCAAAGGCTTTGACAAATGATGAAATTACCCATATTGAAAATCTTGTCAATGAGCAGATTCTTAAAGCAAATAGCCAAAAATGTGAAACTATGAATATCAAAGATGCAAAAGAAAAAGGAGCGAAAGCTCTTTTTGGTGAGAAGTATGGAGAGAGTGTGCGTGTGATTTCTTTTGGCGATTCTATCGAGCTATGCGGTGGGATTCATATTAAGAACACTGCTGAAATTGGCAGTTTTTACATCACTAAAGAATCAAGTGTAAGCAGTGGCGTGAGGCGAATTGAAGCAGTATGTGGAAATGCGGCATATCAATATGGTAAGAATGCTTTGATTGAATTAGATAAGGCAAGAGAATCTTTAAAATCTCAAGATGTTTTGCAAGGCATTGACAAATTAAAAATGCAGTTAAATGAGGCAAAAGAGAGAGTAAATAAGGCGAAACAGAATATAAAAAGCCTTGATTATGAGGAGATAAATGGCGTGAAGCTCATTGTGCTAAAGCTTGATTTCATAAGCGCAAATGAAGCAAAAGAGTTGATTGATAGGGTGAAAAATGAAAATGAAAATGTAGCTATTTTGCTATTGACTAAATCTAAAAATAAAATAAGCATTGCAGCAGGGGTAAAAAATGCACAGCTAAAAGCTGGGACATGGGTGAAGCAAGTAGCACAGATCCTAGGAGGCAGTGGCGGAGGTAGAGATGACTTTGCCACTGCAGGAGGCAGGGATATAAGTAAGATTAATGAGGCTTTAGCTTTAGCTATAGATATTGCAAAGAATGTTTTAAGGGATTATTAAGCATATTGGATTTTAGTATTTATCTTCCTAGAAGATTGTTTTGTGGGAAATATGAGCTTTTTGTCATTACTGTTCCTTAAATAAAGTATAAAAATTTATTGCTGCTAGATTTTAAATTGTAAATTTGTGTATAAGGGCGATTGCCCAATATCTAGCATATTCTATACATTCATAAACATGACAATATATAAACAATACTACATTACCTTGTATCATGAAGTGGAAATCTATCATCTAGTTTTTTACAAAAGCGCATAGATACTAATATTACTAACCATGATACATAAATCCACAAAAGCATAAACATGATTATAGAAATAGACCCATAAATATTTTTATAGAATTGATTATATCCCATGTAATAAACAAATAAGCTTTTGAATAGATACCAAATACCAGCACCAAGCATACTACTTAAGGCTAGCACTGTAAAACGAATAGATTTATTTGCTGCTATGCGAAATAGGATTGCAAAAGTTAACCATGCAGTAAGCATTGGTATGAACTTAGAAAAACTAGAAAATATATCCCAATACTTAGTAGATAAGCTTGAACCAAAATATATTGATGTTACTAAGAATATTGGTATAAGAGTGATTAGTAACCAATAAATTATAAAGGAGTCAAATAGACTTCGTTTCTTAGCAATAAAGATTCTAGCGGATATATCATCAAAGTTACGAAAGAAGAAAAAAGAGCTAACAAGGGCTACTAGGAATCCTATAAATCCCATCTCTTTGCCATTAAGCAAGAATCCATCAATCATAGTTAAGATGTCATTTGTATTGTCAAGCAATATATTATCTAATATAAACTCTTTAAGGCTATTAATTTGATTGTTAAATAATGGAAAAGTTGTAAAAATAGAAATAAATACAAGTAACATTGGTATAATGGAGAATATATTATAAAAACTTAGAGATGAGGCGTAGTGAAATATTTTTTCTTTATCTGTGAAGTCGTAATAATAATGAATACATTTATAATATTCATTATATAATTTTGCTTTGATTTTGGCTAAAAAACTACTTTTTTTTGAATCTATATTATTTTTAAGTTTAGGATTGTGCTCTATTGTGCTATTATTTGATATGCAACTTGATGTATAATTTATATTTATAGAAGTGGGTAAAAAGCTTATATTGTATTTTATATTATCTAGTGGGCTGCTATTTGTATTAGGATTTGTTTGGTTAGTAAATAATGAGCTATATTTTGTCATTAATAAGTTATTCCTTAATATTATCATAACACAAGTTTAACGGTGAAGCTAGTCTAAAAACTCTTGCCTAATTAGTTTACCATAATAATATTTAAGGGATAGTGTTTTTTTATTCTCATCGAATATATGAAGCCAATTGTGAAGAACACCATTCTTAAAATTTGCTTTCAAGACTTGATTTTTAGTATTGTATTGGTAGAAAGAGCCATGTAACTTGGATTTTTTATAATATCCATAGAAATGTAGTTTTCCATCAGGATAGAAGTGCTTGAAGCTACCATGTAGATAATCATTCTTATAATGCACTTCCAATGCTACTATCGTATTTTTATAGTAACCTACAAATTTTCCATGCTTTAATGACCCTTTGCAAGTTCCATCCAGGATAATCTCATCAATAACTACTTGACATTGATTTAACTTAGCAAAAGCAAATGAAAGAATCAGTATGAATATAAATAATATATATCTCATGATTTAGTTTAAACTTAAATTTAATTAAATACAAGTAATAATTTGACAATTATTTAGTAGAAAAAGACATACTAGGAATCCTAAGTTAATTATAGTTCCTTAATAATGTCTTATATTAGTAGTTTTAATTTTGAATAGGTAATTTCAATCTATTTAACGTTTAAAACCTCATTAATTTTTTTGATTCTATCTTCATTTAATAGATAGATTAGATTTTTTTCATCTTGTTTATTTTTTCTTAATTCTTCTTTTTTCTTAACTATACGATTTAGAATGCTTGTAGCTTTTGAGTTATTTCTATCATATTTCGCTTCTTCTAGATCTAGCTTGAGATTTTTCAAGTCAAATGCTACAGATTCCCGATAATCCTTAAATTTTTGAGTTTGTTTTTTCATTTCTTTATGAAATTCATATTCAATTTGTAAAATTTCTCTCTTTTGCTTGAAGCTAGCCTTATGATATATCTCTCCAAGTATGCCATCTGGTGCTTTTAGTTCCATATGATGATCGTTATGGTTATGCATACCAGACTGATTATGTGTATTCTTATTGTCCATATCCGAGTGTGCCATTAACAATCCTGTGGTAGCAACAGAAACAAACAATAAGCTCTGTAATATTCTCATGATTTCTCCTTAAAAACTTTAAAAGATGTTGTTAGAATTATAGCTGAAATTATGACTAATTCTATTTTTATTTACAAGACAAGGAGATTGTGAGATATATAGTCATAAATCTATGGAGGCTTTTAAAGACTTTGTTGTTAAGTTATCAATATGCTTTAACTTTATTTAATGAGGATTCGTTAATTACTGGCAGAATTTATAAATATCTCGAGCTTAATTGCACTGAAGTTTTAATTGTCCTTAATATCTCATCAGGGCTAATAGAAGCAATCTCGAATCTGTTGCTTTTTGATACGATATAAGGGTTTCCTAATAGTACTCGTTCAATAGATGTGTCTCGCATATTTTTCCCACTAGTTTTAGAACTATTACCATATAAAGTAATAGTTGGTGCGCCCATAACCCATGCAAGATGTGTGACACCTGTATCTCCACCAATGACGCAATCCATCTGTTTCATAACGAATTTTAAGTTATTCATTGATAGTTTTGGTAGTTTGCATACTCTTATATTTTGCTGTTTTATCATTTCTAATAAATCATCTGCCCTATCTGAATCCTCATTCCATACCAAAAAGAATTCTGAATTGGGTATAAATCTTGTTATTAGCCTTGAAAGCATGGCATAGTTCTTAATTGGATATACTTTTTCTGGAATCGATGCTTCTAGTATAAATAGTATCTTAAAGGTTTTTTCTCCTATTGTTTCATTTTGTTGAAGCATCTTTAAGAGTTCTGGATCTAAATTGTGATAGCTAATTCCAAGGCTTTGGGAGCGTAGTTCAATTGCCTTTGAAAGAGGCATTACAGACTCATTGAATTTATTTATATGACTAAATAGCACCTTGAAATTTCGCTCTAAAATATTTGAATCATAGCTTATGTCTACCTTATGCGAATATAGATAGCTAGCCATACCCTCTCTGCAGCCATTTTTGCTAAATCCTACAAATTTATTTGTGCTTAAGCACTTACCAATACTAGCTGATTTTATTAGCCCTTGCATGTCTATAACCATGTCATATTTGCCAATATTCTTAGCATAAGAACGAATCTCTACCAATCCTGTTAGACTTTTTAGCATTTTTTGAAATGGAAATTTATGAATTTTGTTTATACATGGGGATTTTTCTAATACACCTGCAAATCTTTCATCTACAAACCATTCTACTCGACAATCTTGCACTGATTTTAATGCCGCTAGCATACTAGAAGATATAACTACATCACCTAGAGACGATAACCTAATGATTGCAATTCTCATAATTTTCCTTTACTTGCTAGAAATTTTTTCTAGTTAATTCTTTTATTCATTAAGTATTACTATAAATATTTAAGAATTGATATTACTTTGCGTATAAGTATGATTCATGCCATTGTATGTCTTTATGTAACTTTTGTGCAGCATGTAAGCACCAGTATGGATTTCGCAAAAGCTCTCTGCCAATAAAAACAGCATCACATCTATTATTTCTTATCATCTCATCTGCCATTAAAGCATCATTTATTAAGCCTCCGCTAATACAAGGAATATCTTGCAGTCCATGTTTGATAATCTTGCAAGCCATTGTCTGATATCCGGGGAATATTTGAGCAGCCTCATTCATTATTACATCGCCAACTATACCTCCTGTGCTAATATGCAAGCAGTCTATTAGATTTTTTATTGGAGAAAGCAACTGTATAAAATCTTTTGGTTCATTCCCTCCGTTATTATAGTCATTGGCTGAAATGCGCACAATGATAGGATAGGAGCCGCCTAACTTATCTCTACAAGAAAGTATGATTTCTTTTAAAAATAAAGCCCTATCTCTTCCATATTCATCATCTCTTTTGTTGCATATTGGGCTTAAAAATTGCGATATTAGATAGCCATGTGCAGCGTGTATTTCCACAGCATCAAAACCAGCCTCTTGTGCTCTCTTAGCAGCTAAACTAAACTCCGATATGACTTGATATATATGATTTTTATTCATTTCTGTTGGGACTTTATATTTTTTACTAAAAGCAATAGGAGAGGGAGCTAGAATCTCTCCATCAATCTCGCTTTTCCTGCCTGCATGAATGATTTGGAGTGCTACTTTTGCGCCATATATATGACATTCATCTACTATTTCTTTTAGACCGTGTATTTGAGAATCCTCCCAGATTCCCAAGTCTTTATCTGTAATACGACCAATGGGTGATACTCCAGTAGATTCTAAAATTATTAATCCTACTCCACCTACTGCCCTTGTGGAATAGTGTAGCTTGTGCCATTTTGTTGTTTTGCCATCTTTTGTTGCTTGATATTGGCACATAGGTGCCATAACAATGCGATTTTTTAAGATTAAGTTTTTGATATTCCAAGTAGAAAATAGATCATCTTTCTGTTTCATACATGAGTTTCCTTAATTATTATAAATATATTCTAATTTCTAGATAAATAGACAAAATAATCTAAATGTTAATGTTGAATACCATTAGCTAAGTATAACATACCATTGTCCTTAGTTTTAACCATCTTAGTTAAATCATTTTTGTTTGGTTTGGATAGAATTTAAACTATTCTTATAGCTAATCTAAGGAGATATATGCAACCTTTCATATTGCATTTTATTAATATGCCACAATCTTTGCAAGATTCCCAAAGTGAAAGTTCATTTGAGATTCTATGCTATGCGTTGATTGAGAATCCAGACATAGCAGAGCGTGCCTTTCATATAATAAGCGATATTTCTGATGCCACAATAGAGACCTCGTATATGGTATTTTTTTCTAGTTTTTTTGCTGTATTATTTGGATTGCCATTAGGTATTTTATTAAGTATCACAAAGGTTAACTCCATATTTCCAAAACCAATGTTAAACAACATACTAAGCACGATTGTAAATATTGTTCGCTCGTTTCCATTTATAATATTGATTATTCTATTGTTCCCTTTATCGAGATTTATCATTGGCACAAGTATTGGCTCAACAGCTGCTATTAT
This sequence comes from Helicobacter muridarum, assembly GCF_000765805.2. Lineage (GTDB taxonomy): Bacteria > Campylobacterota > Campylobacteria > Campylobacterales > Helicobacteraceae > Helicobacter_A > Helicobacter_A muridarum. The sequence goes on along the minus strand of NZ_JRPD02000018.1, from coordinate 26,867 downwards.
ACCATTGTCAATAGCAGCTATTCCATTTGTTGCTAGGCTTTTTGAATCTGCGCTAGAGGAAGTAGACAATGGCTTAATTGAGGCTACTTTAAGCATGGGTGCTAGTAAGTTTTATGTGGTTAAGATGATGATTATGGAATCTATGCCTGCATTGGTGAATGCAACCACTAATACTGTTGTTTCTCTTATAGGATATTCTGCTATGGCTGGGGCAGTTGGTGCTCCTGGTCTTGGTGCTTTAGCTATTAATATTGGCTATCAAAACTTTGATACATTAACACTATTTCTTACATGTATTATGGTGATAATTTTGGTGCAACTAGTCCAAGCTATTGGAGATAGGCTTTCTCGTGCTTTAAGAACTCATAACTTTGGAATCTTTGATAAATTTTTTAGATGATATTCGTTTTTTACTTATTTATATTGTTTTATACTATATAAATCTTAGTTCTCAATTATTGTATATAGTTAGATAGCCATGTATTGTATATATTGTCGTTTGAGTATATTATAAAACTTGATATTTGAATTAAATGAAATTATTTATCATAAAAGTAACAATTAGTAACTATTCTAAAATAAAACATTACCTTGTATAAATTTTTTATTAATTCTTTATTAAAGAAAACCTAGAATCAAACTAACATAGTTTTCCGAATTTTATTTTTAATTTGGGAATCATGGTGTGCAATAAGCAGATTTATTTCATTATTAAGGAAGAATAATATGGATAGTGCGGCTTTTAATCACCCTTACTTTGGAGCATTCGTAATGTTTGTTCTTACTCTAGTGGCCTTTCAAGCAACATTTTTTTTACAGAGAGTAGTTTCTAGAAAATTAGCACAAAGACAAGGCGATAAGCTAAAGAGCGCGCCTTATGAGTGTGGTCCAATTCCAATTAAGCAGGGCAATAGAATTTCACATCAGTTCTATATCATTGCTGTTTTGTTTGTTTTATTTGATGTTGAAGTTATATTTATGATTCCATGGGCATTAGAATATCGCAATCTTGGCATACTTGGCTTTGTTGAGATGTTAGCATTTATTGGCTTGCTTGTGGTTGGATTTCTTTTTGCGTGGAAACGAGGAGCTTTGGCATGGCAAGACATCAAGTAGATTATTTAAGTGCTAAGGGCATGCCTGTTGCATTGGGAACTGTAGATAAGATTCTAAATTGGGGAAGGAGTAACTCTCTTTGGCCCCTTACATATGGTTTGGCTTGTTGTGCTATTGAGATGATGGCTACAGGCGGCTCGAGATTTGACTTTGATAGATTTGGTATTATATTTCGTGCTAGCCCAAGGCAGAGCGATGTTATGATTATTGCTGGGACATTGACAAAGAAACATGCAGAATTTACACGTCGTTTATATGACCAGATGCCAGAGCCAAAATGGGTAGTTTCTATGGGCAGTTGTGCAAATACCGGAGGAATGTTTAATACTTATGCGACTGTGCAAGGAGTAGATAGAATTATTCCTGTTGATATTTACTTGCCCGGTTGTGCACCTCGTCCCGAGACATTACAATATGCGATGATGGTTTTACAGCAAAAAATTCGTTCACAGAAAGCTTTGCCAAGCCCAGCAACAAAACGTCTAGTATAGCTATTACTTTAAATAGATTTTGAGTATAGAGTTCTTATTTAATACAGATTATAGAATTAAGTATTATGCAGGTAGTATTTGCTAGGTTAGTTTCGCGCCTGCGTATGTAGTTAAAGTTATAAAAGGATTTTTAAGGATATAACATGATACGAAGGAAGCAACCAAAAAAAGATGTTCAAAGAAAGGTATATCACACAGATACATTTTATCAGCCAATTCTTACTACTAGGATTCCTACTGCCCAAAGTGAGTTTGCTATAGTAGAAGAGGCTTTAAACAAGGAAAAATTAATTCTTAAAAGTTATGTAGAGATAGGGCAGGGTGTATTTTATGTTAAGAAAGATTTATTACTTAGGACATTGGAGATTCTAAAATCGCTTGGATATAACATCTTATCAGAAATGAGTGCGATTGATAATTTGGCTATTGACAATCACTTTGAATTATTCTATCAGCTTACTTCTCATGAGCAATCTCATAAGGGTAGACGCAGGCTTAGGATAAAATGTAGAATTAGAGAAGATGAAAGTATTCCATCTGTAAGTGAAATTTTTCCTGCTGCAAATTGGAGTGAGAGGGAATGCTATGATATGTTTGGAATCAAATTCGAAAATCATCCTTTCTTAAAGCGGATATTAATGCCTATTGATTGGGTAGGATTCCCATTACTTAAATCTTATCCGCTTAAAGGCGATGAATTTGCTTCTTGGTATGAAGTTGATAAAATTTTTGGTAGGGAATATCGCAGTATTGTGGGTCCAGAGCAAAGAGATAGTGCTAGGGTAGATAGGGCTGATAGTATAAACTTTGCACGTATTGGTAAAGAAGTCCCCAAAGGTTCAGAGCCTAGTGATAGCATTCATAAAATTACCTATCAAGAGATAAATAAACCACCAATCTTAAAAAAGTTTCCAACAAATAATCCTAAAATTCTTGACAAGAGATTGTGAGGTATCCATGGCGCAATATTTTAATAAGCTACAAACTCAATTTGAAAATGTGCTATTTGAGCAAGACGATAATAAAATGGTAGTGAATCTAGGACCTCAACATCCAAGTGCACATGGTCAATTAAGGCTTATATTAGAGCTTGATGGTGAGTTGGTTACACGCGCTGTAGCAGATATTGGATACTTGCATAGAGGCGTTGAAAAGCTCGCAGAAAATATGATATATAACGAATTTATGCCAACTACAGACCGTATGGATTATACTGCTGCAAGCAGTAATAACCATGCGTTTGCATATGGTGTTGAGACTTTGCTTGGCGTTGAAGTTCCCCGTAGGGCAAAAGTTATTCGCACTATTCTATTAGAGCTTAACCGCTTAGCTTCGCATTTGCTTTTTATGGCTACTCATGCTCTTGATGTTGGTGCTATGAGCGTATTTTTATATGCCTTCAAGGGTAGGGAATATATATTAGACATGATAGAGGATTATTGTGGTGCTAGGCTTACACATAATTCTATTCGAATAGGCGGTGTTCCATTAGATATTCCAAATAATTGGTTTGAGAACATAGAGCATTGCTTGATTGAAGTTGTGCAAACAACCGATTTAATCAAGGGGCTTTTAGATAAGAATAGAATTTGGCGCATGAGGCTTGAGGGTGTTGGCAAAATCACTAAGCAACAAGCTCAAGACTATGGTTTAAGCGGTATTATGCTACGAGGTAGCAGTGTGTGTTATGATATTCGTAAGGAAGAGCCATATGAAATTTATGATGAGATAGATTTCCAAGTCCCATACACTGATAGCGGAGATTGTTATGGTCGTTATGTTCTTTATACTGAAGAAGTATATCAGTGTTGTAGTATTATAAAGCAAGCAATAGCCATGTATAAAGGCACTTCAACGCAATTAATGGCACATGCTCCACAATATATTTCTGCCCCAAAAGAAGATATTATGACGCAAAATTATTCGCTAATGCAGCATTTTGTTTTGGTAACCCAAGGCATGAGACCTCCAAAGGGAGAGGTATATGCACCAACTGAATCTCCAAAGGGAGAACTTGGATTCTTCATTAGCTCATTAGGGAATCCATATCCACATAGAGTTAAAGTAAAAGCACCAAGCTTCTATCATCTGCAAGGTATGACTGCAATCATGCCGGGGCATTATCTAGCAGATATTATTACAATGATTGGTAATAGCAATATTATCTTAGGAGAGATTGATAGATAGATTCTGTTAGCTATTTGTGCTTTGCAGGATTTTATAGCTTAATATAAGGTAAAGATAATGAAACGATTTGACTTACGACATTTAAAAAGCAATTTTTACGACAAAATGGGTGAGCTTATAGATACTAGATTAGAAAGGGGTGAGGTTGGAATCTTTTTGTTTGAAAAAGGAGAGCATGAGAATGTAGCAAAGAGTGCAGCCTATGTAAAGGATAGAGGTCATTTACTTATGAATTCCTTACAATTTAACCATGTGGATTGGACTATCGTAGTCAAGAAAGTTTAAGAGAAATAAAAGGATTTTATTATGGTAAGAAAAGATAATCCAAATATTCCTTATAGTCTTAGTAATTTCCCTAAGGATCTATCTCGAGTTAAGTTCTTTACCACACAATCACAAAGTAAGGAAGAAATAAAGGCTTTTGTTGGTTGGGACGGAATTGTTATTTTTGATGAAAATCTTGATATTTTACAAACATTAAAGATGTATGCTAAACAGTATCAAAACTATGCTCAATCATGTGGCAGATGCACGCCCGGAAAGTTTGGTGGCAAGGTTTTGTATGAGCTATTAAATAAGATTCAAAATGATCCACATGCTAATCTTGATGATGTAGATAAGTTAAAAGAGGTTTGCGATCTTATGCGCATAACTTCTAAATGCGAGATTGGTAAGACCACACCAAAGCCAATTTTGCAAATCCTAGAATCTAATCCAGAAGTCTTCACAAAAGCAATACAAAATAAATCTAAAGATATAGATAAATCTAGCAAGAATTCCAAGCAAGACATGGATGAAGAAATCATGATCCCTACTTCGTCTAATGTCGTATATCCTGCAACAAGACCACTTACTAATGCTAATAATGTTCTAAGAGACTCTAAGACTAAGGAAACCAAACAAGTAAATGAATCCTTAAACACAGAATCAAAAAATCCAAGTTCTAAAGAACAAAATTATGATTTAGATGAATCTCTATATGAAGAGAATGAGTTTGAATTATTGCAGCGATATAAGAGTGCTATAAAGACTAAGATAGGAGATATTTCTTATATCTCAAAAATAACTGCGCCCTGCACAGATGAATGCCCATCAAGAGTTGATATTCCAGCTTATATAGAGGGCGTAAAGGATATTCGATATATGGACTCTTTGTCCAATACTAGAGGCAGCATGCCACTAGCCCAAGTTTGCGGTAGAGTCTGCCCTCATCCATGTGAAAATGCTTGTCGTAGAGCTATACTTGATGCTCCAATTAGCATTATGGAGTTAAAGCGCATTGGTGCAAACGCCGAGTTTAGCTTAAAAAGCTCTGGTATGTTAAAGCAATATGCCGCCCCTAGCTATGTAGAAAAAGATAGTTTCTTTAGCTCTATGGCAAGTGTTGGCGTTATTGGAGCTGGTCCAGCTGGGCTTAGTAGCGCGTATTACATGGCTTTACGTGGAATCAAGGTTGAAGTATACGAAGCCCTACCTGTGCTTGGCGGTGAAGTAGCTGTTGGTGTGCCTAATTATCGCATGCCAATTGATGCTTACAATCATGATATTAATGCTTGCAAGGAGCTAGGTGTAGTGTTTCATACTAATTATGAGGTGGATTCTAAGAATATATTAGAATTAGAAAGGAAACATTCAGCACTTGTTATAGCAGTTGGCACTAGGGCTAGCAAGAGGCTTGGTTGCAAAAATGAGAATCCAGCCTTAAATGGCTATTTACCTGCCATAAGATTTATGGATTCTGTAAATTTATCTCAAAAATTTCAAATTGGAGAGCTACCAAATCTTTCAGGTAAAAAGATAGTATGCGTTGGAGGTGGTTTTACATCTATGGATGTTGTTCGCTGTTGTGTGAGGCTTGGAGCAGAAAGTGTCATAATGCTGTATCGCAGAGATGAGGCTGCAATTATCAATAATACATCAAGCGAAGAATATCATGAGGCGTGTGAAGAAGGTGTTATATTTCAATTCTTAAGTGCAGTTGATGAAATAATTGAGCAAGATGGTGCAATCAAAGCCTTGAAGATTAATCGTTATGAGCTTATTAAAAGTGAGTCTAGCCCAAAGGGCGAGCTTAAATTAATCGAAGATGGAGGAGTGATTCTTGAGTGTGATATATTGATTCCAGCAGTTAGTCAAGAAATGGATTTCCCTCTAGAATCTAGCTTTGGTGTAGAGACTACTAAATGGAAGACAATACTTACAGATGAAGCTAGTTTTTCTACAACCAAAAAGGGAATTTTTGCTGCTGGAGATTGCGTTAGCGGTCCTTTAACTATTGTAAATGCTGTAGGGCATGGTAGAAGGGTTGCAAGTGTTATTGCTAATTATCTTAAAACAGGTGAAGTAGCAATTAATGCCGATGAGCAAATGGAAGATATTCTAAAAAAGATTGGAGTCTTTGATAAGAATAGAGATGTTCATGGATTCTTAAGCGGAAATAAACGCGAGGTAAGCATGAAGCTAGCCCCGCTTTATCGCTCAAAAAACTTTGAGGAAGTAAATTTTGGACTTAGTATTGAGAGTGCATTACATGAAGCTTCAAGATGTATGCGCTGTTACTATATAAGCATGTGCGTTGTGGGTGAGGATTCTAGCCTATCTGCAAATATGTAGGGAGATGATAATGAGTGAAGTGAGAGAAAATCTAATCATAAACATCGATGGCAAAGAATGTAGCGCATTAAGTGGAGAGAGTATACTAAATGTTGCAAGGCGCAATAAAATCAATATTCCTACACTTTGTGATTTAAAAAAATTATCTCCAACTGGTGCATGTCGTATGTGTATAGTTGAGGAAGAAAATGGCAATATAGTTGCAAGTTGTAAAAGCTATGTAACAAAGTCTATTTCTGTAAAAACTAATACGCAAAAATTGCAAAAATATCGCAATCAGATTATGAGCTTCTTATGTATTAATCATCCTTTGGAATGCGGTGTATGTGATAAAAGCGGCGAATGTGAGCTACAAGATAAAGTTTTAGAGACAAAAGTTGATATTCAGCCATTTTTTGCATTGCAGAAGAAACAAGACTTTGTACATTTTCATAATAAGATATATGATGAGAGTCTTTGTATTATGTGTGAGAGATGTGCTAGAACTTGTAATGAATTCGTAGGTAATAATGTCTTAAATGTGCTAGCTGGTGGCTTTAGCTCTAAGATTGGCGTAAATTTCAATGCTTATTGTGAGGATTGTGATGAGTGCGTTAGTGTGTGTCCTACTGGCGCAATGATTTCGGAGCGTTTTGTTTATACAAGCAATGCTTGGGAGTTAGAAAAGAATCCATCAAGATGCCTTCATTGCTCATTGCGTTGTGAACTTTTTTATGAGGTAAAACATGATATAGATTCCAATAAGCAGGTATATCGAATCAAAAATGAAGCTCATATCAAACAGCTATGCCATGCAGGGAGACATAATTTCTTAAGGACTAATCCGCTAGAGGCATTTCATAGCAATTTTTATAATCAATTAGGAAAAAATCAAAACCTATCTCGCACTAGATTAAATGATTTTAGATGTGATATAGAATCTATTCTAGCAAATGTAGATGCTATTAGATTAGATATTAATGTAACCAATGAAGAGGCTTTTTTAGCGCAAAAGTTAGCAAGCAGGGCTCAAAAGAAGCTCTATTGCAATGAGGCTTTGTATTACAAGGAATTTGGTGAAATTATAAAAAGCATTAGCAATAAATCATTTACTACGATACATAAAGCCTTGTTAGAAGCTAATTCTTGTATAGTGTTAGGAAGCTATCTTTTTGATGAAATTCCTGTGCTAAGAAGTGATTTATCGAAGTTAGCTCTTAAAAAAGGCTTGAAAAATATTTGGATTCATACCCTTTTAGAGAATAGATTTAAAAGCGATTTGGCTATTAAATATGAGGCTGGTAGCGAGCTTGCTATTAGTGCTTTTTTGCTTAATATATTTGCTAAGAGTTTGCAAGATTCCAAAGATTTAGCAAATTTAAATTTTATTAGCAGTATTTTATCTTGGCTTAATAATCTTGATTTGGGGAATTTAATAGCAGAGAGCAATATTAGCGATATGGAGCTTCAAGAGTTAAGTAGGCTATGTGTGGCTAGCTATGATGTTGTATTGCCAAATCACGAAGAGACTACATATCAAAGCAAGGTGGTGGTTTTGGTTGGTCAAGATTTTTATATGCAAGAATCATTTAGAAATATTGCCCAGGTATTGGGCGCAATAGATTCTCTAGATTTTGTAGAAGTCTTACCAATTCCTTATGGCAATGCCAATGGAATCAAAGAGATATGCACTCTTAGCTATGATAGCGGAGAGTATAAAAATGTGTTAGGAATTAGAGTTTTTGGCGAATATAGCCTTGCTCCATCTAGGCGAAGCAAAAATTGCTATCCTATTATACCGCTGCAGTTTATAGAGGGTAGTATGGTTGACTTGGATTATAATCTAGTTAAGATCTCTGCTAGCTTTGTGGAGACAAGCCCATTTAATCGGCATGGAATTGATAATTTTATATTCCATGATTTACTTGATATATGCAAGGATTATTTAGAGCTTGATATGGAATATTTAACTGATGTTATACCAGAGATTTCATTTTGCAAGATTCCATTTGAAAATGGATTCGATGACTTTCAAAGTCAAAGCTTAGTTTTGCCATTTGCTAAGATAGATATTAGTATGCCATTAGATGCGCAGGTAAATCTTAATGATGGAAGCGGAATATATGTATACAAGCCAGCTTTGAGCGGAAATCTAAGCTTTTATAAAGATTGTGATATGAGGCTCATAGCTAAGGATTATATGGATAAGAGCCCATTGCAAGATGTCAATACCACAAGGGATTCTATTCCTATTGATTCTATATTGCAAGTGTCTAGTCAATTTTGTATAGCTACCAATTTAAAGAATGATGATGTGATTTCTTTTCAATTTGATTCATTGGTATTAGATGTAAGGGTTGAAGTCGTGAATGGACTGAAAGGAATGATTGCAATTTTGCTAAGCGAACATTTGTTAAGTCCTAATAAATATTATGATTACAAGAGTATTTTGATTACAAAGTAAGAGGATATTATGACAATAAAGATTGAGGGACAAGAATTTGAATGTTTTGATGGTGAAACGATTCTTGATGTTGCTAGACGAAATAATATTCAAATTCCAACAATTTGTTATTTAAGTGGTTGTAGCCCAACTTTAGCCTGCAAAATGTGTATGGTAGAGGTAAACGGCAAGCGAGTATATAGCTGCAATGCTAAGATTAAGAGTGGTATGGACGTAGTCGTGCATAATGAGGAATTACAAAAAGATAGGAACGAAATCATGACTACTTATTGCGTAAACCACCCATTAGAATGTGGTGTATGCGATAAGAGCGGTGAGTGTGAATTGCAAGATTTTACACTTTATACAAAAGTTGATACACAGCTTTTTGGTTTGCAAGAGGCTGATAAAAAATCATTTAGTTTTGCTCAAAGCTTTTATGATCCTGCGCTTTGTATTATGTGTGAGAGATGTGTAACCACTTGCAAAGATAATATTGGTGAGAATTTTCTAAAAGCTGGTAAGGCTAATCTCTTTACGCCAGATTCTTATAAGGAATCTATGGGGAAAGATCCATATTCTGTTTGGGCAAAGCGGCAAAAAGGTCTAATTGAATTCATAGGCAATTATGAATGTAAAGACTGCGGAGAGTGTATATCTGTGTGTCCAGTGGGTGCTATGACTTATAAGGATTTTACATATAGGAGCAACGCATGGGAATTAGAAAAGGTTCATTCAACTTGTGGGTTATGCGCAGGTGGCTGTAATCTAATCTATAATGTTAAACATTTAGATGTTAAAGGCGACTTACAAAAGGTCTATAGAGTTCAAAATAATTACCTATATAATCCAATTTGTGGAGCGGGTAGATTTGCTTTTGATATGGTTTCTATTGGAAGTAGGAATCTCTCTTCAGTCCTCGCTGCATTTAAAAGGGCTGATTGCTTGCATCTTGGTGGAGATGTTAGCAATGAAGAGGCTTTGCTAGCAAATCTTATTTCTAAGAAATATAATATTCCATTAGTGAACTCTGAAGCAAGATTGTATCAGATATTTCAATTCTACTTCATTCAGGCAAGTTATTTTTATAATAATCTTTTCTCTAATTTGCAAGATTCTGCTCAAAGCTCAAAAAAAGAAGCCAATTTAAGCCCTATGGATATGTTTGCTACATATAATGATATTAGCGTAAGTAAGACTACTATTGCTTTGCATGCTTATTTCAAATATCAAGCCCCTTCGTTGCGATATAAAATCAATAATAATCTTAAAATGCAAAAGGGCTCACAACTAATAAGCATAGGGTTATTTAAGGATTCTCTATTGCAGAGTTTGAGCAAGAATGTAATACAAATCAAGGCAGACTCTAACATTAGCATAGCCGGAATTTTAGGGTTAATATTTGCAAATGACTTAATTGATGATTTTGAGGCATGCTTTCCTTATGCCTTGCAACCATTGCTAAATATGTCAGCATCTAACAAGGATTTTGCGTTAAAGGATAGCAGTCAAGAATCTACAGTAGATTCTAGTTCTAATATTGGAGAAGCAAAATCTAATGGTGAAAAAATAGAAGAAACCAAGCAAAAAGATTTAAAGCCAAATGAATCTATAGCAAATAATCTCTCTGCATATAACATTAGCCTCTTATTAGATTCTTTAAATTTGGAAAATCTAGATGCTTTGAAACTTAGCAAAAATGGCGGTGTATTAATCATCTCTGAGCATACCATTAATGACTTTTTGCAAAGTAATTTGGAGTATATACATGGGTATGGCATTAACCTTTATCAAGATAGAGAAAATCCTCCAAGCATAGCTGAAGCAGTTAGCCTAAGCATTGCAGAAGATATTACAAAGCCAATAGCTAGCTCACTTATGGATTCTCGTGCAAAAGCACGTATACTAGCCTATTTACTAGCATTTTTATGCTCTAAGCTAGATCTAAAGATTCTATATATTCCAAGCGGAGCGAATGTGCTAGGCATTGCATCATTGTGTGAGTTATCAGCCTTTGACATATCAGAATCCAAATGTAGCATTGGTATTAGGGCTAAAGGAGACTTTGTGCTTGATGCAAATCTTGAGACCATTAAGCCTAATTTCGCTCTGCCAACCCTAGCCCAAAATGAAGGCAGCATTACTAGCATGGAGATGCGAGTTTTACCTCTAAATCCAAGTGTGCCGTATTTGGATTCTAAATTGCAGCCAGCTTTTGATTTGAGTGATATAGCAAGGGAGATTGGGATATTTGATGATAATGAGCTAGATGAATGTGAATATATTGGCGATTTGACTAAATTTTTGCATTTGTATAGCAAGGGTTGGTTCATCTATAAAGACATTGCCTATGAAGATTTGAATGCTAGCTTTGATAAAGATGGGAAAGACAATAGAGGCTATATGATGATAACAAATCGCAATAATTTTTCTAAAGATGCGAAGCGCCCAATAGAGTTGAAATTTTCATTACGCCTTGCTAGTCAATGCAATGATTTTGGTTTGCCTAATTCTAAGTTTAACGAGGCATTAGAAAATAGCCAAAATGATAAAAGTAGCATAGATGATTCTAAAGATTCTAAAGCTAACTTTAGCTCTAATCCTAATACAGATGATATGAATGTAGCACGTTTTTTAGCTATCAAACTAGAGACGCAAAATCACTTTAACCCTACTACACTAGCAAGCAAGAATCTCCAATCAAAAAGTGGAATTCATGCTAGCAAATCTATCCTTGATGAATTGGGATTAGAGGATTCTAATATGGTTGTTGTTCGCAGTAATGGAGGCGTTGTGATTGCACCAATTTATTGCGATTATGACTTAGAGGATTGCGTTCTTGTTTCACCAATGCTTAGTGGAATAGAACTCTTATTTGGTGATAAGACCCATGTTAATGTGTCCTTACAAAAAGCAAAACAAATTGAATTAAGTGCTGTTTAGGCATGCTATGGACATAGGATAAAGGATATATATGAGTGAATTTATTATTGAAACAATTATCAAAGTGATTGTTGTGCTACTAGTTTTTTCTTTCTTAGGAGGATTTGCTACCTACTTGGAGAGGAAAGTTTTAGGATTTTTTCAGCGCAGATTAGGACCTATTTATGTGGGGCCTTTTGGATTATTACAATTTGGTGCAGATGCTATTAAGCTTTTTACAAAAGAGGATATTCTTCCTCATGGAGCAAATAAAATCATCTTTGCGCTAGCTCCTGTTGTAGCTTTGGTTAGTGCTATGACATCTATGGTTGCTATACCATTTTTTCCAGATTTTGAAATCTTTGGTTACAAAGTAACACCAATTATTTCTGATATTAATGTTGGTTTGCTCTTTTTTATATCTGTTGGTGCAGTAGGGATATATGCCCCCGTATTAGCTGGGCTTAGCAGTGGAAACAAATATAGTTTAATTGGTGCTATGAGGGCTTGTATTCAGGTCTTGAGCTTTGAGGTTGTTGGAGCATTATCAATACTTACTCCTATTATGCTTGTTGGTTCATTATCGCTTGTTGCTATGAATGATTATCAAAGCGGCGGAATTTTTAATTGGCTAATCTTTAAGCAGCCCTTAGCTTTTATTATATTCTTGATAGCAGGCTATGCAGAGCTTAATAGAACACCATTTGATTTACTTGAGCATGAGGCAGAGATTGTAGCAGGATATTGCACGGAGTATAGCGGCTTGAAGTGGGGTATGTTTTTTATTGCTGAATATGCACATATGTTTGCTTTTGGTTTTGTTATAAGTCTCATTTTTCTTGGTGGGTTTAATCCTATTTGGTTTATTCCCGGAGGCATTGCAATTATATTAAAGGTATGTTTTTTCATATTCTTGTTTATGTGGGTTAGGGCTACTCTTCCACACATTCGCCCAGACCAACTAATGAATATGTGTTGGAAGGTGCTTATGCCATTAGCCTTGATTAATGTGCTTATTACAGGCTTAGTATTATTATAAGGAGGATTTTATGGAAACAAATCAAACCAAAAATGACCTTATTGATGTTGAGAAATCATCGCAATTAGCAAGAGTAGATTCTAATATAAATATAGAATCTAAATCTGCTAAAGAGAGTCATGAAGATTTAGCTAATATAGATTTAGCATCAAATTATGAGGATACAATTCATTCTAATCATATTTCTACAAATGAGCATGTTTGCCAAGTAGATTCTAAGAAGCATGATTATTACTTCGTTCCTATGGAATCTCTACCTAGTAATGCCTTGCAAGCATTTAAGCGAAGTGCTAAGTTAAGCTTAGGGCTGGATTTGATTAAGGGCATGGCATTGACTATAAAGGAATTTTTTAGTAAGCCTGTTACACTTAATTATCCATTTGAAACACAACCACTAAGCCCTCGTTATCGCGCCGTGCATGATTTGCAAAGAATGCTAGAGTCTGGTAGTGAGCGTTGTATTGGCTGTGGATTATGTGAAAAGATTTGCACTAGTAATTGCATTAGAATACTTACACATGAGGGAGATGATGGACGTAAGAAAATCGACTCATATACAATTAATTTGGGTAGATGTATTTATTGCGGATTATGTGCTGAAGTTTGTCCAGAGTTGGCAATCGTTATGGGAAATCGCTTTGAGAATGCAAGTGAGCAAAGGGCGCATTTTGGGTTAAAAGAAGATTTTCTAAAAGATTTAGAGGAGGCAAAATTTCATCAGCAACTTGAGTTTGATGGCTTTGGTAGCGTGCGACCTAATGCTGATTCCGAAATAAAGCAAACTCCGCTAGATTATTAGTAGATAAGGAGAGAGAATGTTTGAGCTTATTGCTTTTTATGTGTTTGCAGCTTTGACTCTTTGTGCATTTTTGATCGTTGTTATATCAAGCAATATCTTATATGCGCTTACAGCCTTAGCATTTGGCATGATTTTAATATCTGGATTCTTCTTTTTGCTTAGCGCAGATTTTTTAGGCGTTGTGCAAATAATAGTCTATACTGGTGCAGTAGTAGTAATGTATGCATTTGGCATGATGTTTTTTGATAGTAATAAAGAAGTAAAAGAAAGATTCCATAATCAATTCTTTGTGTTCAGTATAGCTGGTGTTATTTTGTTAGCTTTATTGATTATTGTAGGCAATGCAGAATCATTTAAACTCGATGATATAGCTACTAAGGACATGAGCACGGAAGCTTTGGCTCATTTGTTATTTAATAAATACCTTGTATGCTTTGAAGCAGCAGCAGTAATGTTGCTTATGGCTATGATAGCAGGCATAGCAGCAGGTGCAAATAGAGTTAAATTAAATGAGGAAGATATATCCAATACAGATTCTAATGTTCATTTATATACAAAGGATTCTAAATGATTACCCTAAATCATTATTTAGTATTTAGTGCGATTATGTTTTGCATTGGTTTATATGGAATCTTACGTAGAAAGAATATCTTATTGCTTTTGTTTTCAACTGAAATTATGCTTAATGCTATAAATGTAGCTTTTGTATCAATAGGCTATTATAATCAAAACTTAGAAGGACAAATCATAGCCTTATTTATTATTGCATTAGCCGCAGCAGAGGTTGCTATTGGTTTGGGCTTAGTGTTGTTATTGCATAAGAAATACAAAACCTTAGATATTGATAATCTAAGCAATATGAGGGGCTAAATATGTCGCTACTTGATTTTATATTTATGCATAAAGAAATCTTGCTATGCACATTGGTATTTTTGCCACTTATAGCTAGTTTGATTGGTGCATTTAGCTCTACTATGCCAGCTAGCAAATTTGTTGGATTTATTTGCTCGCTTCTAATTAGTTCTAGTTTTGTGATTGCTTGCTTGCTGCTTTATTTATTAGCTAACTCTAATATACGAAGTTTTCATGTGGAGCTATGGGATTTTATTGAGACTAGTCAATTTCAAGTTAGTTTTTCGCTCATGTTTGATAAGATTAACGCCATTATGATATTTGTAGTTACCCTTGTTTCTAGCATGGTTCATTTTTATTCTATTGGCTATATGTCTCATGATAAAGGCTTTAATAGATTTTTTGCTTACTTGGGTGGATTTGTCTTCTCAATGTTATTGCTTGTTGGTGGTGATAATTTGCTTATATTATTTATTGGCTGGGAAGGCGTTGGCACTTGCTCTTATTTGCTAATTGGCTTCTGGTATGAGAAGAAGAGTGCCAATGTTGCATCTATTGAAGCATTTGTGATGAATAGGGTAGCAGATTTAGGAATGTTGCTTGGAATCTTCCTTGTATATGTAGAGCTAGGCTCTTTATCTTATGGTGAAATCTTTTTATCTTTGGCTAGTAATCCCCCTAGCGATACCATACTTACTTGGATAGCTATTTTACTCTTTATAGGTGCTATGGGAAAATCAGCACAATTTCCTTTGCATACATGGCTTGCTAATGCAATGGAGGGTCCAACTCCTGTTTCTGCCCTAATCCATGCTGCTACAATGGTAACTGCTGGAGTTTATTTAGTCATCCGCCTAGCACCATTGTATAATCTTGTCCCTAATGTCGCCTATTTTATAGCATGCCTTGGGGCATTTGTAGCAATATTTGCTTCTCTTATGGCTATTGTTAATAGGGATTTAAAACGTATTATTGCTTATTCTACTCTTTCACAGCTTGGTTATATGTTTGTCGCAGCAGGGCTTGGCGCATATTGGGTTGCATTATTTCATCTGTTTACGCATGCGTTTTTCAAATCTCTATTATTCTTAGGTGCTGGCAATGTTATGCATGCTATGAATGACAAGCTAGATATTACTAAGATGGGTGGATTGTCTAAACCACTTAAAGCTAGTATGATATTTATGTTTATTGGCTCTATTGCATTATGTGGAATCCCGCCTTTGGCTGGATATTTCTCTAAGGACAAGATATTAGAGCTAGCTTTTGCACAGCATGAATATGCTATATGGACTATATTATTAGTAGGTGCAATCTGCACTGCCTTTTATAGCTTTAGGCTTTATACTCTTGTATTCCTAGCACCCAAGAATCATGATGAACATGCACATGAGGCAAGTAAGATTATGCTATATGCTATGACTCCTTTAGCTTTATTGGCTATTGTTGCTGGATTGTTCCATAATCAGTTTTCAGAATTTTTATCAAGTGCGCTAGTACCAATAGATATTCATGTAGATAACTTATTGTTGCTTATTGCATTCACACTAGTGCTTATTCTAATATCTATATGGATTGCATATAGTATGTATAAAAATGGATATAAGGAAAAATCTAGCTACAACATTTTTCATAAGATTCTGAGCAATGAATATTATATTCCACATCTATATAGGTTAGTCTTTGTTAAGCCTTTTGGAATGCTATCAGACTTATTCTATCATGTTGTTGATATGGGCATAATTGATAGGGTAGTAGATTCCATAGGTAAATTATTCTTATTAATAAGCTATGTGTTGCGACCTATACAAAATGGTAATCTTAGTAGCATGCTTCGACTAGTGTCTCTTGGCTTAGTGATACTGCTCATCATCATGCTATTGTATTTTATTGTGATATAGGCAAGGAGTATAATGTGGAATATTTGTTGAGTTTGATTATTGCCTGCCCGCTTGTAGCATGCCTATTTGTTTTTATGTTTGATGATGGCGGGGCTAAGAGATTTGGTAGAATCATCTCTTTTGTCGAGCTAGGCTTGGTTGTTGCGTTATGGGCTTGTTATCTTCCTGATTATGTAGATGGGCAATTTTTTAGCACATTTGCGCTGATTCCTAGATTAGGGGTTGATTTTGCTACTTCTGTTGATGGAATATCTTTGTTTTTGGTGGTTTTAACAGCATTTATTATGTTTATCGCTACAATCTATTTGAGACGCATAGATGATGCTAAACCTTTTGTTGTTTGTTTGCTCTCATTAGAGGGAATCTTAATGGCATTATTCACTTCAGAAAATGCACTTATGTTTTATACATTCTGGGAATTAGCATTATTGCCTGTGCTTTATATCGTGGGAGTTTGGGGTAGCGGACAAAAAGTATATATTGGATTAAAGTTTTTTATATATACATTTGCTTCTAGTCTTATTATGCTGCTTGCTATTGTATATATGGGATATTTGTATTATCAGCAAACAGGAATGTGGAGTTTCAACATATCATCATGGAAGAGTGTTTATATAAACATTCCATTTGAAACTCAAATCTGGTTATTTTTGGCATTTTTCATATCTATTGCTGTAAAGATTCCAATCATTCCATTTCATACATGGTTGCCACATATTTATAGTGAGGCTCCAGCTCTAGGAAGCGTTATGTTATCAGCTTTGCTTTCCAAAATGGGAACATATGCTCTTTTGCGTTTTCCTCTGCCCTTATTTCCTGATGCAAGTATATATTTTATGCCGCTTATAAGCATTCTAGCAGTTATTATGGTTGTGTATGCGGGCATTATTGCATTTAAGCAAAGTGATATTAAAAAAGTTATTGCCTATAGCTCTATTTCACATATGGGTATCGTAGTTTTAGGAATTTTTAGCTTCAATGGTGAAGGTATTAGTGGAGCGGTATTTATGATGGTAGCCCATGGGATTACAAGTAGCGGGCTATTTTTATTGGCAGGCATGCTTTATTATCGAACTATGACAAGACATATAGATGAATTTGGTGGAGTAGCTAGTGTGATGCCTCATTATTCTGCATTATTTGCCATTGTGATGATGTCTAATGTTGGGCTACCTTTAACGATTGGATTTGTAGGCGAATTTTTATCGCTCTATGGTTTTTTCCAAACTTCTGTAATTTTAACTGCTATTGCCGGCACTACATTGATTATTTCTGCAAGCTATATGCTTTATTTATTTAAAAATGTCTTTTATGGATACTCATATTTGCAAAATAAAACCTTCTTTGGTAATCTAAAGGATTTGAATTTTAAAGAATATTGTGCAATTATGCCAATTATAGCGGTAATTATATGGCTTGGAGTATTTCCTAATACATTATTAAAACCTATGCAAATCTCTGTTCAAAAGCTTATTGCAACTATGTATACACTATCAATTAATCAAATCAGCAAAGATCATTTGTTAAGCGTTAATGGAGGGCTTATTGGTCCTATGATAGATCATTTTTATGATAACAGTATCTATAAGTTAAAACCTCTTAGCAAAGAAGAAAAAGAAGAATTAATAAATAGTGAATTTGAAAATCACTTGAGCTATTGTATACAACAATATGGTAATAGATTGCATATATCTAATGATGAATATAAAGACATATCCAATTGTCTTATACTCTTAAATTCTAATAGGGGTTTAAATAGCAATTTTCAAAAAAACGAAAGCAATGCTTTAAATGCAGATTCACAGACGATAGGAGTTAGCAATGAGTGATTTAGATTTATCTACATATTTGCATTATTTTTATATGTATATGCCTTCTGCTATTTTGGTTGTTGGCGCAATAGTTGTTATGTTTAGTAATGTCTTTGCTAGATCATTTTCACGTAGCACTAGTCTCTCTTTGTCTATGATATTTATTTCTGCTGCATTTCTGTTTTGTTTAAGCGTGGGGCATATTGGTGTTACTTCATTTGTTAGCTTTATTGCAGAGTTGATTATATTGGTTGCATCATTCTTTTTTATGTTCCTTACTTTTTCTAGATTGCGATTTATGGAGTTTCAAACTCCTGAGTTTTATCCTCTGTATTTATTTTCAGTTGCTGGCTTTTTGTTGATGTCAAATGCCAATAATCTAATCTTTGTATTACTTGGTTTAGAGATTGGTAGCTTGCCACTAGCTACTATTATTGCATTGAGCAAGCGAGTTTATGGTATTGAAGCTGGTATTAAATATTTCGTATCAAGTGCGTTGGCTAGTATATTTTTTATATTTGGAATCTTGCTTTTCTATCTTTATACAGGAAATTTTGGTATTTCTGATGCGATGTCATCTTATAAGGAATTTTCGCATCATGATGATATATATAAGAATCTAATTGTGTTAGGTGGAGTTGTATTTATACTAGCTGGACTTGGATTTAAAATATCATTAGTCCCATGGCATAGCTGGATGCCAGATATTTACGAGGCTAGTAACCCTGTAATAGCTGGATATATATCAGTCGTACCAAAGATAGCTGGATTTGTTGTATTTTTGTATATTTTTGATCCTATTTTCTATGATCCAGAAATGTCAAATACTTTTATTGGCAAAATACTATGGGTAATGTTGTTAATTACGATTACATTGCCAAATATTGCCGCTCTTTTACAAAAAGATATTAAAAGAATGCTAGCTTTTAGCTCTATTTCTCATTCTGGTTTTGCGCTTGCCTGTATATATTTGGGTAGTTTTGAATCCCTAGCTCTTTATTGGGCATTATTTTTAATAACTAATCTTGGAGCGTTTGCGCTTCTTTGGGTGTATCGTCCTGTATCTATTGATTCTCAAACATTTATAAGTTCGGATTATCATCTTGATAGATTTAATGGATTTAGTAAGGTATGTCCTATTGGTGCTCTTGTGATGTCGTTTTTTATGATTTCATTAGCCGGAATTCCTCCATTTAGTATATTTTGGGGCAAAATATTCGTAGTTGGTAGCGCGCTGCAAAAAGGAGAGATAGCCTTAGCATTAGTTATGATGCTAAATAGTGCAATTGCAGTATGTTATTATCTAAAGCCTATTGTAGCAATGTTCTTTAAGGCTAGAAGTATAAACGAAAAGATTGACTTTTATCAAAATAATGCAACTGCTGGCATGAAGTTTGTCATAGTATCTTGTATGTTGCTTAGCTTTTTGGCAGTGTTTATGTCTTCTTATGTTTTAAATTTCTTAGAGCTTGGTAGCGTATGGTAGTCAAGTTTTTAGATTCGACTCCGCTTGCTAATTATAAGATTCTTAGCAATTCCATTACACCACGTCCGATTGCTTGGATTAGCACATTAAGCACTGATGATATAGTTAATCTTGCTCCATTTAGCTTTTTTGCTCCGCTTTGCGCTACGCCTGTGATATTTGGGGTAAACATTATGAATAAAAGCAATGGGGAATTCAAGGATACTCTAAGAAATGCAAAGTTAACTCATAAGATAACAATTAGCACTGTGCAAGTGGATTTTTTGGAATCTATGCAGCAAACTAGCAATGAGCTGCCATATAATGTAAGCGAAGCCCAGCAATATGGCATTGAGTTAGAATCAATATCTCCCACATATCCTCCTATTGTAAAGGGGAGCCTTGTAGCTTTCTTTTGTGAGTTTAGAGATGTGTTATGCTTTTCTAAGACTTCTTCAACTCTTATTGTAGAAGCAAAAGAAGTTTTCATTGATGATTTGGTTTATACAGAAAGTCTAAATTTTAGTATTGATAATGTAGGTAGGGTTGGTAAGAGCTTTATATATAAACAATGAGATTTATCTATGATCAATCTAATTAGCCAGTTTTGTTTTATTTTGATTATTTGTTAATGGTGGTTTATGGAATTTTTTAGCAATGTTTATGACGCACTAGTTTGCTGTGATGTGCAATATAAGAAACTAAAGATACAAGAAATTCAGGCTAATTTTTTATCTTTGAGTTTTTATCATTCTGCTCCAATACACACCTTGCATGAGCCATCTTATGCAAAACTATGTGAAGTCATTCACCCAACAAGAATCAAACGCCCTAAGAAATGCGATTCTATTCAATCTGTGGCAAAGATTTTGCATTCAGTAGCCCATATTGAGTATAGTGCGATTGATTTAGGTCTTGATGCAGCTTATAGATTTAGAAATATGCCAAGTGAGTATTATTTGGATTTTATTTCTCTATCTTTTGAAGAGATTTTGCATTTTGGTATGTTGGAGTCCTTGCTGCTAGATCTTGGCTTTAGATATGGTGATTTTGCTGTGCATGATAATCTATTCTTGGCTATGATAAAAACCCCCACACTAATAGAACGTATGGCTTTGATTCACAAAGGTTTAGAGGCCTTGGGATTAGATTCTAATCCATTTGTTGCCAATAAGATTAAAAACACAAATATTTTTTTGAAGGATAGAATCTTAGAGATTCTAGATATTATCTTACATGATGAGATTGGGCATGTTGCAAAAGGAGGAAAATGGCTTTTATATGCGCAACAAAAGCTCGGAGATTCTCGCAGTCTATCTCAAATACTAGAGCCTTTTAGCGATATTAATTTAATAGGTAATATTCCTAATGTAAAGGCTAGAATAGAAGCTGGATATACACAAGCAGAAATAGAATCTCTGCAAGCATTGCGAAAAGAATATAATGAAAGATTGGTTTGATTATTACAAAAGCTATGGCTTTTAAAATATTATTAAAAGTATTAAGATAGAATACCAGACGATAATAATTATTTATTATCAATTAATCTATTTTTCAATTTTTACAGGAGACAATCATGTTAGTAACAAGAAAAGCCCCAGATTTCACAGCTCCAGCAGTTCTACCAAATAATCAAATTGTTGATAACTTTGAATTAAGCAAAAACTTGGGTAAAAATGGTGCAGTTTTATTCTTTTGGCCAAAGGATTTTACATTTGTATGCCCTAGCGAAATTATCGCAATGGATAAAAGAGTAAAAGCCTTTAATGAAAAAGGGTTTAATGTAATTGGGGTATCTATTGATTCTGATGTTGTTCATTTTGCATGGAAAAATACAGCTGTTAAAGAAGGCGGTATTGGACAAGTAACTTTCCCAATGGTATCTGATATTACTAAGCAAATTTCAAGAGATTATGATGTTTTATTCAATGGTGCAGTAGCTCTTCGCGGAAGCTTCATTATTGATAGAAACCAAATTGTTAGACATGCAACAGTAAATGATTTACCACTTGGTAGAAATATGGACGAATACCTAAGATTAGCAGATGCTATTTTATTCCATGAAGAGCATGGCGAAGTTTGTCCAGCTGGTTGGCAAAAAGGCGATAAGGGTATGAAAGCTACAGCAGATGGCGTAAAAGAATATCTTTCACAAAACAGTGATAAGCTATAATTAGCACTTAGCTTCTATCTACTTCGCCACCATATAATGCTTGCTAGCATTTGTGGTTGCCACATAGTTTTACTAGTTATTGTTGGTTAGTATTCTAGCTAGTGGTAGCTTGTTTGTTAACACCTCTATTTTACTTTTTTACTTGTATCCATCTTGTTTTTTGAACTATTTTTTCTAGCAATTTTTGTAAAACAAAAATTGTATTACAATGCAATTTATTCAAAGGAGTATTAATGCAGGATTTTTCAGAATCTATTAATCGCTTTGATACATGTTCGCTTAAGTGGAATGTATCAAATAATGAGCTACCTATGTGGGTAGCTGATATGGATTTTCAAGTTTCTAGCGAGATAAGCCATGCTTTGCAAAAAGTGCTTAATCATGGTGTATTTGGTTATACAGTTGTGCCAGAGCTTTATTATGAGAGTATTATTTCATGGTGGCAGAGGAGGTATGATTTTGTTATGCAAAGACAATGGCTACTTTTTGCGAGGGGTGTTATCCCATCTATTTCTTGTATTATTAGGCACTTTAGTAGTGCAGGAGATTCTATATTATTGCAATCTCCTGTCTATCATATTTTTTATCAGTGCATTAAAGACAATGGTAGGAATATTCTAATTAATGACTTGTTTTATAGCAATGGTTGCTACGAGATAGATTTTGATGATTTAGAGTATAAGTTGGCAAATCCTCGCACAAAGATTTTTCTACTTTGTAGCCCTCATAATCCTATTGGTAAAACTTGGGATAGGGATACATTGAAAAGGATTGGGCATTTGTGTGCAAAGCATGAAGTGCTAGTTATATCAGATGAGATTCATTGTGATATAACATCTCCTTCTATTAGATATACTCCATTTGCTTCTATTGATGCTATTTGTGCAAATAATAGCATTACTACACTTTCTGCAGGAAAGAGTTTTAATATAGCTGATTTGCATTCTGCTTGTCTTGTTATACCAAATGCTAATATACGCAAGGATATGTTAAAGGCTATGCACAAAGAGCATGTTCATAATGCAAATATCTTTGGCTTGCAAGCATGTATAGCTGCATATAGTCATTGTGAGTATTGGCTAGAATCTTTAATTAACTATATAGAAGAAAATAAGCTAACTCTTAAAACCTTTGTAAGTAATAATATTCCCTATGTGCATGTAGTGGAATCAGATGCAACATATCTTGCTTGGATTGATTTCTCTATGATTCCACATAAGAAGGCAGAGGATATTGATAAGTTTTGCGATTTCCTACGAAATAAAACAGGATTATATGTTTCTAATGGGCTAGATTTTGGCAACAATGGCAGGGGGTTCTTGCGCTTAAATCTTGCTACATCAAGGAAGAGAGTTGAAGATGGTTTAAACAGATTAAAAGAGGGCTTTAGACAATTCCAAAGCTAGGCTATACCATATAATCACCTTTGAATTTTTAAGATTCAAAGCTAGAGAAATAGATATCTATAAAGTTTATCTATAATGATTTACTTAGAATATTAAAATGTTACTTTTTGCCAAATATATATTGTAGCTTAGCTCCATAAGCAAATGCTCGTCTTAAATTACCACTATTTATCACTGGTAAGCCAATGATGAATTCAAATCTTAAATTCTTCAATGTGTATAGGCTGATTCCTGC
Source organism: Helicobacter muridarum (assembly GCF_000765805.2). Taxonomy (GTDB): domain Bacteria; phylum Campylobacterota; class Campylobacteria; order Campylobacterales; family Helicobacteraceae; genus Helicobacter_A; species Helicobacter_A muridarum. Next base: position 3,435 of record NZ_JRPD02000018.1, on the reverse strand, counting down.
CTGGGCTATTATATCAGTAGAATTCCATACATTATTTTTGATTGGCACATCGGCATATACTCCAAAGAAAATTCCCATAGACTTAAAGTCATAGAAATAATCAATCCCACCACCAACAGTAAAGAAATCAGATCTATTTAGATTTTTATAAGAACTAATGGCATATATTTTGAATCCATTGCGACTATTCAAATAATAAAATCCGCCAAAATGTAAAGAAAATGCAAAAAAGTTTGTATTTTTAGAGTTTAGCCTTGTTTCATAATATCCATTCAATCCAGCACCAGCAAACCAATATAGATGACTATCATTTTTTATACTTATTCTTTTTGTTGAATTATTAGATAAATTCTTACTCTTATCAGTCTCATTGTGTTGTTTTTCGGTAGACTTTAAGCCATTTGCATCACTGCTCTTTGCGCTTTCACTTGCTTGGGATGGATTTGATGTCTCCTCATTAGATAGCATTACTTCCTCTTGAGCATTATTATCTTGTATATCTTGTTTTTCATTACTATTTTGATGTTTTTGTTTCCTTTTTTCCTCTTTTAATTCCTGCATTTCTTGCATTTGTTCAATTAAAACATTATCAAGAGCATCTGCAAATACATATCCGCATAGTATGATGTAAATTACTAGATTTCGCATCATTAATCCCCCATTAAGTAAATAACTTATTCTAATTCACCTTATTTTTTGTATTTTATAATGCTTTGTTATTGCTGATTGAAGTTAGATTTCATTTATAATATTTGGAAAATATGTTAAGATTGTAGCGTAATTTAATTATTTATTGTTTGTAGTGCATGATTTAAGGATGTTTGTTATGAAAATCTTTGGCACAGATGGTGTTCGAGGTAAGGCTGGTGTAGATATTACCCCTATAGTTGCATTAAAGCTTGGTATCGCAGCTGGAATCTACTTCCAAAGGGATAAGGGAGCTAGTAAGATTCTAGTAGGCAAGGATACAAGAAAGAGCGGCTATATGGTTGAGAATGCTGTAGTTTCTGGGTTAATATCTGTTGGCATGGATGTAATACAAATAGGACCTATGCCTACTCCTGCAATTGGGTTCCTAACTGAAGATATGCGTTGTCATGGGGGGATAATGATAAGTGCTAGTCATAATCCGTTTTATGATAATGGAATCAAATTTTTTAATAGCCAAGGATTTAAGCTATTTGAGGATAAGGAGAGTTTAATCGAAGAAATATATCATAGGGTTGATTCTTTGCAATGCTATAAGACCAATAGAGATATAGGCTCTAGCAAACGAATAGATGATGTTATTGGTCGTTATATTGTGCATATTAAAAACTCTTTCCCTAAACATCTAAATCTTCAAGGAATCCGCATTGTTTTAGACTGCGCAAATGGTGCTGCGTATAAGGTTGGTCCTAGCATATTTAAGGAATTGGGTGCTGATGTGATAGTATTAAATAATGCTCCCAATGGCTATAATATTAATGAAAATTGTGGTGCAATATCTCCTAATAGCCTAGCTTTAGAGGTTAAGCGTATGAGAGCAGATATTGGTTTTGGTCTTGACGGCGATGCAGATAGATTGGTTGTAGTTGATAATAAAGGCAATGTTATAGATGGCGATAAACTTATTGGCGCGTTAGCTCTTTTTCAAAAAAATCAAAACTTGCTTAAAAATCAAGGCGTGGTTGTAACTATTATGAGCAATAACGCTCTAGATGATTTCTTGAAATCTCATTCTATAAAGCTTTATCGCTGTAATATAGGAGATAAGTTTGTTTTGCAAGAAATGCTTCAACATGATTTTATCTTTGGTGGAGAACAAAGCGGGCATATTATATTCTCTAAGTTTGCAAAAACAGGTGATGGGTTAGTATCTGCTCTGCAAGTGCTAGCCCTTATGGCAACAAGTCAAAAATCAAGCAATGAAATTTTAGATCCATTTGATTTATATCCACAGCTGCAAACAAATCTTATAATCCAAAATAAGATTCCATTTGAGCAAATAGATGGTTTAGATAAGCTTCTAAAAGAAATTGAATCTAGCGGCATCAGACATATCATTCGATATTCTGGTACTGAAAATAAGCTTAGAATCTTATTAGAAGGTAAAGATATATCTTTACTAGAGAATTATGAAACTAAATTAAAAGAGGTTTTTTGTAAAATGTAAACTTTAGAATGATTTCGTATCATAAATCATACAATTTTCAACTCATCTACTTATGGAGATACAAATGAATAATTTTTATAAGTTTGGATTAGCATCAAAGATGCGAATAGTTATTTTAATTACAGTTGTTATTGTAGTTGGGACTTTGTGCACTATAATCTTGCTAAATGTAAAAGACAAACAAATAAATGCTGCTATGGATTCTATATTCTTATCAGCTAAATATAATGCTAGCAATGTCAATGCTATGTTTAATTCAGGTTTATATCCTTTTAAGACTTATGCTTCTATCTTGTCTTATCGTGCTCGACTCTATGATGGAGCATTAATTGATAAAGTTAAAAGGCTTACAATTAACATTGATAATGTTAGTTATGGATTTTTATACATGTATGGTGTAGATTATGCGGAGATAACAGAGAATATTCGTTTGAGCGATGATAGTTTGATGATATTAATCGAAAATCATAGCAAGAACATTGTTCCAAATAATACAGATATTATAAAACATCCTTCTGTGCAATCAGTTTTACAAACTGGAAAGGGGGCAATAGGAGTCCCGATGAAAATTAGCATTCAAGGTAAAGAGGTAGAGGGAAATATTTTTGCATTTCCGCTATTTAATGCAAAAAATGAGATAATTGGTGTTTTAGGAGGCATATTTCACTATGAAAATGTAATTAAATCTTTATTTATTAGTAAAAATGATTCTTATCCAAATGAGGCAAAATTGTTGGTTGCTCAAGATGGAACTATTATTACGTCTAGCTATAAATCTCAAGATAGAATTGTTGGTTTAAATTTAAGAGACTTAAACAAAATGTATCCTGGTTTAGAACTTATATCAGATAAGGCAATGAGCAATGAAGAAACAAGGATGGAACTTGGTGATGCATTGGATAGTTATGGTGCTCATGCAAACGTTGAGCTGCCTCTGTTTGATGATGTTCGTTGGCATGTTATAACTATTACACCAACAGAAGATGTGCTTTCACTTTATTCTAAATTACGCACAAGTGCTTTTATTATGGTGCCCATTGCAATTTTTATAATTCTTGTGGTACTTACATTATTTACAAAATACCAGATAACCGATAAGTTGACAAATTTAAGCAATCTATTGCTTAACTTCTTCAAATACCTAAACCATGAAACAAATCAACCTCCAGCCCTTGTTAAAATCAAATCCCAAGACGAATTAGGCAGAATGGCAGAAGCAATTAATTCCAATATACAAAGAACTCAAAAAAGCCTAGAACAAGATTCTAATGCAGTAGCTC
>NZ_JRPD02000017.1 GCF_000765805.2 Helicobacter muridarum | reverse complement strand
AGTTTCTATGCGAAGCTGGAAAAACAAGCGATAGCTAGTTTCTATGCGAAGCTGGAAAAACAAGCGATAGCTAGTTTCTATGCGAAGCTGGAAAAACAAGCGATAGCTAGTTTCTATTGCTCTAACTCCATTACATAGCTAAGGAGAGCTAGAAAGTGACCTATTAGAGTTTTAGATATTTCTAACAAAAAGTAATTCAACCCTATCTCTTGGGGCGAGAGTTTTCTTGCTTAGAATATGATAAATAGATTCAGATAATAATAAAATCTCCTAAGACCCAAACATTATATTAACTATTAAATAAAAGCTAAAGCAATATAAATAAGGAAAGCCAAGTATTTAAAAAATAAATAATCATTATTTCTTTTTATTAAGCCAATTCTTGACCTTATCAAAGCATTCATCAATAAAACCCTTATAAGGCTTACTATTATCACCAAAACTATCTTGTAATTTTAAAACTAACCCTCTTTGCTCCTCATTAATATCATTAGGATAAGTAATTTTAATTTGTGCAACCAATCTACCCTTTCTAGTGCTATTTATATCTTGCACACCCTCATTGTTAAATACAAATTGATAACCATCAGGGGTATTTACAGGTATATTCAACTCCGCCTTACCAGTTAATGTAGGAATTTCTATTCTACCTCCTAAGATAATTGTAGTAAAAAACACAGGAACTTCCAAATGCAAATCATTACCATGTCGGACAAAATGAGAATCTTTTTGAACTTGAACTTGGAAATATAAATCACCCCTTAAATCACGTTTAACTTCATTGCCTTTGCCACGAAAAATAAGCTGATGTCCATTATCAATACCAGCCCTAACATTTAAGACTATATCCTCTTTTACTAATTCATAACATTCACCAAGACACTTATCGCATTTTTGCACAATAACTCTACCTGTTCCATTACAACTAGGACAAGCAACCTGCATTTGTATGATGGCTTGTTGCATAACAATACGACCTTTCCCATTGCATCTACTGCAATCTTGCATCTTGCCATCTTTAGCCCCTGTGCCATTACATGACTTGCAATAACTCTTGTATTTGGTTTTAATGGTCTTTTGACAGCCAAATACAGCTTCCTTAAATGTGAGCGAAAGAGGCAACACATAATCTAGATCAAAAGCATAGTATTCTTGTTGACGAGATTCTCCCATATTGAAAAAATCTTCAAAAATAGAGCTAAACATATCACCAAATCCAGCTCCATTTGAGAACCCTTGAGATTGTAAACCTTCTTTGCCATATTTATCATAAATTGCTCTTCTCTCATTATTGCTTAAGACCTCATATGCCTCATTAATTTTTTTAAAGTTTTCTTCAGCTTCTGTGTTATTTGGATTTCTATCAGGGTGATATTTGAGTGCTAGCTTTCTAAAAGATTTCTTGATAGTCTCATGATCTGCATCTCTGCTTACTTCAAGAATTTCATAATAATCCATATTAAAAGACAAAATATCTCCTTACTCAAAAAACTTAAGAATCTAAAACATTGTATTATAGTAAAAGAAAGACAATTTAATAAAATCACATAAAAATTTTGCTAGAATTCCCCGCATGAAAAATTATCAACATCAATTATTTAGCTTTGATACATTAGTAAAGGCACTAGAGAAACTTCCAAGCATAGGTAAGAAAAGTGCAATGAAAATGGCTTACGCACTAACAGTTGATAATGCTCCATTAGGATTGCAAATTTCCCAAGCCATACATGATTGCATTATAGACGTGCAAAAATGTGATGTATGCGGAGCATTAAGCCATGGAGAAATTTGTCATATATGCGCAGATTCAATTCGCAAAAATGGCTCTTTGTGTATAGTTTCTCATCCTAAAGATGTATTTTTAATAGAAAACATAGGAGAGTTTGACGGAGTATATTGCGTTATAGAAGACTATCAAAATTACAATTTTAGTCAGCTTATAAATAGAATCCGTCACGAACAAATTAGCGAAGTTATTTTTGCATTTAGCCCATCATTGCAAAGTGATGTTTTAGTTATGTTCATTCAAGAAAAACTAGGAGATCTAGGTCTAACATTTAGTAGAATAGCCCAAGGTGTACCATCAAATGTGAGCTTAGACAATATAGATCATTTTTCTCTAGCTAGAGCTTTTAGCTCTCGTGTAAGCTTATAATATGTGGCTTATTATATGAATCTAGAATTCTATTGCGAGATTTAATAATATGTTCATATATGGCAAACATATATATCTTAATCCAATAAAAACCATAGCAGCTTTTAATTATCAAGAATTATTATCATGCTTTGCCTCATTGCAAGAGCATATAGATACAAAAGGGACTGGATACTTTGTAGGATACTTGTCCTATGAAGCTGGCATAATCATGCAAACAAAAGACAAAGCATTATTTGATGATATATACAAAAATACTTGTTTAATACATAAAGAGAGGCTAGAACCACTTGCTTATTTCAGGCTATTTGAAAAAAGAGAGAAAGTTTCAAAAATATTCTTTAAACAGAATAAGCAAAACTTAAGGGTAAAGAATCTAAACATAATAAGCGACATTGACATACAAAAGTATAAAAGGGATTTCTCTGCAATAAAAGAGCATATTGCAAAAGGCGATACATATCAAGTAAATTACACGCAAGAAATTTTATTAGCTACAAATAAGCCCCATACTAATAACTTAAATAGACATAATAAATCAACAATAGATAAGAAAATACTAAAATCAGGTCTAAAACTATTTAAAGCACTATGCAAAAAACAAAACGCACCATATAAAGCATTCTTTTATAACGAATTTTTAACAATTCTATCTTTCTCTCCAGAGCTTTTTTTCTCAATAAAACGTAATGAAATTACAACCAAGCCAATGAAAGGGACAATAAACAGGGGAATAGAAGATTCTAAAAAACACAAAATTGACAAAAAAAAGGATAAAGAATTAAAGAAAAAACTAAAACAAGATAATAAAAATCGTAGTGAAAACATAATGATTGTAGATCTATTGCGAAATGATTTAAGCCGTATATATAATGCAAAAAACATAAAAACAAAAAAATTATTTACCATTCATAGCTATAGAACATTGCATCAAATGGTATCTACCATACAAGCAAAGCTACCCAAGCCATTTAAGCTACTAGATATTTTCTTAGCAATCTTTCCATGCGGATCAATAACTGGTACGCCAAAGCTTAAAACAATCGAAATCATACAAGCATTAGAGTGCCGTAAAAGGGGAATCTACTGCGGAGCTATGGGTGTTGTATCAAGCAAAAAAATTGTCTTTAGCATTCCTATTCGCACATTGATTCGATATAAAAATGAGGATTTTTATCGATATGGCGTAGGAAGTGGAATAGTATGGGATTCAGACGTAAATGATGAAATTAAAGAGTTAAAACTTAAATGCAAATTTCTCAAAATATAAAATATTGCTTAAATTAAGCTATATGTAAGTTATAGATAAATACAATTCTCGATTTAAAAACAAGTTAAGGTTTTATTATGGAAATAACAAAAACACCAAAGCAATCTGAAATAAAGCGAGATTGGATTGTAATCGATGCAAAAGGCAAGGTATTTGGTAGGCTAATAGCAGAGATTGCTATACTAATACGCGGAAAACATAAGCCCACATTCACTCCAAATTTAGATTGTGGAGACTTTGTAGTAATAATTAACGCTAGAGATGTTAGCTTTAATGGCAACAATAAACTAAACGATAAAAAGTATTTTACTCATTCTGGCTACTTTGGTAGCACAAAGTCAAAGACATTAGGCGAAATGTTGGAAAAGCAACCAGAGAAACTATACAGACTTGCCGTTAGAGGTATGTTGCCAAAGACAAAATTAGGCAGAGCAATGCTTAAGAAACTAAAAGTTTATGTTAGTGAAAATCACCCACACACAGCCCAAGTAGCAGATTCTAATGCTAATTCAAATAAAGAATAAAGGATAAAAATGAACAAGGTTTATGCAACAGGAAAAAGAAAAACAGCCATAGCAAAGGTTTATCTAGAAACAGGCACAGGCAAACTTGTTATAAATGGCATAGGCTTAGACGAATGGCTAGGCGGACATGATTCCATAAAAATGAAAGTCATGCAACCATTAGTGCTAACAAATCAAGATAAATCTGTTGATATTCATGCCACTACACTTGGAGGTGGATATTCAGCACAGGCTGAAGCTTTAAGAAGCGGTATTGCAAAAGCCTTAAATAATCTTGATAGAGAAGCTTTTAGAAAAACATTAAAAAGTGCAGGTTTGCTTACTAGAGATGCTAGAATTGTAGAACGTAAAAAATATGGTAAAAGAAAAGCAAGACGAAGTCCTCAGTTCTCAAAGAGATAATATTAGCTTGCTACAATGTATTAGCTTTAGACTTCAGTATTTTAGTTATATTACTAAACTTGTTAGATTATATTTAAGTTTTAGCTATAGGCTAGAATCCAATACCATATTTTAAGATTCTACCTTCTATATTTATTTTATTTTTAGCATAAAAGTGCAGAAAACAATTAAAATACATTTGATGAAGCTAGTAATTCATTAATAACTACATAAGTTATGGCAATTTAATGATTGTTAATTTTTTATTAATTAGCTAGGATATATCAAAGATAGCAAAATATTAATTTACAATAACTTAACATTGATACTTAATATCCATTTAGTTAATTATTTACAATAGTTGATAATTTTTAGCTATAATACTTTAAGTATAATGTGCTCGTAGCTCAGTTGAATAGAGCAACAGGTTGCGGTCCTGTAGGTCGGGGGTTTGAGTCCCTCCGAGCACGCCATAATACACAATGTAAACTGAGAATCAATATATTATTTTATCAATAACCACAATAAATATTCATACTAAAATAATAAGCTGTATAAATACTATTATGATACCAATTAATTATTAAATCAATATTTATTTAAGCATTTATAAAGTTAGCTTACAATACAAATATAGCAACTAAATAACAAGGAATAAACATGCTTGAATTAACACGAGAAAATTACTTCGATTCTATATCAAATGGCTTAGCGATAGTTGATATTGGTGCGTCTTGGTGTCCAGACTGCAGGCACATTCAACCGATAATGGAAACATTAGAAAGTGAATACGATAATATAAAATTCTTTGCTGTAGATTTTAGCAATGAAGAAGAGCTTAAAGATACTCTAAATATCAAAAGAATTCCAACACTAATTTTTTACAAAGATGGCAAGGAAGTTGGGCAAAGACTAGTTGAACCAAAAAGCAAAGCAGTAATACAAGAGCAAATTGAGAGTCTCCTCAAATAATAATCTAACCAAATAATTCAAATTATTATTAATATTGTAAGTATACAGCATTAATATATATATAATTTATAATTTTTAATAAAATACAAAAAATATTGTATAATATTAACATTAATATATTTATGTATATGTAAGCTTACAAGACTATATAGTTAGCAATAAAACAATTATCCGCATATATATAATTTTTGAAATTTATTAATATAATTAGGAGTTAATAATTATGAAGAATAAGATTCGCAACCTGTTCATTGCAACAAGTGTTAGCATTAGCATCTTAACTACAATAAGTCAAGCTCAAGATAGTAAGATAGATCTAACCACTCACGGAAGATTAAGCCTTGGATATTTCGGCAATAATGGCGCATTCACAGGCAACAATAATGCTCCCGGTCTTTTTGGGTTAAATGCTCATATTATGGCAAATTTTGGCTTGAATGAAAATTGGAATGTAGGTATGGGTGCAGCTGGTATTTGGAATGTATGGGCTCTATTCCCATTCAACAATATAGGGATAAACTCCAATGGTGATGTGTCTGACATATATGTAGCCTATAAAAATGGAGGCTTTAAACTGGTAGCTGGTAGATATAATGTAGATAAAGGAAAAACTATTATAAGAACCACTGACTTTCTTAATGGACCATTACAAGGTGTTAGTCTACAATGGATTCCAGATAACGTATCTGCGTTTAGAATGTGGTTTAGCTATATTAATTCATTCTTGGATAATGGATTCTTGCCTGGTAGAATAGGCTCTGAATTGGCTTCTTTAGCACCATATTTTAGCAGTGGAAAAATTAAACTAGGTGGAGAAGTGTTTGTTCTTGGAGCAGACTACAATAAATCACTTGGCAAAACAAAACATAGAATCTTTTTTGCCCCTTGGATTTTGCTAAACACAAAAGCACCAGCTACAAACCCTACAACCACAGTAAAACTTGATCCGCTTTTCCAAATCGGAGTAAAAGGCAGATTAAGATACGAAGTCAATGAGGCATGGGAATCTTTTACAACTGGAAATGGGGTATTTCAATATGGAAATGGATTAACGCCAAATACAACAGCAGATGATATATTAGGATTTTTTATAATCGATGAGGAACTTAAATATACTCGCAAAAGGACAAATCAAGAAGGTAAACAATATGTAGATTACTCTATATCAATGGGAGCTGGCTTTAGAGGGATATTTGGCAACCAAAATGCAAGATTTTTTACTATCAATGATAGAAATAGATTCTATGGAAGATTTTTAAATGGTGCAAACTATAATGTTGGCAACACATTAACATTCTATATATTTGGTAAGATGCAGCATCGATTTTTTGAGGTGCAAGCTTTACTTGGAGCTGGAACATATAGCGAACTTAGTCTAACTGGCTTTTACAAAGCATATAGACAAAAAAGACTAAGCGATGAGGGATCTGTATTAGGATTTGATATAGGTGCAGGATATTCTTTTGCATCATCTAGTGTTGAAACTGTTGCTGGAAATCATGGATTTATGCTATTTGGAAAGCTCTCATACTAGAAAATAGAATTAAATTAAACTTAAATTGCAATACATAGCTAAGCCAAATTATTACAATTATTGATAACACTATGCTTAAGTATTAAATCTAGAATTTGATTGATTTCTATAATTAGAAATAAAATCAATTCAAGTATAAACTAGATTACCTATAGCAACTATCCAACTCGAGAAAACTCCCCTCTGCCATGAACCAAAACATCTATTAAATGTTTAGACTTGAACATATTGCAAACGATAATAGGTAATTTATTGTCTTTGGCTAGAGCTATAGCTGTATCATCCATTACTTTGATATGATCTCTAAGAGCATCATCATAACTTAATCTATCAAGTAATTTTGCACCTTTAAATTTATTTGGGTCTTTGTCATATACGCCATTTACTTTAGTTGCCTTAACTATAACTTCCGCTTCAATCTCAATAGCTCGGAGCACAGCCGCTGTATCTGTTGTAAAATAAGGATTCCCTGTTCCTGCGGCAAATATTACAATCCTACCCTTATCTAGGTGTCTTATAGCCCGCCTATAAATATAACTTTCACATACCTCTGTGATATCAATACCACTTTGCACTCGCACACAAAGCCCTAAGCTTTCTAATGCCTCTTGAATCGCAACTGCATTAATTACAGTGGCTAGCATACCCATGTAATCACCACTCGTTCTCTTAATCAGCCCACTTTGCGCGGCAGTTACACCACGTATAATATTTCCTCCTCCAACAACTATTCCAATCTCTAAACCCTCTTCATAAAGCCCCTTAATCTCTTGAGCAATAAACTTAAGAACATCTAAATCAATTCCAAAGCCATTTTCATCAGATAATGCTTCACCTGAAAACTTAATTAAAACGCGTTTTTTTTTATTCAAATTATTATCTTGACAACTATCAAAATGCATTATGGACCTCACTATAAAAATTGATAAATTGTATTTTTTTTGTATATATAGATTTATAACAAAAATGTAATTTTATATTTTTTGTTACAATTTAAGAATCTTAAAAACTAAGGAGATAATTTGAGCCATTATAATAGTAATATAGAAAGTCTCCAAAAAAAACTTAATTATATTTTTAAAAACCAAAAATTGCTTAGAGAATCGCTAACACACAGGTCAGTTAAAAAGAATTTCAATAATGAGAGACTAGAGTTTTTAGGTGATGCGGTGTTGGATTTAATTGTAGGAGAATTCCTATTTCATCAATTTAAAGATAAATCAGAAGGTAGTTTATCTAAAATGCGAGCAAGCTTGGTAAGCGAAACTGCATTCTTCAAAATGGCATGCTCTATCAATTTGGGAGAATATATATATTTATCTCCATCGCAAGAATACAATGGCGGCAGAAATAGACCCAGTATATTAAGCGATGCTTTCGAAGCATTAATGGGGGTTATTTATCTAGAATCGGGTATAGATGAACTAAAGAGGGTTTTCTATCCAATTATGCAACAAGAGTTTAATATTAGCGAACAAATGGTTTCTGAAGATTATAAATCAGCCCTGCAAGAATTCACACAAGAATATGCATCATGTGTTCCAAATTACGTAACAATAAGCGAAGACGGTCCAGATCATGAAAAAACATTTATGATTGAAGTTACAGTAAATGGGAAAAAAATAGCTCAAGCGAGTGGAAGTAGCAAGAAAAATGCCCAGCAAAAAGCAGCAAAACTAGCCTTAGAGATATTAAAAGAATCGTTTAAGTAAGTAATTTCTAATAAAATTTAAGCTAAGAAAGGGAGTAATCAGACAAAATAAAAACTTATTTACATTCCGATACCAAATAAAAGATTGAGTTTTGATTCTAAAACTTAGACTTCATGATTTAGAGCCATGCAATGGCAAAATATTACCAATGCGTTACAGAACGAATATCATATTTATTAAGCATAGAATAAAAATTATCCATAAAATTATTCCCATAAAAAGACATAATCAAAAATTGACCCAGATTAATTGTCTCATTTTCACTTCCACGAACCAATATTTTTATGCTTCTTTTATGTGAGTTAGGATCAAGCAACTTGGCAAAATCAGATAATATATTGTCTAAGTTTTTCCTGCTTATTGAATTTAGTTTTTTATTATTATTCACACTATACTTATATGATGCTAGCAAAAATTCTAAATTACTATAATATGCCTGATATGCTTGTGTTTTGTTGTCATACCGTTTAATATTCTCATCTAGGAAATAATTAGATAAATTTGGAGCATGTATATTAATCTTTATTTCCTTGATTCCCAAATTATAATAGTTTAACCAATCAAAAATTTCATATAAAACCCCAATTGAACCAAAATTTTCGCTATTGTCAATATATTGAATTAAACGGTTTTGAAATTCTATAAGTCTTTTTGTATTGGATAGCTGAATAAAATAAATATCCTTATATCTAAATATATCCGAAACTACAAAAGAACTCACATCAATGTTCATAGTTATTGATTCTGATTTAATAGTGCAACTAGCATCACTTTTTAATACATTAGTATCTTTTTTTAGATATGTGCTATTTTCACAAACAAAGGATTTAGGGAACAAAAAGTTGTTAGACAAATATGAGTTAAACTCACCAGAGACTAGGCTTGTCATCATATCTTGGTTTGGATACTTCAATTCTAATACTAAGTTATTGATATTAAAATCATCATCCCCAATGGGCAGAAACTCACATGAAGCAAATTTAGAATCTCCGCTACAATAATATCTCTTCTCACCACTAGTAAATAACTTAGTGCTTTCATTAACAAAGTCTAGCGCGCTACCCCTCGCAAAACAAAAACCATATAAAGCAGCACAATAAATAAATAAAGTGAATGCTCTCTTTATACAACTAATCAACATAATATTCTCCTAATTAAATAAGTAATTGTGCTATCTGTTATATAAGCACATAAACTAAGGAAATTCAATGTCTAGCCATAACGCTGTCTATGATTCCATATTTTACTGCCTCATCAGCACTCATATAAAAATCTCTTTCGCAGTCTTGTATTATTTTTTTAATATTCTGTCCCGTATTTTTAGCTAGAATATCATTAATAATATCCTTTAATCTTAAAATTTCTTTTGCCTGAATCTCAATATCACTTGCTTGTCCCCTTGCTCCGCCTAATGGTTGATGAATCATAATGCGAGAATGAGGAAGAGCATATCTCTTACCTTTTGCACCACAACTAAGCAAAAATGCGCCCATAGATGCCGCTTGTCCCACACATATGGTGCAAACATCTGCCTTGATATAATTCATCGTATCATATATGCTAAATCCACTAGTAACGCTTCCACCCGGTGAGTTAATATAAAGAAAAACATCTTTTTGTGTATCTTCTGCCTCTAGGAACAAAAGCTGGGCTACAATAGAGCTAGCCACACTATCATCTATCTCACCGCTAAGCATAATAATCCTATCTTTTAATAATCGTGAGTAAATATCATAACTGCGCTCCCCCCGACCAGTTTTTTCAATAACATATGGGATGTAGTTCATATTTATAGTCTCCTTAAGCTAGTGAATATGGAATCCACTAATAACTGATATAAGCATTTTATTATAGCCAAAAAGCAAAATATTAAAATCTTAAATATACCTAACAAATCTAATGATTATGTAATATAAAATTATATTTAAAGTATTATCAAAGTGTAACAATAATTAAGTTTTTTTAATTTAAAATATATTGCAAAAGTTGAAATCTTTAAAATTAATGCTAAAATTCATTCATAATAATTTTGTTAGGGAGGGAAGAATTATGAAACTGCAAAATAAAATTTTAAAGATTAACATAAAAACTCCATTCATATTAACTAGCTTATTTGCTAGTGCAACATTATTAAACGCTATGGAGTTTGGAACTATGGGTAACGTATCAGCATCAATGGGTGGTGCTGGAGTTGCCCTTAAAAGTCCTTTTGGTCTATATTACAATCCTGCATTGATAGTATCAGACACTAGGACTAGAATAGGATATAGCATTGGCATAGGTTTTAGCCAACACAATCTTGACAAATTAACGAATCTAAATTTCGTCAAGATGTTTGATACCCTAAATAGCGTTGGCAATCAAATGGCTGGAGGGAATAAAGAAATAACCAAAGACCCAATTACAAACAATCCAAGTAATGGTTCAGCAAATCAAACTGACAATCTAAATAAAGTGCTTAAAGAAGCATTGCAAAAAACAATTGGTAATACTAATGAAACTGATTTAGATAAATTGTGGAAAGAATACAGCGGCAAACACACAACTGACCACTCAACATTGGCAACAAACTTAGAAAAAGAAGTGCAAAATTCAAACATGCCTCAAGATCTAAAAGATGTATTTAGCGACTTTGCTAGATCGGTAGATTGGAGTAACTTTGATGTAAGTAACGGCAAAGTCTCTAAAGTAACTATAAAGTCTGGGAGCAATGGTGCTCTTGATGCTGCTATGAAGGACTTAGATACGATATTTAAAGTATTTAAGGATAATAATATCAACCTAGTAAGTCAAAATGGTTTTGTAATACAATTTTCTAGCGAAACCCTAAAAGAGAAATATGGCAGTATGGCAATAGGAATCTTTAACACTGTGCAAGCAGGTGTTGCACTAGCAGCAAATAAAGAAAAAGTGCGCTTAATATTTGGAGATTCCCAAGGTTACTATGAACTAAAAATAACAGATAATGGATACACTTTACAGCAATCAGATAAAGATACTCATGATAAGTATTCACTTATGAAAGCAGTAGATGATGGTGATGTGCACAAAATTGTAAGTTCAATCGTTACAGTTACAGAATTGCCAGTTGGTTATGCATATAATTTTAATTTTGGTAACTATGATCTTAGTTTAGGTGTAGCCCTTAAAGCTATGTTAGGCACAAGCCTATATCATGAGCAATTTCTAAATGCAACTATGCGATTTAATAAAAACTTCTCAAACTTAGTGCAATATTCAGGGACTGCTGGAATTGATGCTGGAGCATTATTTTCACATAGAATAGGAAATAACCAAGAGGTATCACTAGGACTTGTAGTAAAAAATATTAATTCTCCTAAGTTTGAGTTTAATACTGCTCCAACAATTTTAATAAAGCCTCAATATCGTGCTGGTGTAGCATATAATGGAAAGTGGTTTTCTTTAGCATTTGATGCTGATATACTGCCAAACGAAAGGCTTAATTATAGCAATGATGGATTGTATTCACAGGTTGTTGGTGGAGGATTCAAACTTGATTATCGTATTGTTGATATAAGGGGTGGTGTTTCATACGACTTTAGGCAGGATAATGGAATCATATTTACTACAGGTATAAATATCCTAGGATTCCTAGATATTGCAGCAGAGCTCGGAACTAAATGGGTGAATTACTTCGGATATAATGCTCCAAAATATGCAAATGTCCGCATAGGGGGAAGCTTTAGCTGGTAATTACCTAAAAACAAATGAAGTACTAATAATTATAAATCATGAATATATCATGATTTTGTCTCTATTAATCAGCAATAAATATATGTTAAATGCCGATTAACAAATATATAGCGATTATAAAGCAAGAGATGGCAACTCTGTTAATAAAAGCTTGGGAATTAATACAAAATATATACTATCTAAATACCCGCCATAGCAAAGCTATATATTTTGATATAAAAATCCCTATTAGACATTATATTTGTCTAATTCTTTTTCTCTTAATAATCCTATGTATTAATCTGTATAACAAATATCAAATATTTCAAGAGTTAAAAGATGGACGAACTTTTGAAGCTAGAATCATTAATCACTATTCAAAACCAAAGTCAAAGTCAAAAATCAAGACCTCAAGCGAAACATTTAGATTCCAAGATAATTTTGGCAATACTTACTATGGTATATATAGGGGAAAATTTAAGAATCTAAAAGGAATGAAAGCAATAGTTTATGGAAAGATATATAATTGTAGCTTTTGGCAATTCTTAAAAAGTTGTAAAATTTATCACTCAAGTTTTAATATTCTCCCAGAAAAGCAAATAAAATCAAGTCTAACTAAATTTATACAGTCTCAACATAAAAATCCGCTTATAGCAAATTTATACAACACCCTATTCTTCGCTGAAACACTAGATAGCTCAGTACGCCAAGCTGCTATTGCGCTCGGTATATCACATCTAATAGCTATTAGCGGACTTCATTTAAGTGCCCTATTAGGAATATTTTTATTATTTATCACACCAATATATTTTTGTTTACATCGATATTTTTGCTATCGCAACGCTATGTATGATTTAGGGTTATTAGGACTTATATTTAGCTTTATTTATTTGTGGTTAATTGATTTTCAACCTAGCTTTCTTCGAGCATTTATCATGTTTTGCATAGGGTTTTTTATGATGTTTAATGGAATTAAAATCTTAAATATGATGAATCTTTTCTTATGTGTGATACTTGCCATTGCACTTAATCCAAATTTAATATTTAACATCGGATTTATCTTATCTATCTCTGGAGTATTTTATATATTTTTGTTTATCAAATACTTTATAAAATCTCAAAGATACTCAACTACCAAATCTTTAGATAATTCAAATAAAGAATTAAATTCATTAAAACTACTAAAATTATTCTTTAAATTAATATTGTTTATGTTAATAATATTCTTACAAATGATTCCAATAACACATATATTTTTTCCATATTTCTCGCCAATGCAATTGATTTCAATACCTCTTGGCATTATATTTCCTCTGGTTTTTCCATTATTGATTTTCATGCATATTACAGGATTTGGCGATATTTTCGATTTTATAATTGAACAAACAATGACGCACGAATTTTTACTATCACAAGTAACAACCCCCATATGGTTAATTACCTCATATATTATATTAAGCCTATTTGCTATATATAATAAGTTGGCTTACTTTGCTAGCTTAATTATGGCTATTAGCTTTTATATATATAATATCATTATCTACCTACTAAAGCTTTAGTATAATGAATAAGAAACTTAAAGGAGTATAGATTGGTAGTAGCTTTTTTTGATTTTGATGGAACCATTACTAGAGGAGATTCATTTGCATTATTCTTAAGATTCATGATTGGTAAAAAATTTATTATAAAAATAATTCAGAATCTGCCATCATTAATATTATATAAATTAAAAATGCAAGACAACACAACTACAAAGGAGAAGATTCTATCATCTTGCTTAAAAAATATGGATATAGATTATTTCAATACAAAATGCAATGACTTTACGGCCATACTAAAAAATTTTTGCAAGGACTCAGCATTGCAAAAGATTCATTGGCACAAGGAGAGCGGGCATAGAGTGATTATGGTTTCAGCAAGCTTTGAAGAATATTTACGTCCATTTTGCAACACATTAAATATAGAGCTACTAGCAACAAAAATGGAGGTAAAAAATAATAAACTAACAGGAAAATTAGCAAGCCCAAATTGCTATGGAAAAGAAAAAGAGAGGCGAATAAGAGAATATTGCAACCTAGCATCATTCAAAAGCATATATGTATATGGAGATACTAAAGGCGATAAGGAGATGCTAGCCCTAGCTAGTCCCTATCAAGCCTTTTATAGAGTTTTCAACTAATATGCATTTTAAATAGTAAGCATTATCCAAGTATGCTTGATAAGACTTTACTGCCACTCCATAAATGAGATTGCTATATATTAAAACATAAATTAGCCTAATATCTATCAAGTTGAAAGATTTAGATTAATAAAATTTAATAGCTTATACTTATGGTTCTGCCATTTAGTGGTTGCACATCTCTGGCATTATCCTTCATAATTTCATTTAAAGCATGTATTTGAGACTTTGAAGCATCTATTGAATCCCTCATAACAACCCATGTAACATTGCCACTACAAGGAGGAGTAGTAAGGCTTCCTTGGAATTGGTAGTAAGCTATATTTTGGGGAAGCAATGAGCTTAAAGATATATCTTTAAAGTCTATTTTTGTATTTGGCTTGTTAGGTGCTGCTTTCAAGATTGATTGTAAGGCTAAATTTGTATTCCCTTGTTTAATAAATACACCTACAACAAGAAGATTCCCACTAGAATCCTTATGAACCATATGAACTTCAGCTGGAAAACTTCTGTTATTTAATTGATTTTCAGAAGGTGTGTGAAAATGTAATTGAACAAGATCATAGCTTACCCCATCAAAGACCAAAGAATTCCCCGGATTGAAATTCACTTGAATCGTATGCCCATTATTTACAATATCTTTTGAATTCACTGTATATGCGTTTTTTAATATGAAATTTGCACTAGATTTTGTAGTCTTAGAATCTAAAATATTTATCGGAGATTGAAATTTCTCCATTTTGCAAGCAGAATAGCTAGGATCTAACTCACCCCACATCTTAGGACCACTCTCGCCGCTGTAGCTCCAATGAGCGTGATGATCACTTGCCCCATAACAAAACCCCAACAACAAAGTAGCAAAAAAACCTTTCTTTAATAAGAGAGATAACTTCAACTTCATGACAAACACTCCTTATTTTTTATTTTTAAGCTATTAAAATTCTAACATAGAAATGAAGATGCTAATATCTTTGATATTAAAAAATTTCAATAAAATAACTTATCTTAAGTTATGAGTAAACAACAATTATAATGATTTTGCATCCAAAATTAATAGTCGTTACATTAATATTTAAAACTATTTTGCTATTATTTGGAAGCCTCATACATTTCTCAAGGAACACAATGTCTTTAGAAAATAATCTACAAAAAATTACAGATAAATTAGCAAAAGATCAAAGCAGTATAATTAGCGCGTTTCGTCTAGAGATGCTATATAAAAAATATAAAGTATTGTTTTTCATGGTTATATCTGTGGTTAGCTTTGTAATAATATTCTATGCAATTAGCTCCTATCAAATCAAGCAAACTAGAGAGAAATCAAACCAAATACTCTCTAAATTATATAAAATTCCAGCTAGCGATGAGACAAGTAATGAGCAGAAAAAGTTAGAAGCAGAATTGCAAATCATAGCCCCGTCATTATATGATTTCTATATCTACACAAATCTGCAAAGGCTATCTAATGCGCAATTATTACAAGAAGAGAATCTCTCTAAACTAAAAAAACTAACAGAATCAAAAAATGAGCTAATAGCAACTCTAGCTACATACCAATATACGGTCATATCACAAGACTTAAAATCCATGGAATCGTTTCAATCAAAATGGTTAAACAAAAAGGATAAAGACACACTAAATAACAATGATATACTAAAGGATAGACTAACGCTTCAAGCAGCATACATATATATGCAAAATAATAATATCCAAAAAGCGCATCAATTATTAGATTCTATTACTCCAAAAGAGAATAATCAATATGTGCTTAAGACAGCAAGAGAGCTTATACATTATGGCGTAGGAATGGATAAAGATATTGTAGAATCTAGCCAAATAAAAGAATAATAGTAGTGGGTTGGAATTTATGAAAAATTTAACTTGCCATATAAATAACATAAAAGCTAACAGAATAATGAAACATAACCACAATGTCATATTTGCTTTAGCGATTATTCTAACAATAATATTTGTAGGTTGTAACTCTAAAAAATACTTTAAACCAGAATTCACAAACGGTAAAATTGAATTCAATTCCACCTTAGAAAAACCAATAACTCAAGCTACAAGAGTTAATGCAAGATTGAAGAATGATAAAGCAGTTCTATATAATGCTAGATTTATCAAACTATATTCTAATCAAAACGTTCTATTTCAAGATGATTCAGAGATAATTGCAACAAATGGTTGCGCGGGAATAGATATAATTCCATATAATTTACAACAAGATACAAACACAATTGAGCCACAAGAATCTAAAGCAATTCACATTAATACACAAATCTGCGTTATATCAGCTAGCAAGAAAGATAATATGGTAGCTGGGATATTGGCAGATAATACATTATTCCTCTATGATATAGAGGCTAAACAAATGATATTTCAAGAAAAGTCAGAATCAATATATGCAATATCATCATTAAATGCTAATCCAATTTTCCTAGATACATTGGTAATATTCCCAACCCTTGATGGTAGGCTTAGCACATTGGATATAAAGCAAAAAAAAATTGTTCGTAATATAATAGTAAATACAGAAAAATTCCTAAACAACATTATATATCTCAAGGTTGAAAAAGATGAGCTAATTAGTGCAACACCAAAAAAGATATACACTCTTATTCGGGGGGAATCATACTCCATTGATATGGAGCTTCGAGATGTATACTTTGATGGTAATTTCATATATACGCTAAACCTAAATGGAATCATCTATCAGCTTGATAAAACACTAGCCATAATCAAATCAACAAAGCTTCCATATGCTAATCTAAATGGAATCATCATAAAAGACAATAAACTATACACCCTTGAAAGCAATGGAGGATTCTTAATTGCTTTAGACTTAAACAACTTTAATTATGATGTATTTAAACTAAGCGGATTTAAAAAGAATGCAACAATATTTTATAATAAAGATACATTCTTCATTAATAACAAGGAACTAAACCTTAGTAAAAACTACCACACAAAGCTCTATGAGCGAAAACCAAAAAAAGAATCTAAGGAAAAATATAAATCTGAAGATGAAAAAGTAGATTCCACATCAAAAAAACGAGAATAAGCAATGTCTCATGTTATTCTATGTGATATTGGAAATTCATTCCTACATTTTTATTATTCAGGTAAGATATGGAGAGAAAATCCCTATGACATTACTCTAAAAAAACCTCATATTCCTATTTATTATATCAGTGTGAATACAAGTTTTGAAAAAAGGCTACTTGATTCTCATAAGAAATGCATTAATCTTGCTCCATACATTGATATTTCAACCTCATACAAAGGTTTAGGTATTGATAGAAAAGCAGCCTGTAAGGCAATAAGTGATGGCATAATAATTGATGCTGGAAGTGCTATCACAGTTGACATTGTAGAGGATAATAAACATATTGGAGGCTATATACTACCAGGAATTGGCACGTATCAAAATTTATACAAGAGCATATCACCGTCATTAGATGCCACTCTAAACTTTGGTGTGAATTTATATTCTCCACCACAAAATACAAAGGATGCCATTAGCTTTGGAATCCTAAAAAGCATTTTATTCATGATAAGGCATACTTCACAAACAAAAAAAATTTATTTCACAGGAGGTGATGGTAAATTTTTTGCAAAGTTCTTTGAAAATGCAATATTTGACAATACACTAATATTTAAAGGTATGCAAATAGCAATAAAGGAAATAGAACAGAACATACATCAGAGCAGCAATTAAACACCCACAAATAGAGAATTTGGACATAAAAACACCATATGCAGAATTATATTAGCACAAAAATAATTCTAAATACAATATTCAAACCTTAAACATACTCAAGAATTGATTTAAATCAACAGTTTGTTTATTAAGCTCACTCGAAGACTTTTGCATAGAATCATTTATATTTAATAAATCCTCTACACACGATGCAATCTTCTCACCATTCTCAAGTATGCTTGTAGTATTCTCATTTATTCTATTAATATTGTTTAGATTCATTAACGATTGATCAACTACATTAACTATTACTGAGGATAGATTATTTACATTGCTTTGCATATCACTAGAACGTCTAGATAGAGTATGCATTGATTGTAGATTGCTCTTTCTTTCCTCATTTATCTCAACAATAGATTTCAATATATTTTTAATAATTGATTCGGTTTCTGTAATGCTCTTTTGAGTTCTCTCTGCTAAATTCCTTACCTCATCTGCTACAACAGCAAATCCTCGCCCATGCTCACCTGCTCTTGCTGCTTCTATTGCCGCATTTAATGCTAGTAAGTTTGTTTGGTCTGCTATATCCGTAATCACATCTAAAACACTTTGTATATTTTGAGCCTCTGTAGATAGTGATTGCATCTTGATTGCATTACTCTCTTCATCTTGCATACTATTTTGAACATGCTCATATATAACATCAACTGCATTTTTGGTATCAGAGACATTTTTTAATACTCCATCAAGAAGCTCCCTAGAGAGATTGACACAGGCTATACTTTCATCTAATATCTGTCTGCTAGAATGGCTTAAATCCGTATTGTTATAACTTATTTCCTTGATTTTTTTAGAGTTTAAATCCAAATCAACAGAAATATTACTTAAAGATTTTGAAATGACAATATTATTTTTTATTTGGCTAAAGATTCTTTTCAGCGTATGCTGCATATAATCTATGAATGCATTTACAGACTTCACCATGGAACTTATTTCATCATTTGCTATGACTGCAATCTTACCTGTGAAAGTTTTGCTATCTATAATATATTCAAGCTCTTTATTAACATCTTGCAATCTTTTACAAATACTTCGAACAACCAAAAATGATAAGACTAAAGTAATACTAATTAGCAACGCTTCACATATAATAATAAATATAAAGTAGTAAGTGTGATCTGCAATCTCAAGCTCAATGTGTTTTGCTAGATTCAAGTTAATATTATCTTCTACTTGCTTTAGTAGGTCAATCTTCTTTGTAATTGTGTCAAACCAAGCTGATGGATTAATATCAAAGTTACCTACTAGATATTTATCAATCAAAACCTTTCGCATAGATTGCACATCTTCAAAGCTAGAATCTTTTGAAATATTATGAAACAAGAGCACACTTTGGCTATCACCAAATGACAAGAAAAATTTCTCAAAGACTTCTTGTTTGGCTATTAGATTGATTAGTTTATTGTATTGACTTGTGTTTGCTGGAATATTTGCACTAAATATTCCATTAGCGGTTGCCCGCTCTAGCCCAGACATCTCTTTGGCATAAAGAAAATTAACATAGCCTAATACTTCATTTGAGATTCTAAAGTTTGGTATAATTTTAATAGATTCTAACAATGTATCAAGCAGCATAGAAATACTCTGCGTAAAGTATCCAACTGTATCACCTAATATATCTTTTTTATTATCAGAATTCATAGAATTACGAACTTGTGGCAATTTTGATAGTAAGTTAAGTCCATTTTGCAAAGCCTGCATATAGTTATAATTCAAACCAGAAGTTGACTCTATAAATCTTATTAGCGATTCTAGCTTTTCATCTGTATACTTTCTTTGTTCTTGTAATTCTGCATCAAACTGAACTCCATTACTAGATAAAAAGCCAGCACTCATTCCACGTTCTTTTTGCATCTCATGCACTAGCAATGACAAATATTTAGAAATCTCTATTTGATTTGCCAAATCCTTATTCTGTGCAAGGAGGTCATATGTCTTGTATAATTGCCAAAACATAAAAAACAATAAAGCAATCATAGGAATAGAAATTAAAAATACAATTTTACTTTGTAGCTTCAAACTATTCAATAATTTCAATACAACCTCCTATAAAAAAGATATTACAAAATTGTAGTTATGTATTTTACTGTGAAAAATCTATACTACTTATAATCTTGTGTTGTGTAGTCAGGATTTAGTCTTGTAATTTGAGGAATCTTGGTGTCTATTAGCCACACATAATTCAAACGATTGCTAAATGAATAGGGTTTAAGTTCGGCTCGCAAATATGCTTCTTGCAATTGAATATTATCAATTACTCCTACATCAACTTTTTCAAAGAAGATTCCATCAAGCCCACTAGTAACTACTCTATCGCCTGATTTAATACTCTGCCATGCAGGAATATAATCTACAACAATAGATCCATCAGATAATGTTCTAACTGTACCAGGAACTCTATTCTCTCCTATATAAACACTATAACTACAATCTTGATCGCCATTAAGAAGCCCTAACAAATGATTATTAACTACCTTAGCAATACCTATAGCATAGCCATCCTTAACAATACCAAATATCTTTCTTGGATCTTTTTCTTGATTATAGAGAATCCAAATCTTAGTATAAGAACCAAGATTAGCATATGATAATACCTTGACTAAATTAACATCTGGATCTTCATAGTGTTTTTCAATATCTAGCGAATAGCGCAGATTATCAAAATCTGAATATAATGCTTTATATTCAATACTAAGCTTCTCCAAATCTATAACTTGCTCTCGCATTTTCTTGATTTGATTTGCTTGATTGATGTGATCATCAATAAACAATGTAATATTTTGTTGTTTTTCAAGATAAAACTCTTTAATCCCAAACGAAACATTTATAGCATATTCGCGAAGCGCAGGTATAAAACCTATCATCATAAATAAAGCTATCAAGATAGATATATAGATAAACATGGTCCTCATAATAAATCCTGCGTTTATACCAACTCAACAGCTCGAACTTCTCGAATTACATTAACTTTGATTCCGCCAGGATATTGAATATGTTTTTTAATATCATCAACAATTTCCTTTGCTAATACAACAGATTTATCATCATCAATTAATTCTGTATGAACAATCACTCTAATCTCACGTCCCGCATTAACAGCATAAGCTTGTTTTACGCCAAATTTCTGCATAGCAATCTTTTCTAAATCATTTATTCTATTTATATAGTTTTCTAGAACCCCAAGCCTAGAACCAGGTCTAGCTGCACTCAAAATATCAGCTGTGCATACGGCACTACACTCTATACTTTTGGCTTCTTCATGTCCATGGTGAGCTCTGATTGCATTAATGATTACTGAGTGTTCATTATAACGTAAGCAAACTTCCGCTCCTAAATCCACATGATTGCCGCCATGCTTATCCGTTAAAGCCTTGCCAATATCATGAAACAATCCGGCTCTCCTAGCAAGTTTCTCATCTCCTCCAAGTTCAGATGCAATTACTCCAGCGATCTTGGCAACCTCTATTGAATGCGCTAGCGCATTCTGACCAAATCCAGCGCGATAGTTAAGCTTCCCTATTAGTTTTTTTAACTCAATATGAACAGATCCAATATCTAAATCTTGTATAATGGTTTCAGCATCTTGAATAAGTTGATCTTCCATTTGATTCTTGACTTTTTCATACACTTCTTCGATTCTTGTAGGATAGATTCTACCATCTTCAATTAGACGCTCTAATGTTTTAGTTGCAATCGCCCTACGGTATAAGTTAAATGAACTAAGAAGTATTGAATTAGAACCATCCTCTATTATCATATCTACACCGCTTACAATCTCAAAAACACGAATGTTTCTACCATCTCTACCTATAATTCTACCTTTCATTTCATTATCTGGAATATTAATTACATTAACAAATTTCTGACTTGCAAATTCACCAGCAAAACGCGTAGTGGCTTGGGCTATAATAAAATTTGCTCTATTCTTTGCCTCCTCTATAGCCTCCATCTCATATCTTCGTATTAAATTTGATTTTTGCTGACATAAATCCTCTTCCAATAGCCTCAAAAGAATAGACTTTGCTTCATCTTTTGTTAGAGAAGTATAATTTTGTAAGATGGAAACTAACTCATGCTTTTGTTCCTTATATTGGTTTAGAATCTTTTCTTGCTCTTCCTTACAGCGTAATATATCTAATTTAGCTTTTTCTATAATATTGTTATTATCAATTGCTTCTTGTAGCTTTATTGATAACTGTTTTTCTAGTTGGGTATTAGAATCATTCAAGTGTATTTTATCACTAATAATAGATTGTTTTAGTGTAGGGGCTACATTTACATTCAAAGAAGAAGTTAGTTGTTTAATTTTTGATTCCAATGTAAGAATTTTGTCATTGCTACAACTTAATGCAATGAGCATTCTTGATAAAATAAGTTTTTTTACAATAAAAAATACAATCAATCCAAAACACAAAGAGCTAAGCATAGAACAAGCAATAATATCTATCATTTTCCACTCACGTATACATCCGCATGTATATCATAATCACAACATAAAGCAACATTAGAAATAAACTGCTTTCTGCTTACAAATACAGTGTAAGGCCTGAACCTAAGTTTAGCATAGAATCTATCATACATACCCTTCCCAAATCCAACACGCTTAAAATTCTTATCTACACCCAAAACTGGAACTATTGCAATATCTATCATATCAATTTTATATGATAACCTGCTATTTGGTTCTTTAATGCCAAAGCGACCAACTATTAAAGGCAAATTAAATTTTACTATTTTAAAGTCATTTTTCATAATTTTAGGGACTAACACATAATACTTCTTATTTTTGCGTAATGAATTGATTAAATTATACAAGCGAACTTCAGAAGTAATAGCGCAATACATCAATATATGTAGAACATTATGATTTGTTCGAACAAAGCTTAACTTCCCATTATTGTTATATTTAACATAAGACGGCTTTGTATAGGATTCTATAATATGATGTATCTTACGTTCAATAAGCCTATCTCTAGGATATGCAATAGAATGTGAAAAATTGCTAGAGCAAGACTTTGATTTCAAACTACAAGAATCTTTAGAATAAATAGAGTTGCTTATATTAGAATCTTCATAATTTCTAAGATTTTTAATGGAAATATGCCAGATTCTTGGCTTTGTGATTTGAGATTTGATATATTCACGATAGCACTCTTTTGTCTGCATTACTCTCTCTTATATTCTAAATATCTATCTAATAATAATTAGATGCTAAGTTTCATTAATTTTACAAGGAATTTAAAGTGCTAAAGCCTTTCTCAAAGCATCTTCAATTTCAGATGGATTGGACTTAGTAATAAAGGCATTAGCTTTTAGAGAATGTGCTTTCTCGATATTGGAATCATTGGACATAGAAGAGTTTACTATGACTGGAATATTCTTTGTGTTCTCATTGTCTCTAATATGCTTTAGCACCTCAAAACCAGAGATTAAGGGCATTTCCAAATCAGTTATAATAGCACCAACAGTATTGATAACCCCAGGGCTACTAAGATATTCTAACAATGCTTTGCCATTTGGAAATGTAAAATACTTCAATTCCAGTCTCTCCATGATGATTTGCAAAGAATGCTGCGCAGGCTTAGAATCTTCGGCAATGAGAACCACTTTATCGCTCTTAATAGAGCTTAAACTATCCAACTGTAGTTCATGGTTAGCTGAAAATATTGGGAAAGCATCAACTATCATTCTCTCTACGTCCATGATTTGTACAACCGAGCCATCATCAAACTTTGTGGTAGCTGTAATTTTATTATTGCCATCAAAGCCATACTCACTACCAACTATTACAGAATCCCAATTTCTTTGAATAATTCTTCTAACGCCAAGTATCTTTAACCCAACAGTGCATTGAGAGAAGTTACATATTACAACTAGATTTTTACTATTAATGCTATCTACAGAATATTCCCTTAAGTCTTGCTTTGGATTGCTGCTGTTAAAATAAAGCCATCTGCGCATATCAACAAGAGGAATACTCTCTCCTCTAACAGTTAAAAATCCAAGTATGATTCCATCATTTTCTCCGGCTGTTTCAGTTAACTCACCATCATAATAGATAATTTCACGAATCTTAAAAACATTCATCGCATAAAGTTGGTTACTTTTCTCATCATCGCTATCCTCTAGAGTAAAGCACAGGAATTGAGCTTCATTATTGAGGTGAAGCGATGTAGTTTTATCAATATTGCTTATCACGATAGTTCCTTAATTATTTTATTAGAATAAAACATGTTATTTTAACAAAAAAACATTTTATCAAACATAATTTATTGGTATAATATATTTTAGTTATTTTAGTCTTAAGGCATTAAATCATGATAGACACAAGGATTTTACTTAATGACTTTGAGTTCGTGGCAAATAATCTAGCCAAAAGAGGTATAAATAAAGACATACTACATAATCTTAAGCAAAAAGTAGATACACATAAAAAACTAAAGGCTCAAACAGAACGACAACGATCAAAACAAAATAAACTCTCAAAAGATTTCCACTTAGTAAATAAAAGCGGAAACCCACAAAGCATAGAATCTTTTAAGAAAGAATTACAATATCTAAAAGAATCTATTAAAGAAAATAAGGAGATTTTAGATTCCCAAGTAATAGATATAGAACAAATGTTACTAAAGATTCCAAATCTAATTGACGAAAATACTCCAATAGGTAAAGATGAAAGTTGCAATATAGAGATAAAAAAAGTTCTAGCTCCCAGCAAGTTAGATTTTATTCCAAAACAACATTGGGAATTGGCAAAACAAAACAAATGGATAGATACGGAAGCCGGAGTAAAACTTGCCAAGAGCAGATTCTCTGTGCTAAGAGGCATGGGGGCTAAATTAAACCAAGCAATAATATCATATATGTTAGACTTCAATGCAAAAAACGGATTTGAAATATGCTCCGTGCCAATTGTAGTTAACGAAAGGGCATTGATTGGGACTGGGCAATTACCAAAATTTGCAGATGATATGTTTAAATTGGAGAGTTTCTATGATGACGAGATTGACACAGAAGCTAATCAAGCCAAACCAAAAAATAGCAAAAATACATCAAAAGGACATAATTTATATCTAATATCAACCTCTGAGATAGCCCTAACAAATCTATACCAAGATACAATCATTCCAAAAGAATCTCTACCAATAATGCTTACATCATATACGCCATGTTTCAGAAAAGAGGCTGGAAGTGCTAGAAAAGATACAAGAGGTATTATTAGGCAACACCAATTTGACAAGGTAGAACTAGTAGCAATAACTACACAACAAGAAAGCAAGGCAATACAGCAAAAAATGATTGAAAATGCATCAAAACTCTTGGAATCATTAGAACTACCACACAGACTAGTACAGCTATGTAGTGGGGATATAGGATTCTCTGCTACAAATACTGTGGACATAGAAGTATGGCTACCAGGACAAAACTGTTATAGAGAAATTAGTTCTATTTCAAATTGCGGAGATTTTCAGGCCAGGCGAGCTAAGATTCGCTACAAGGATAGAAACAATAATATTCTAGCCCATACCCTAAATGGATCTAGCCTAGCAGTTGGCAGGACATTGGTAGCTATTATGGAGAATTTTCAGCAATCAAATGGCGATATAAATATCCCAAAAGTCTTGGAAAAATATCTATAAATCAAATAATATTTTTGCTTGAATCCAAACATCATAATCTTTAGGAAGTAAAATGGCAGAAGAAAAGGAAAAGCCTACAAACTCGAATGAACAAGATGATACACAAGATACAGAAGCATCAAAGTCCAAAAATAATAAGTTTAGCAAGCTTATGTCTTGGTTTACTCCTTTGGAAAACTTTACAAGAGAAAATGTTAGAGATTTACCATTAATTAGAATATTAGATGACAAGCTTGGAATTACCACAAAGAGAGTTTTACTTGTTTTAGCTTCCATTTTATTTATTGCCATAATTATAGTTTTATTTATGATTGCATTCAAACCAAAACATGATAACGATAGTGAAGCTATAGCTTCTCAAACACAATCTGATGCAAGTCAGGGAAATAAGAATGAAGCATCTGATGTTAATAGCCCTATAAACAACAACAATGCCAACTCATCTATAAATGATATTTCAATTCCAGATGTCAAGGTAACAACTAAACCTCCAATAATTGATGATAAGAATCTAGAAACTATAATAAAAAAAGCAGATCTTATGTATAAGACAGGGAATAAAGAGGAAGCATTAAGATTATTCAACCATGTCGCGAGCTACTCAAAGGCAATTGCTAATTACAACTTAGGCGTAATAAATGCAAGATCGCACGAATATGAAAAAAGCATTCAATACTATGACAGTGCAATACAAGCAGGCGAAGATATACCATTAAGTGCAATAAATGCTGCAGTTAGTGCATTTCACATTGGAGACATGAATAGATATCAATACTATATTAATATAGCAAATACATATGCTAATCAAGTTAGCAATTTACCGCCCTATGCATATTCTTACGCGCTAAATCAATACTATCAAGGACAATATTTTGAAGCTTTATCTCCACTTAACAATGATGATAAAAACTTCATTAAGGACACAAAAAGGCTAGCAGCAAAGTTATACACAGTCTTTAATGACAATGTAAATGCGTATAATAATCTCAAAGAAATTGGTGAGAAGCAAGATGAGTTAGCCTTAGGACTACTTCTAGCTAGACAAGGAAAATTAAGTGAAGCGCGAGGACATATATTTTCATATCTAAGTCAATATCCAGATGATTGGAATGGAAGAATGGCTTTACAAATTATTAGTTTAAAGCTAGGGGACTTTATAGAAGCGGCACGTCTTATTAGTGAATTCGAAACAGCTCAAAAGGAATCATCAATAGCAAATCCATATCCAATCAAAACTCGTGTGAATCCAAGCATATTTGACGTTGAAATTGCACAACAACAATTTTGGAATCGGACATTTGAACAAACAAACTTATTAACAAGCAAGATTCTCTTCTACTACTCTCCATATCGAGTATTTGATATATCTGAAGCATTAGGAATTATTTCTGAAGGGGTGTTAAATTCAAAGATTAATGCAAACAATCTTGAAGAAACTCACTCTGTTCTTATTAGAGGTGCTACTATATCTAATATAAATGTAAATATTGCAGAAGCACTAAGTCAAATTAACAAAAATAATCTAAGACAGGCAATCAAACTGCTAAATGGACTAACAGAAAAAAACCCAAGTCATGCTATTCTACATTATGACACAGGATTAATTTATGCCCAGATGGGAGATTTCTCTCAAGCACATAAACATTTTTTAAAAGCATATCATTTAGATATGACAGATTTAAGGGCTGGAGTATTTGCCATAATAACAGGCAATCTAATCTATAAAGACATTAGCATGCTCAAAGCAAACATAGCACAAAGCATAGCAGATAGCAAAATCCCACAAAATGAATTGGAATTATATATTAAACTAAGGGATTGGAGCAATGACCCAAAAAAGGTTGGAGTCTATATTCCTGATCCCAATGAAACCAGACCTCTATTTTTTGCCTTTCAATCTATTAGTGCTATGCGCTTAAGAGATATAAAAAATATCTTAACTGGTTTTGAGCAGCTAAAGAAAAAACAGCCAGATGATGTAGTATCAAATCTACTCTATGATTTAGCTAGAAATTATGGAACAAATATAAAAAACTCTGCACTGAATATGCAATATATATTTAGAGAGAAAAATATAAATTTAGACAATGTATTCTATGGTCCAAACTTAGCTAGAGAGCTGTATATTTATGTTGGATTCATAACAGGAAATCTAGAAAAACAAAAAGAGTTGCTAAATTATAAACTAAGCACTCAATCAAAGAATCCAAATGGCTTGTTACAAGCATTGGGATTGTTAAATATTTACTTGCATAATTTTGAGGAAAGTTATACTATATATGACAGGCTGATTAATACGCTAAAAGAGGATGATAGCATTACGCGCTATATGGGTGCAGTAGCTGCAATCGGAGCAGGACAAAAAAATGCAGCAAGCCTACTTTTGCAATTATCCAAGATGGATTCTAATATCAACCATGAGACTAGATATGCGCTAGGATTGTTATATCAAGAGGCGCAAAACTATAATGCAGCAGCACAACACTATAATACTATATCAAATCATGGATTTGAGAATTATGGCTTTGAGTCTGAATTCTTAGATTTTACAATAGATGATGAAAAGATTAATTCTCCAGAGTGAATTACCCCCCCCCCCCCATTTAAAAGTTGTGGAAGCAAAAAACTAAGTTCAAGTATTCTTATGTGTTCTTAAATACTGATAAGGCTTTTTGTTTATAGTCAAGTGGCTAATTCCTAACCCAAACGAATCTAATCCACAATCTAAGATATTAAGACTTGCATTTATCTATATGGACTATATTGCCACAAGATTCACAAATATATTCTCTATCTTTTAGCGTGAAATTATCTTTGATATTTCAATAAACATTACAAGTTTTATTGTGTATTGTGGATTCACTTTCACAAAGAATTTGCCATTATGCTAATTCGTGTCATATTATTATCTCCATAGCATAACTATGTCTAAAATAACTTGATATATTTTAATGCCAAAAATTTTTAAAAATAAGAAATGATGCCTAATCGGCGATAACCAATTCATCTCCCAACTAAGAGGTGAGAGTTTTCTTACTATGGTTTGATAAATATTTACAAATATGAAAATTTATATGCTATTTGGTGCTTTTGCAATATTACTATGCCAAATCTAGCCGTAAAGTCCACTAGCTTGCTATGTGAATATAGGTCTTTAAAAAATGTTAATTTTTAATGTTGAGTTATTTAAATGTATTTTGAGTAATGAAAGTTTAAATATATTTAGAGTTAGGCATCAATTCTTAGAGGAAAATTTTAGATTTGTTGATACCAGAAACTCTCACATTTACTCGTGAGGATGGTGTCATAAGAATAAATGTAGCTTTATTGATCTATTTTAGACTCTTTAGATAGGGCTTTGAGCAGTAAACTTATATAGATCCTTTGTTATTTCAGATTCCTTAATAGTCCAAACATAAATACATAAAAACAAATATCTATTCAACACAAACAAAAATTTGCATTCTATATGTTATTTAGAACCTCAAGCACACATTTCTTGTCGCTAAATGGAATTTTATTATCTTTAAATATTTGCACATCTTCATCACCTTTGCCTAAAACTAGCAACACATAATCTTTAGGCATTTCTTTTATAGCTAAGGATATTGCATCTTTCCTATCTAAAATAACTTTAGCAAAGATTCTACTACAAGCAATATAATCCATATTAGAATCAAGCCCAGAATCTGATAACCCATATTGTGTAGCAATTCTAGACCGCACACCAGCTAATATTTCTTTAGCTATTTGATTTGGATCTTCGCCTCTGGGATTATCATTAGTTATATATATCCTCTTGGCATATATTGCAGCGCATTCGCCCATTTTAGCCCGCTTGCTCTTATCTCTATCTCCTCCTGCCCCAAAAACAACACTAATATTCCTTGTTTTAAAACTCTCAAAAACTTGCTTCATTCCATCTGTGGTATGTGCGAAATCTATAATTATAAGCGGATCTGTGCTTATAACCTCCATGCGACCTTCTACTCCACCAAAGTTCTCAAATAGATTACATACATTTTGCAATGAAGCTTTGGTAATAAGCTTTACTGCTAGCAATGCTGCAAGGGAGTTATATAAATTAAATAAACCAAACAAACCAATATTCAGGGTTGCTTCTTGGGTCTTCGCGTGTGAGCTAGAATTCTGCATAGATTTTCCAAGAGTTTTAGAATCTATGGATTTTTGCTTTATTAATTGAGGCAAAACAAGCATAATACCAGCAAAGATTCCTTGATTTAAAGAATAAGCATTAACAAATAAATTACCTTTAGATTCCACACCATAACTAAATACATTCTTTAGGAATCTCATATTAGCTACACTGCTATCATCAAGATTAATAATCTTTATACATTCCTGATCTCGCAAAA
Source organism: Helicobacter muridarum (assembly GCF_000765805.2). Lineage (GTDB taxonomy): Bacteria > Campylobacterota > Campylobacteria > Campylobacterales > Helicobacteraceae > Helicobacter_A > Helicobacter_A muridarum. The sequence goes on along the minus strand of NZ_JRPD02000017.1, from coordinate 15,169 downwards.
ATCTTATCTTAGTCTCTGCATAATCCTCCCAAGTTTTATGATAATCCAAATGATCGCTAGTAATATTAGTAATAATCTTCATAAAGAATCTAAGACCATAGATCCTTTCTTGCTTAATCGCATGTGAGCTTACCTCCATGATGAAATATTCGCAACCAGCCTTAACAGCAATATCTATATCTTTATATAACTCTAATAATGTAGGTGTGGTTAATCCCTTTGGCTTAATGCGTTTTCCATTAATAAACATGCCCCTAGTCCCAAGCAATGCAACGCTACAGCCACTATCTAATAGCAATGAATATATCGCTGCTGTGGTTGTAGTCTTACCATTTGTGCCTGTAACACCAATTATCTTAATGTCGGTATTAAAATAACTATGTAATGAATCTCTTTGTATAACTCTGATATATGCGGGTAAAGTATGAACAAATTGCTCATTTTGTGGTGTTTGCAAAAAGAGATAATCATTAGAATCTTTGCTAAGATTTAATAGTCGAGTATCATCTATGATGTCTACAAAATTAGTATCTTTATAATTGATATACTCATTCATACTTTTTCTTTGAGTTAGCATCAATTATATAATTATTAATATTATTTTTATTTGCATTCCCATCAGCAAAATTATCAGTGTTTGAGTTCTTTTTAATTTTCTTAGATAGTCTGCCATTAATCTTCTTACTAGCCTGCTCTATAATAGGAATAATATCCATATCATAGCGTGGTAAGGAATCAATATAGCTAAGTGATATATCCAAATAATCATTCTCAATCAACAATGACAAAAACTCATAAAAATCACCTTTATGGGTAAATATTATCTTTGTATTGAAGCAAAGGCTACTATACACTTCCTTGAAGTCCTTTGTATTTAATGCCTCTTTAATATCGCTATAATTAATTGCATCATAACTCTCCATCATTGCCTTTTTACTATCTTGCATAGTTTGAGATAGATGATGAGTTTTATTGTCAAATGCACTAATTAGTTGCAATATCATCTTTTGCACTCGTCTCCTATTGGATCTTGGCTCATAGGCTAAAGAGCTCTGATAAAACTCATAAATGCCCATTGCCTCCGAGCCAAAATCAAGTCCCACATCAGATAAATAAAGTCCAATCCTTGAATCCAAATCACTAGTATCTAACCAAAAGGCTTGCTCAAACAAAGCGAATGCTTCTTTAAATTTAGCTTGAGATAGATACATGCAAGCCTTTTTTTGTAATAATTTTTTACTTGGAGAATTCATACTTCTAGTATCAATAACCTTCATAACATAATCCTTAATTTGCTTATGAGAGTATAAATGATTTTAACATATTTTTTCAAATTCTTGATAATAAGCCCATTTTTCCACAATGTCGGCTCTGCGAGACTTAACATCTGCATACTCTAAATCAAAAGCAATCTTAAACTCCCTAGCTAAGTTGATATTGCTTTTTAAATATTCAATAATGTCTTCTTCGTTAAACTGCTTTTTCATTTCAATTTCATCTATTCTAATTAATGCCTGAATATAACCATCTATATATTTAGATATATCTTTTAGCAAGTCTAGCTTAAATTGCAATGCATCATATACATCTTTCTTTGCAATAATTCTAATACCATAAGGATTAAAACCATCATATAAAATTGATGTCATATCCACATATACAGAATCTAGAATTTTATTATCACATACTCTTAATACAATGAGTTCTATATTTGAATTCTTATCGCATACTAGTGTAAAAGGAAATAATGGGCTTCTATTAGAGCCATTTATCTTGGTTTCAAAAACTTCTCTTCGCTTTGGAGAATCAAAGCCATATTTCTTAGACAATGCATAAAGTGTATCAAAGGCTTTACTAGTTCCAATATCTTCAAATGGGATGTAGTGTATATTGGTTAAATTTTTTGATAATAGTTCTATTCGTATTCTTAGAGTATGTTGGCTATTTTTCATACTAGATAGCACATCAGGAAGTCTATCTAGCGATGGTGTGTAAATATCATTTTTACTAGCATAGTAATATTCTGCAGGCAAAATAACATCTTCATAATTATCTCCTAAATTAATGACTGGAATCCTATCAAATCCTTTGTTGCCAAGATGATTGATTAGCGGTTTTATAAGAGAAATTGGATCGCGCACCACACATATAGCTGGCACATTGCTATCAAGTAGATAATATAATTTTGAGGATTCAAAGTTATATGCCCTAGCCCATATGGCAATATATTTATCTCTTCTAAAAACTAAATTTTTAAAATGTGTAAAATAAATATCCCTATCAGAATCGAATCTGGAATTTGTAGCAATATTGCATTCCTCTAAGAAGACTTGCATAGCCCCTGCTCCACAGCCATGTATAGCAAGGAATATAAAACCATAACCGCTAGGCAAAGGCAAATTAAGCTCCCAAGCCAATAGAGCTGGAATCTTAGAATATCTCGCAGTTCGCGGATTTAATAGCGGTGGATAAGGATGATTTGTATTGATATATTTTTCCTGAAATTCTTTTGAACGCACCCAAGTTAGTATGTCTTGATTGATAAAAGATAATTTGATTCTACATACTGCAACTGCGAAGAATTGTCTTATCTTTCTAGAAAGTCTTGTTATAAATCTCTTAGAAGGCTTAATATCTATAATATCAAATAGGGATATTACCCCCCCCCCCCCACTATTTCTTATAATGCTTATGTTTGAAACTTTCATATTTGGATTTTCTAAATCTGAACTATCTATTTTATCAACATCAGTAGTTTGTATGGAAGAAGCTTCCATATAACGTTTAGTTGCAATAATATCTGGTATGTAAATATTAAAAATACCCATAACTTTCCTTAAATAAACAAATTGGCACCTGATTTATAACCCACAATATAGCATATATATCATATAAAGCAATATGCTCTACCAATTTAAAAGAATAACATAAAGAAACTATAAATCCAAAGCTTTGAAAAATCAAAGATAAATGCCAATAATAAGCTATTTTACATTCCATTTATAACGTAGCTGTGCATAAAAGCTTGCTCCCTGCACAATATAGAAATCATAATAACGGTTATTTGTAATATTTAAAAATTGCATTGATATATCAAAACCTCTATCAAAAATATATCCTAATTTTGCATTTAGGCTAAATTGCGCTTCATAATATCCAAATGTATTAGAAAGCACAGGAGAATTCCTAGAATCATTAAAAAACTCTGAAGCAAAATGTGCCCATAAACTAGCATATACCCCGCCTATATAATTTGTATCATTATTTGTTTTTCCAATATAATCAAGTGTTTTCGCAGAAGATAAATGCAAAGCAACATTACCCATATGTATAGGAATATCTGGGAGATACTTACCTATGCTACTAGGATCTGCGCTGTTTTTTATAATTTTAGAGTTTGTTAGTGTATAATTACCCTCAAGACTTAAAGATCCCCAAGTTCCAAAATCATATATTGGAATAATAGCACTTACCTCTACTCCATTAATCCTGCCATAGCCCGCATTTTTGAAGATCCCAGGATCATTAACTGTTATACCACTGCCAGATCTATATATCATATCGAAGAGTTCAGTTTGAAAGTAATACAAACTTAAGTTAGCATATTTACTTTGCAATTCAGTACCAAACTCAAAACTCAATCCAACCTCTGGCTTTAGGTCTGTATTAGATCTGAATTCTCCTGCATTGAGTGGAAATATCTCGCGAAGTGTTGGCATTCTAAACCCAGAACCGACACTTGCTTTCATAAGCCAATAAGATGTAATATTATAGTTTATTGAAGCCTTGGGGCTAAATTGCTGGGTTTGTAATGGCTTTTGATTTTGACTACTGGCACTAGATGAAGTCCCCTTTGAAAATGATTCAAAATTCTGCCAATAGTCATACCTCAATCCAAAACTTGTAGAAAGATTGTCCATCCAATTTGAATCTAGATTCACATACCCTGATGCAACTATTGCTTGAGAACCATAAGCACGAAAAGATTCTCCTTCTCGTTTAGGCAAAATTGGTATGCCAATCAGATTAGTATCTTTCCTCCAATCTGTAAGGCTGTAATTTTCTTGGATTAAATAGTAATAACGAAATTGCAAGGCTGTTGATATTGAATGTATATTGTTTATAGAGAAATTATAGAGAAAGTCCAAGTAATTACTAGAAGTATTTATATCTTGAGTTGTGCCAGGACCACCAAATCTATTGCCACCTTTAGTCAAATCTGCATCCTGCCAAAAGCTTAATAGATTTACTGAAGATAATGAAACCTTGAAAAAAGCTTCATCAAACTCGGAACTATATGAGACATTGCCAATTATGTGTGTATAACTCCCATATCCTCCAAACCCAGATCCTACAAAATAGTCTTTGTCTGTATTAATAATATTGTGTCCATCTTTTAGATAGCTTGTAAAGTCCTTATAATCATAGCTATGATTAGATATGCTAAACATGCTACTAAGCATAGATGTATCACCTATATCGTATTCAATCTTTGCTCTAGTATCCCATATAATAGTATCTCTCCTACCACCATCTCCTATTATTCTCCTACCTACCTTATCTACAAACGAGCCCATCAAATTGCTGCCATTATTGCCACCATAAACTGCTGGGAAATTTGGATAACCTCCATCGCTATTAATCCCAACACTTATCTTCGTTCGCAATTTTTTATCCAAAAACGCATTACCAACGCTACCATAAAATCTTAGGACATTTCTATTAGCAGTGTTTTTTTGAAATTCACTACCATATCCAGCAATAGCCTCTAATTGCAATTTATTTGGCATTGAAGTGATAAAGTTTATTACACCTCCAATAGCATTTGTGCCATAGAGGCTAGAAAACGCCCCGCGCGCCACTTCCACGCGTTCAACATCATAGAGCGAAATTTGATTTAAGATTCTAGTCTCTCCCTCCAAATCACTAAGTATTACGCCATCTAACATTATTAATGTGCCATAATTAATACCTCTTATCCTAATTGATGGACGAGGATTAAATCCAGTATCTCTTTGCACATAAACACCGGCTAGCCTTTTTACAATATCTGCTGGTTTCATATTTGGCATTTGCGTAATGTTTTGCTTATTGATTATGGACACATTGCCCGGTATTTTAGAAATATCACTTGCAATAGGAGAGCCAGTTGCGATTACATTATCAATTATATACGATTTTACTTCATCTGTATTGGAATCTAAGCTTAATGTTATATCATCTTGATTGGCATGAAGTATTTGGGAAACACAAAACATTGTAATTATACAGTAATTTTTCATTGTTAATCCTAGAAATAATATTAATTTTATTAACATTTTAATACTAAACAATATTATCATATTTAATACAACGTTGCATTAAATTTATCATGATGATTTTATATGCTTATGTTGCAATTTAATATTATTAAGGCTCTATTAAGAATAGGCTTAGCCTATTATGTTAAGATAAAGGATTGGATTAGCAAGAATGTATTAATTGAGGTCGCTTAATGTGGTAATTGATGAAGTTAAGATTAAATTAATATGGCCAACTTGATTCTACTGAATCTGTGGTAGGCTTTTTTGTTATAGTGTCTGAAATCTTGCCAACACTAACTAGAGAAATCTTGCTATCTGATATATATTGAGATTCTATTGTATTATCGCGTTGAATATCGTAGGGTCGTATAACTCCACTAATTTGTAAAATTTGCTTTTCACCATTAACAAGCATTTCTTGCTTACCATAGATAAAATAATTACCATTTTCCATAACCTTTAGAATCCTAGCAGTAAGCGTAAATGCAAGATTTTGCGCTTGTGAATAAGTGCCGCCTCCTTGGAAGCTAGTTGCATTATTAGGCTTACTAAGAGTATAATTTACTTGATCATTTAAATATTGTGTATTTGCTTGTTGTGTAGAATCTTGTCCATTATATGTAAGTAATGGCGGAGTTATATTTCCTCCGCTACTACCACTATATTTTTTATCTATCTTGAAGTCATTATTAATATTTTCTTTAACCTTGACTGTAATCAAATCATCAACCCTCATAGCCCTCCTGTCTGCAAATAATGGTCTCTCTCCTTGTCCAAACAAGGAGCCAGGTCTAGAAAACTCTGGCACAAAATCCTTTGATGGCATATCATTTACATAGTCTGGTGGATTCATATCTATCTCTGGCTCATAGCTATGTAAAACACTAGTAAGCAATAATGGCAAAAACCATGTAAAATTTATCTTTTTCATAACTAATCCTTTAGTAAAAGTTGTATAATACAAGCAAATTACATTCCTAATAATAAATCATAAGGAGAAAAAGAGCATGGAAATTGCTATTAAAAATAGAATTTTAAATGATATTAAAGAAGCTATGAAAGCAAAAGATTCCAAAAAAAGAGACGCACTGCGCACATTGCATTCTGCCTTGAAACAAGTTGAAATTGATAAACGTATTGAATTAAATGATGAAGATTGCTTGGGGATTCTAAAAACCGCGTTAAAACAAAGGGAAGATGCTAGAGAGAGCTATCAAAAAGCTAATAGAGATGACCTAGCAGAAAAAGAAAACTATGAGATAAATTTAATTATGGAATATATGCCAAAGCAAATAGATGATGTCCAATTAGATGCGAATTTAAGAGACATTATAGCTAGAGTAGAAGCAAAAGATTTAAAAGATTTAGGAAAAGTTATGGCAGAGGCAAAATCGCTTAGCTCTGTGGCAACAAACAAGAGAATTGCCGATATGGCAAAGAAGTTACTTAGCTCTTAACTATCATTTATCCTTGCTTTAATTACTTCAATACCTACATACATTAGCCATAAAATTAAAACATGGCTTTACTCATTATCTAACATAAAGCTTATACATTGTGCGATGCACATATATATTAATTAAACTGCATTTTTATCGTTAATTTTATAGTTTTCCTTAGATTCAGAAAATTTGTAACACAATATGTCAAGCTTGGTATTACTTAAGTTGTAATTAGTAATATTTTTATAATAAATATCAATAAAAATTGATAGAATAAATACTTTATAAAAAATTAACAAGTATAAAAAATGTAAAGGAAAAATATGAAAAAAATATTTATTTTATCATTCGCTCTTTGCCAAATTATGCTTGCGGTCAATGGCGATACACAAGAAGATGTAGAAATAGATTTAAGTATAAATAATAATCAAAAATATTCCTTAGAGAATGTAGTCGCAACAGGTAGCGCATTAAAAAGTGATGTGGTAAATATTCCGGGCAATATATCGGTTATAGAATCTAATAAAATACGTAAAACAGCCAATACAAAAATCTCAGATATTGTTAAAAAATCAGCAGGTGTTAGGATTGACAATGACGTATCGTTTAATCCGCGTCCAAAGATAAGAATTCGTGGTATCAATTATGGCACTTTGATCTTGCTTGATGGTTTAATACTAAGCGATTTAGAGGGAGAAAATCGCATTATTAATCAAATCTTTTTAGAAGATGTTGAGCGAGTAGAAATTGCTAGAGGTTCATATTCTAGTCTCTATGGAACAGGGGCTATTGGTGGAGTAATACATTTTATTACTGCCATGCCAAATGAATTTGAGGTAAGGGCTAGTATTGGCTATGGAAATGAGTTACAAAAGGGAGTAGCAGATAAAAATGTAGTTAGGCTCTATGGCTTAATTGGTGGTTCTTTACTGGACAAAAGACTAAGGTTAAAGTTTAACTTTGGCTATAAAAGAAGTGATGGCTATTCTAGCTTTCCTACATATTTTGCTAAGGGTTCTACGACAGTTACAAATGCAAGCACTCCAGTAACTGGATTTATTATTGATAAGGCTGGACAGACTATCATTGGCACAGGTGGAGATAGAGCTTATAATATCTATGATACACGCATTAAAGCAGAATATGATATAAGTGATAATGATATGCTAAGTGCTATGATTGGCTTATCTAGCTATGATTATGAGTTTAAGAATCCTATAAGCTTTTTACGTAAGCAAAAAACTGGAAAGCCTACAAATTTAATTGATGGCAAAGACTATTTTGTAGGTTCAGGGCTTGGAGGTAGAGGTAGATATTCCCATATATATGGAACTCTTAGTTATACACATAGCTTTGAAGATTCTATACTTAAGGTTTCACTTCAATCAATGAATTTACTAAGCATTTGGCAAGACGCCTTGCAAGGTAGTGGAGATAGAAATGGTGGTCCTGGCACTACACAAGACATAGATTCTACTAGCAATTATTTAGATATTATCTATCAAACTCAAGTCTTTGATTCTCATAAAATTTCTTCAGGGATACAATTTCGCTACTATGGATATGTCCAAGCTCAACGAGATATGACAAATTGGCTTGATAATAGCACACGCACCACCAATCGCATAAAATTTGGTCAACAAGCCTTTGTAGGCTCATTTTATACAAATTGGGAAGCACAATGGTTCGACAACTTCAATACAAACCTTGGAATTAGATATGATTATTGGCGCAATTTCAATGGTTATATCATAAATAATCTTGTAATGCCAAACACAACTCAAAATGACATAAAAAATTATGAATCTATCTTTAGTCCTAAATTTAGTGTTAGCTATTTTCCATTTTCTTTTTTACTTATAAAATCTAGTATTGGAACAGGCTTTAGAATGCCTACAATACGGGATATGTATCAATTCACACATGCAAGCAACTTTTGGGCATTAAATCCAGATCTAAAGAAAGAAAGTGCAATAAGCTTTGACATAGGAGCAGAGTTAAATACAAAATATCTAATAGGCTCTATTTACTACTATCAATTAGAAATGAAAGATATGATTTATCGTTCAGGATCAGGCAAAATGAATGATCCATGGAGATTTATTAATGCGGGTAAGGGACGTGTTAATGGAATTGAGCTAAATATGCTTATTCCGCTTTTTTTAAGCGACTTATCACTTGAGGCAAACTATACTCTCACAAATGCAGTGATTTTAAAAAATGCAGCAAGACCACAATCTGTGGGCAAGCAACTTGTAGGCCTGCCAAAACATATGCTAAATATCTCACTTAACTACATTCCAAAATATGGGTTTTATGCTTCGCTATGGGCATATTACACACCGCCATTTTATAATGATGATGCAAATTCAACTCCTATTAGCTACACTTATGGTTATTATGATTCTCAATTTACCCTAAATGCAAAACTTGGTTATACATGGCGTATGGGTTTAGACTTATCAGTTAGCTTTAATAATATAACAAACAACCGCTACTATGACTTTTATCAAGTAGAAGGGGCTAACTTCTATGCACAATTAAGTTACAAATATAAGGGAAAATAGCGCAATATTAAAGCTTTTTACATATTGTTAAAATTATATAAGCTAAGATTAACATAATTGAGTTAAGTTTAATATGTTAAACTTATACAACACAAACCAAATAGCTAAGCAAACTAGCATTTATGAAATCCAATTCTTTTTCTTTTAAGTATATTTATGCAATAATTATAATTCTATCAATTGCTTAAATCAACAATAAATCAGAAATCTACAAGGATAATCATGCAACAAACACAAGATTCTAATCATTCAGAGCTAATTGCACAAGCAGAGAAAGTGCTACTAAAAACATACAATAGAAAACTAATTATAGATAGGGGTAATGGTGTTTTTCTTTACGATATTGACAATAATGAATATTTAGACTTTGGTGCAGGTATAGCAGTTTGCGCACTAGGATACCAACACAAGGATTTAAATGAAGCCCTATATAATCAAATAAACAAAATTTTACACACATCAAATCTTTACTACAATGTCCCAGCAATCACTGCAGCAAAAAAGCTTAGCGAAGCTAGTGGGATAGAGAAAATATTTTGGACAAACTCAGGAACGGAAGCAAATGAAGGTGCAATAAAGGCTGCAAAGAAATATGCTTTTTTGCGAGACAAGCATCATAAGCACAATATCATAGCATTCAAAAATAGCTTTCATGGTAGAAGCATAGGCGCACTATCATTAACAGGCAATCCTGTATATCAAGAACCATTCAAGCCCCTGCTAGATGGTGTTCATTTTGCTGATTTTAACGAAATAGCAAGTGTTGAGCGTAATATAGATTCTCAAACTTGCGCCATATTCCTAGAAACCATACAAGGAGAAGGCGGAATTACTCCAGCTAAAAAGGATTTCTTGGTTAAGATTCGGAAAATTTGCGATGAAAATGATATATTGCTTGTGCTTGATGAAATTCAATGTGGTATGGGGAGATCTGGCAAGATGTTTGCATGGCAACATTATGGAATCAAGCCAGACATATTTAGCACAGCAAAGGCACTTGGCTGTGGGCTTCCTGTGGGGGCTTTTGGCGTGAATGAGCGCGTAGCTTCTAGCTCTCTTGCAGAAGGGGACCATGGAACAACTTATGGCGGAAATCCTCTGGTATGTGCAGGAGTAAATGCTGTATTTGATATATTTCAGAAAGAAAAAATATTAGCCAATGTAGAATCTATGTCAGAATATCTAATTAACGCACTAGATTCCATAGTAGAGCAATATGATATACTAACAAAAAGGCAGGGATTAGGATTATTACAGGGGGTTTGGATAATAGAAAAATATAAAAACACAGATATAATCTCTAAAGCCCTAGAACAAGGGCTAATTATCTTACCAGCTGGTGATAATAGCTTGCGTTTTGCTCCGCCTCTTATTGTGCAAAAAGAGCATATAGATATGATGATTGATAAACTTAAGGTAGTCTTAGACAGTATTGACTAAGGTTTAAATTTACCCAAATATTTTTCTAATATACTAAAATGCTTAGGATTTAAGTAATTGATCAAATAAATAGCAAATATTGCAATAAATCCTCCAACTACTGTATACCATTGTGGGATTTCACCAAGCAAAACCCATGAAAATCCCAAAGCGAACACAGGCACAAGCAGACCATAAACTCCTCCTTGTGTTATACCAAGCACCTGCAATCCACGATAATAAGTAGCTGTAGAAAATGTAGTGCAAAATAAAGCAACAACAATCATAGAAATCCAGAATCTAAAATCAGATTCCAATACTCCATCAATACCATAATAAAAAAAGCTAGGCATAAGAGATATTGCAGTAATTAGACTAGAATAAAAACTAAGCGTAATAACAGAAATATACTCTGTGGCATATCTTGAGATAATCATTAATATAGCCCAGCAAAATGCAGCTAAAAGATATATACTATTAAATGGTGTAAGTAGATTTTGTATATTTGCAAATACATTAGTAAGAAAAACTCCAGATAAAACACCAAATGCTAATCCCCATTTTTCACGTTTGAGCAAACTTGATTTACGAATTAAGCTCCAGATGAATGTTGCAATAATCACAGGTAAAACCTCTGTCATAACACCAGCACTACCTGCATCACCATATTGCAATCCTATATACATTAGATAATTGTATATAGCAGTAAAGATTCCCATTAAACAAATTGGGATTATAGATATTTTTGGAATCTTAAATGGAATCCTAAGATATATCATAATGGGCATAAAGCTTATACTAACAATTATGAAGCGAATACAAGAGGCTTGTTCTGGATTTAAAATCTCAACAATAAGCTTAGATAGCGGCCACACAAGCCCCCAACCCATCATGGCAATTATCATTAATGTTTTCATAGCTCTACTTACTAAAATAATGCTAATTCTAACACAATCATTAGAAAAATAAGAATCAAAACAATAATATGAGATTAAATGCTTTATGATATGAAATTAAGTAATAATTAAAATTCAAAAAAAAGATAATTTCATATAATAAATACCTATTTTACTAAAATAAAATATCAAGTAAATTGGCAAATATTGAATATAATTATTATAAATTATACTACTTAATAAATAACCAAACTTATGCTAATTTAGCAAATTTATAAACCTAGTTCAATATATTAAAGTAAATTGATTAAATAGCTAAGAATATGGAATCACTATATATTCTACTTCATTCTCCTCTATATATCTCTGCAAGGCATAATCTTGATTTTTACAACTTGTTACAAAAATCCTACGAACATCTTTATTCTTAAATTTATTTAGATTCTTTTCTAAATACGAAGAGCAATCCCCCATAAAGATTCTTAAATGTTCATGCTTTACTTGTGTCCTCTCCCAATTTTTACATTGTATTAGCGCAACTTCTTTGCCATTATATGCAATCAAATCAATACCATTATCTCTTCTTCCTTCATTAATACCCTTGAAATAAACTTTATAGCCTTGTCCTTGGAAAAGTCTTCCAATTTGAATCTCATATTTATCTCCTTTCTCCTTATAATATGCCTTTTTTCTGCTTTCATTATCTTTTTTACTAATATTAGCGTGTGAATCTTCATAAGACTTATAATCTTGTTTAGCATTAATTCCTACATCTTGTTTGGAATCTTGTGCATATTGTTTAAAGTCTTCTTCATTAGAATCTTTATTTTTAGAATCAAATGGTTTATGATTTTTGCTCCATACAGAAACAATTTTTATAAAGATAAAAAAGAAAAGCAATACAATTATTATAAGAAAGACTTCTGATATCTGTATATTATCTTCCATTCTAACCTCATCTATTTTTAATAGAATTCTATACAGTATTAAAACTTAAGTATTGTTATGCAACACAATACAACCTAGATACATTACTAAGATTTACTCTTAAAATACCAAAACATCATTAAAATAAGATAGAATTATAGTTTTGTTAGAATCTTTAGCAATACATTAGCATATTATACAATATTGGCATTCAGAGTTGCTATACATTCTTCTTATTTTATAGCTTTGTTGGTAGGAATACAAATGGAAATGTTTATTCGCTTTTTTGAAACAAGCGGGATTATAACTTTAATTGTTATTGCGTGGCTTTCAATCTACTTGATTGTTACATTTTGGATTTTTATATACAAATGGTTTATCATCAGAGGTATGCAAGATAGAGAATCTTATTCTCTAGATTTATTGCTATCAAAGGATATTAACATTCCTCAAAGTGCAGTATTTACAAGAGCAAATGGGCACAACATACTCTCAAAAGAAATGCTGCATGTATGGAAAGAACAATTACTAAGAAACGCTAGTAATGGGCTAACATTCCTTAGTATTGTTAGCTCTACTGCCCCCTTCATAGGGTTATTTGGCACTGTTGTAGAGATTCTTGAAGCTTTTTCGCATTTAGGATCTAATGGACAAGCTACATTCGAAGCAATTGCACCAATCATCTCAAAGGCTCTTGTAGCTACTGCTTGGGGAATATTATGCGCGATTCCGGCTTATTCTTTTTATATGATTTTAAGACGTAATATTTCTGTGCTTGGAGTTTGTTTACAATCTCAAATTGACATTGCAATCTCTGCTAAAGACAACAATCAAGAAATAACTATTAAAAAGACTATTCAGAGTGTCCAAAGGAGCTAGTAATGAACGATTTACATCTTGACGAAAAACCAGAATTAAATATTACTCCATTAGTGGACATTATGTTAGTATTATTATCTATATTAATGGTTACTACTCCAGCTATTGTATATAGGGAAGATATAACCTTGCCTCAAGGCTCAAAAACAAGCAAAGCAGAACCAAATAATATTTTATCCGTAAGAATTGATAAGGAAAAAACTGTTTTTGTTGATACTAAGTCATTTGAATACTCAGAATTCTTGGAGAATTTTTCCCTACAAACTGGCGAGTTTGACAGAAATAAGCCAGTATATATTTATGCTGACAAACAACTATATTATGGTGATGTTATGCCGGTATTTGCTAAATTAAAAAATGCTGGATTCACTAAGGTTTCATTGGGAACTCAATAGTTTAGGAGCATCTATGCAAACAAATATTGTGCATACTAACTCGAGTCTCCCGCTTTGTTTTATGAGCGGTGTCGCGGCTTTTATTATTTACTTACTCATGATTATGATATTAATTAGCATAATTTTTCATGTGCGCAAACAAGTAAATATTAACACATATAACACAGAATCTGAATTTATTTTTCAAATTGATTCGGCTATTGAATTATCTCAAGTTATAGATTCAAATCCTAAAGAAAGTCAACAAGAAGAACAAACAAAACCAGAAGAGACTGAAGAAAATCCAGAGCCTACTCCAACACCACAAGAGAGAATAGTCAAAAAGCCTATTGAGCCAAATCTAATTGATGTATTTTCATTTATTCCATCAGAAACAATACAAAACAAAAACCCACTTGAAGAAGAAAAACAAAGAAAAGCAGAAGAAGAGGCAAGACAAAAAGCGCAACAAGAGAAATTAGAAAGGGAGCAAAGAGATAAAGAAAGAACAGAAGCCTTGTTGCGTCAAGCAGATGCAATTAAGCAGAGTGCTCAAGCACTTAGACAAACTAGTCAGACATTTAAAAATAGTGTAAATGATGCAATCCAAATAAAGATTACTGTGGAAAAAGCAAATATTTCAAGTAGTCCAGATGATATGCAGAAATATGATAAATGGTATGATGATATTCAAGAGATTCTAATGCTGGAATGGCAAAAAAATAGATTCTATCAACAAACTCCAACCGGAACTACTGTTAGAATAAAGGTAGATAATTCTGGTAAGTTATATTATATGTATATAGTAAGACCATCACCATTTAATGAATATAATAATGCTGTAATCACATTCTTGCGATCTATGGAAGAAAAAATATTCCCTATACCCCCAAGAGATTCAATAGAATTTAATATAAACATCAATAGTGATTTACGCTATTAATAAATGCTATCAACAAATGTTACATTATTAGAAGTATTTAAATTTTTAATTAAAATTTTTAGATACTTAACATTGACTTAATATTTAAAAAACACTATCATGCAGTATCTCACAACAAGGAAATTTACATGACTTTCCAATCCATTAAAATCAACAAAGCGATGAGTTTAATAAGCACTTTGCTAATCATCTTACTAACCCTAAACTTACTAAATGCAGCTAGCTATCCACCTATTAAGGATATTAATGGCAATGGTCTTGCAATTAGCAGTAGTCAATATGCTACAAAGATAGGTAAAGAAATTCTTGATAAAGGTGGTAATGCCATTGATGCAGCTGTGGCTGTTGGATATGCTTTAGCTGTAACTCATCCTGCAGCAGGCAATATTGGTGGAGGTGGATTTGCTATTATTCATCTA
>NZ_JRPD02000016.1 GCF_000765805.2 Helicobacter muridarum | reverse complement strand
GGGTTTTACAACAACGGTAATGTAACACTCACTAATTCCTTAGCATTAAAAATTGTTTCTAAAGAGCATTTTACCACAAGCTCAAGTTTTTTAACTCTTGCTTTTGGAATCTTTCAAGCCATTTTTTCTTTTCTTTTTTGCTTATTTATTAAGCTTTTTAGACGTATATTTTTGGATATTTATCTTTTGTGGAATTTGTTTAATATTTAGCTTTCTTGTGCTTTTGCCTATAAAAATAACTGCTTTGCACAATTAATTTCAGGCAAAAGCACTTAAAAGTAGGATAGGATTGTAAAGAAAATCTAATTTTTTCCCTGCTCTTTTCTTACTTCAGTGATAGTTTTTCCACCTAAACCATAATTATCCATTTCAATTTCATCGATAATTACAACAGTAGAAGCTTTGTTTTTATTTAAAACATTAGCAAGCAAATCTGTAACACCCTCAATCAACTCTTGCTTTTGCTTAAGTGTAGGCTCGCCATTTTCTTTTGTGATTCTAATATTGACAAAAGGCATAATGTTTCCTTAGATTTTTGTTTTTATATCCTAACATAATTTTTAAATTTTCTATTTTACAGTAATTTTAGAATCTCTACAGGGTGCTATATAGAGTTTTGTGAGGTGCAACATAGGTATTATGCTTTATAATCCACAAACAGATAAAAAATAAAACAATCATTATTTTAAAATCATCAATGATGAAGAAAAAGATATAAATTTACATGGTAATGGATTTGAAAATCTAAATTTAATAACTATAAAACACAAGAAAAGAATAAATTTTACAAAACTATTATCAAAAAAAAAAAAACAGAACAAAGCAAATAGTGAAAACTCTATAAAATCAATACCAACAAAAAATAGCCTATAAAATCTATAAAAGTATCTGCCATGATTTTAGAATCTGTATTCAGCATTGCTTTACAAACACACCAACCATTGTGCTTATAACATATACTTTTCCATTTTTTATACTTTTTTCATTGGCATCAATGAAGCACAAGATTCCATCACTAATTATGCCCTTCATGCTATCGCCACAAACTATTACAACATCACAGTTCAAAGCCCATTCTCTTAAGCATAACAACATCAAAACAATATGCTCTGATATTCTACACTTACATCATCGTAGCCGTATACATAGGCTTTGCGAAAAATATTAAGGACTATGGATATTTTATAAGCATAAGACTTAACTATGAGTTAAATTATTCATTTGTTGCAAAGACAAAATAAATAATTGTAATCTTTGTTCTAGCTCTATCAAATCATAAAATAATTAAGCTACTACCTTTCAAAAAAAATTTAATATCACTTAATGCTATTCCTGTGAAAAAAATCGAAAGAATCCATTTTCATGATTGACCTGCTTTTGTCTAGCAATCACAAGGGATCCCAACTTGACATTCTTAGTAACTGTGCTGCCTGCTGCAATTAATACATTATCCTCTATCTCTATAGGTGCTACTAATTGGCAATCACTGCCGACAAAGACATTTTTACCTATTATTGTTTGATGTTTTTCCTTTCCGTCATAGTTACATGTAATAACACCAGCTCCAATATTGCTCCCCTCACCTATTGTACAATCTCCAAGATAGCTTAAGTGTCCAGCTTTTACACCTGATAAATTTGCCTTTTTGCATTCAACAAAATTACCAATATGAGAATCTATAATCTTGCAATTAGGTCTAATATGCGCACTTGGACCTATATCACTATTAATTACTTGACTATCCTCTACTACTGTGTGTGCCTTAATATGAGAGTTTTTAATCAAACTCCTACCTGTAATGCAAGCACCATTCTCAATAACACATTCTCCCTCGAAAATAACGCTACTATCGATATAAATACTATTTGGTATGCGCATAGTTACGCCTTGTTGCATGGCTTTTAACCTCAATCTATCTAGCATTATATTCTCTGCATTTGCTAATTCAACTCTTGAGTTTATCCCTAATAGATTGCCGGCTTCCATAATATGCCCAGATACAAGCGCACCATCACGGCAAGCAAGTGCTATTATATCTGTGAGATAATATTCATTTTGCGCATTACTTGGCTTTAGACTTGGAATATATCTATCTAGGATTTCCTTGCTAAAGCAATATATCCCACCATTAACAAGGGATATTTCTCTTTGCTCTAGGCTACAATCCTTATCTTCAATAATTCTACTAATGTAAATCTTATCTTTACTTGTGTTTGATTGAATAATACGCCCATATCCTTTGGGATTTTTGGCATGAAAGATTCCAAGAGAAATATCTGAACTATCTTGCAACAGAGTCTCTAAATCACTTATAGCAACAAATGGCGTATCTCCATTTATGACAACAATCTTATCTCCTTGACAAGGAAGTAGCGTTTTGTATTGGTCTTGTTCTGTGTTTTCATTATTTGGAATCAAAGTAGAGCATAATTGCAAATTGGCTTGCTCCATCTGCCCATGCCACTTTTCTACAATAAGCGCACCACCTGTACCAGGATACTTATCGTGCATTTGTATATGGAAATGAAACTTATCAAGTAAATAATTAGGATATATTTGGTTAATATAATCTCTAATATTTTGATTTTGATGAAACAAAACAATATGAATATCCGAGCTTATACCAAGTGTTACATCAATGACATATTCAATCATACTTTTACCACAAATCTTATGCAATACCTTAGGAATCTTAGAGTTCATTCTTGTTCCTAATCCAGCCGCTAAAATAATAACAGATACCATAAAGATTTCCTTGAAGCTTTTCTCTCATTATAGCAAATAAAGCTAGAAACTAAGGCTATACAGACTTGTAAAGTCCATAATCATAATATTATCGCTTAGTATCTTATTTAGATTCATAGATATGACGACTATTTGCTTTTTTGTTATATTAGAAATTGGACTTAAACTAGCTATTCTTAGTTCTATATTCTCAATACTAGCAAATGGCATACAAATAAAAAATATATCTTTTCTCTCATCTAGGAAGTCAAAATCATCATTATAAGACAAAATAAACCCCCTAGCAATAAGCTCCAAATAGACCATATTCTCATACATACGTAAAAAATGCCTGCTATCAGCAAGCATATATAATGAAAAATCATAGAAATACAACTTGTATTTTTTGGATTTAGAATTTAAATTATTGCTATGTTCACAAACAAAAATTATATGCTCATCTCTTAAATTCTCAATAAGCGGGTAAAGTCTATCTTTAGATATTTGAACATGTGATTTTAGTTGAGTATAAAGATTATTAGTAGTTATCTTTATAGATTGAAAAGAAAGCATTGCCTGAAATATTGAGAAATTTTCCTCTAAGCCTAATTTCATAATCTGCCATCTTCTTTGTTCTCTTTGGAATCTTTTAAGTTGATTTATATCTGGAGAATTGCCAAATTCAATAAAATTTGCGAATAATGATTCTATGCCCAGATTTTTCCTATCTCCAGCTAAATATTCCTCAAAACTAAGATTATGCAAAGCAATATATGAAAAACCACGAAGAATCAAATCTTGTTTATAGGTAGAATGCTTACCTATAAGAATAATCTTTACTTTATGAAGTTTGGATAGCAAGATATTATCTAGGAAACCATGCCTATAATCATCAATTACAATAAGCCTAATCGTAGAATCTAAATTTAGCAACCTCTCTTTTGCCTCATTTATAAGCCTCTTGCTAGGAATTAAAGAAAGATTGATATAGCAAATAAATGAAGCTATATCCAGGCTCAATGCCAATGTAGTTTTGCCACTACAGGGTGAACCGCAAAGATAGATTCTATTTGACATTAATCCTACGCTACGAGGTATAAAGTCTCTTGATTTGTAATAATCCTTTTCCATATATTAATATTAAATAGATTTCGCAAGCCCAAATCTCTAACGCACAAAGACAATCTTAGAGCGAGTTCGAACACGTTCGAAGTAATCAGATAGTATTTTTTCTTGATTATTTGCCATCAGTTTCTGGACTATATATCCCTTTGCTTTATCAAAGTCTACTTGATTTATATCAATCTTATCTTTTACAAAAAAAGTTACATAGTTTCCATCTCCAGATTCCAAAATAGGAGTAAATGAATCTTTAGGGGTAATTAAAAATACATCTGCAATTTGAGATGGAATATTCTCTAGCTCCAATTCCTCTTCTGCTCTTACTATATTATTAGGCAAGCTAGACTCTAAGCCATTGCTTACAAATGATTCTAAGCTCTGCTTAGATTTGCTAACAAACTTAATACTTTTTATTTTTTTTGGAATCACAAATTCTTCTGGATTCTCGCTGTAATACTTACGCAAGGCATCTTCTTGACCAACATTACTTGAGAATAAAATCTTACGCATCAACTCTTGGGCTAACATTTGCTCCTTAAGCTTTGATCTATAATCGCTAAGCGACATGCCTTGTTGCATTACTGCATTATAGAATTGACTTAAATTCATATTATTTTGCTCTGCTATAAAGTTAATTTGAGAATCTAATTGTTCATCTGTTATATCTATTTTTAAACGTTTAACCTCCTCTTTACGTAACTGTTCCATAATAAGAAAGTCTGCTGCTCTTAATCTATCTGTATTAAGCATTTTTTCAGCTTTGGAAATAGCATAAAGTGTAATTGGCTCTCCATTAACAAAAAGCGCGATACCACCTACTATATTTTCTTTTTTTCTATTATTTATGCTTGACTTCGTAGATTCTTCTTTGGTTGTTTTAGAAACAAAATCCATATTTTCATGCTGGTTCGAAGAAGAGAAATTTATAGCAGAATCTTTGGTTAAATTAACTTGTTCTAAACCCGACAAGTCTGAATCTGATTTGCTACTTTCTTGCGCATAAATAAAAGAAAGTATAAAAACAAACATAACAATAAATAACCTATGATAATTCATTAGCATTGCCTTTGTATATTTAAATAGCTAAATTTAGATTTTAGCATAAAAATACGTATTGATATTGAACAAATATATTACTTATTGTAACATAAACTAAAATTAAGAAAAAATTATGTGTCCAAATAATAATAGTATTTTCTAAACTTTTATTATAATATTGCAATAAATCTTTATTAATTATATAATGAGGAGTTGTTTATGATAAAATGGGAAGACAGATACAGTATCGGAAATTACCTTATCGATGAACAGCACAAAAAATTATTTGAGTTAGCAAATATGGCTGACAATATGGCTGACAAACAAACAGATCCATCAGAGATAAAAAAAATAATAGCGGCATTATTTGGATATATGAAAACTCACTTTCGTGATGAGGAAGCATACATGACAACAATAAGGTATCCATATATAGAAGATCATAAGGAAAGACATAAGAATATTATCGTAGAGATGACTTCGTTAGTAAAAGACATCAAAAAGGATTTTAAAAAACAATTAGTAATAATTATGGAACAGTGGTTATTAGGCCATATACTTGAGCATGATACTAGATACCATCAGTATGCTGAAAAAATGAAAGAAGAAATGAGGAACAAGTCTAGCAGGCAAAAAGATGGAGTAACACAAAGTAATAATGACGAGGATATGATAAAAAAATCAGCAATAAAAACAGATGTAAAGAATAAAGGTGGGAACATGTATATATATTCATGCTTATGTGGGACTATATATAATATTCCCAATAATGTTCATCAAAAGATTCAAAGCGGAGAGGCCACACATAAATGCCCTAGTTGCACAACTAATATTAAATATATAACGGAGCATAAGGTGTAGACAATACAAGAAAAAAGATTATTTTTAAAATATAATAAAAATAATATTCGTATTTTAACATTAAAAGGCTATTTAAGCCAAGTTAAAACTATACTATAATCCTGAACAACACATTCAGCAAAAATATAAAATATGGATTTAGACGGCAATTGGCAATCATAAAAATGAAGTATTGGCTACTAGAGCATAATTTAACAATAAAAAATATCAATATTAGCAAGAGATACTTGAAAACAAACAAATATTGCTTAAGATGAGTATTACATAAAGCGACGTGATAAATTTTCGTGATTTAATAATCTGTTGATATTGCAAATTTTAAATCAAGAAAAAACGAAGTTAACTATATGCAGTTATATACATAACCACATGTATAAATAGCAGCATAAAATAAAAAGTTAATATAAACTACATTGCAATAATGAAATAATATATTTTATTAAATATATAAAATATATGTAGTTTACGAAGCTTTAAGGTTTTTGGATACGTAAACATACAAAGCTAAACATTAACAAGCATATTTATGATTGCAACATATTAGATTAATTGTATTGGAACTAATTAATAATAACAAAATATACCTATTAATTAACTAGTAAGAAAAACTAAATATAATCAATCAAAACTACTCGTATTGCCCCCAACCAAATTTTTCACGTAAGCGAATAAAGTAAAAATTTGGTTGTAATTCTGTAAGAACAGCACTATGTTTTGCCACTTTAATACAAATAAGACTGCCCTGTGGAACAGATATTCTCTGTTGACCATCGCAAATAAGAGAACCAGCAGTTTTAAAGCGAAATGCAATGCAAAATTCATCATTTAATATAAGTGGTCTTTGGCTAAGCGAATGGGCACATATTGGTGTCAATAACACATTTCTACAATATGGATAAACCACGCTACCACCCGCAGAAATATTATACGCACTAGAGCCCGTTGGAGTAGCTACCACTAAAGCATCTAGACGATAATAGTTAAAAAGCATACCATCAATATATGCCTCCAGCTCAAGCATACCACTAAATCCCGCTCGAGACAATAAAAACTCATTTAAAGCAAACAGGGGCTGTATCATTTCAAGGCTTGGGCTCTCCTCAACATATCCCTCTAGCATTAGATGATTTCTAATAGTATATTCTCCTCTCTTTAGCCTTGGGATAATATCTGCTATCTCATTTGGAGTAGCAACTGTTAGATAGCCCAGTCTACCAGAGTTTATTCCTAAAATTGAAATATTATAACCATAGGCTCGCCTTGCAACAGATAAAAGAGTTCCATCGCCACCAATACTAAAGAGCATATCAGACTCTTCACAAATATAACGTATGTCATAGCTTTGTATGTTATGAGAATCAAGTTCCAACATCTTTATACCTGAATGCTCAAGCATAATTTCTATCCCAGCCTCATCTAGCTTTTCCTTAATATCAAGAAAAATAGGCTTAATATGAGTGCTATGAGGACGTAATATAATGCCAACCTTTCGCACTTCTTTTGATTTCATAACAACCCTCAAGGATTTATTAAATTAACATTGCACTTGCAACTTAATTTTTTTATAAGCTTCATTAATCTGCCTAAACCTTGTTATATGATTAATAACCTCGCTTTCATCTACTCCATAAAAATTATCAGGGTGATATTCCTTAGCTAGTTTTAAATATCTTTTCTTAACCAACTCAAAATCGTCTCCAAATTGAGAATCAAGAGTAACATAACATTGCCTAAGTGCCTTTTCCTCGGCAGTAAGAAAGGAAAACTCATTGGCGTTAAAATCCTTATATTCAAAGGACAAAACAATATTATGAATTACTTTATTCCCTAAGAAATCTACTACCCTTTCCCAAAAATGTTCACTATTTGATTGCAAATAGATCTCATTGCCACTCATACCTATGTAATGATTTATAAATACACCTTTGATATACCTTTCTGCAACTTTGCTTTTCTTACTAAGAGTAAGAATAATACGCGATGAACCTAGCATCTCTACTTTTACCTTAATCCTTTCTAACATCTCTGTTGGTTTAACTATCTTGATTCTTATTGGTAAATGACTATGCTGTAAGGCATACTTAAGACTTTCTTCACTTGTTTGTTCGGAAGAATCTACATCATAAGATATAGCATGATAACACCAATTTATAAGGTAATTTTTTTTGAGAATCTCCCCATCATCAAGAATCAATATCGAGCTTGAGAGCCGGTAATGCTTGCTAAAATGCTTATTCGCATAAAGCAGAACCTTAGAGAGGATTTTAGTGTCCTGAAATAATTTAATCTGGACATATTTATCACTACAAGAAATCATTACAACCTCTTAAACCTGCATAATTTTCCGCTATCTTGAATACTATAAACAAATCGGCATATATTAGAAATTATAGCAAAAAAACAAAGCTAGATAGTCTATAGCATAAAAAATTAAAAAACCTAACAATATCAATAACAAAGAATAAAATTCAAATTTTGGGTTATAATTACTTAATTCAATTTGTAGTTAAAGTATTATTCTAACCTTCTCAAATATTAAATGGTGGTGTAAACGATGGCAATGTATTCAATAATAAAGCAATACTCCCTATCTATAATAACTATATTGATTATATATGCCTTAGCAGTTAACGAACAAGTCGGTAAACTTTGTGCAGGGGTGGCTATACTTTTGTTTGGAATGATATTTTTAAGCGAAGGATTTAAAGCATTTTCTGGAGGCTTTCTAGAAAAAATATTAGCGTCCTCAACCAAAACTTCACTAAGAAGCATTATATTTGGAACAGTCGCTACAACTATTATGCAATCATCTACTCTAGTATCTGTAATATCAATTTCATTTGTAAGCGCATCTCTTATATCTCTAACCCAAGGTATAGGTGTAATATTCGGAGCAAATCTTGGGAATACTGCTGGCTCATGGCTTATTGCTGGAGCATCTTCTATTAATATCTCGTCATTAGCTCTACCCTTAATCGTTGGCGGACTGCTATTTAATTTTCAAAAAGGTGTAGTTTATAAGGGATTGGGCAAAGTTTTGGCTGGACTTGGATTCTTTTTCCTTGGAGTGTTTTATATCAAGGCTGGATTTGAAAATCTAAAAGATGTCATGGACTTATCTCAATATCAATTAGATGGATATAAAGGTGTTATAATCTTTATACTAATTGGAGCTTTGATAACTGGAATCATACAAAGCTCACATGCAACATTAGCAATCATAATAACTGCATTCCTAGAGCAACAAATAGGATATAATCAAGCACTTGGTGCAGTTTTAGGAACTAGTGTTGGAGGTGTTGTTACTGCCCTAATAGCATCATTAAGCACAAATTCAGAGGGGAAGAAATTAGCTATTGCTAATTGTATATTCAACTTTACCACAGTTTTTGCTGTGGCATTATTATTCTACTATTTCCGGGATTTAAATGACATTATTTCAGATATGATTGGTCTTGAGTCTGATTCTATATTGCGTTTAGCTGTGTTTCACACATTATTTAACTCATTTGGAATAATCTTAATGTTTTTATTTATACCAAAAATTGCAAGCATGCTAGATAAAATGTTTAGCAAAAACTCAGCAGAAACTGCTCCGCTATTCATTAATGATACTCTACTCCCATATCAAGACACAGCAATAACAGCCTTAAATAACGAAGTGAAACATTTATATGATAATGCTTTTGAAATTATATCTAACACAATAGGACTATCAGACAAGGATATTAGATCGGATAAAAAGCTAGATAGTTTAATACAAAATAAACAATTATTCAAGAAAGAATTTCAAGTAACAGAACTCTATAATACAAAAGTAAAGATTCTATTCAATGCTATTATGGATTTTTCTACAAAGCTTCAAACATATGTTACAAATGGAGAATATATAGAAAGAATCATATCTCTTCGAATCGCGGCTAGAAAGATAGCAGAAGCAATCAAGAATATAGGTATGTTGCAAAAAAATATAAAGAAATATTCAACCGGTAACAATAAGGCGTTACAAAACGAATATGATAATATGAGACTTGAGTTAGGGGAGTTATTAAGAACAATAGAGAGTATAAAAACAACTCCAGAAGATAGCCTTATAAATGTAAAAGAACAATTACAAAAACAAAAGAAGTTTTTTAAAAAGCAAGATAAAAATGCCTTTGTAATTGTTGAAAAACTTATTCAAGATAATGCCATTCAAGCTGCAAATGGCACATCTTTACTTAATGATCTATCATTCGTTCACAGCGTAACAAAAGAGCTAATTAGTGCAACAAACCATATATATGGGTTATCTGATACAAAACGTATTGAAGATGCTACAGCAAATACAAATGCTACCTAAATATTTAATTTGCTATATTATTAATTAATAGAGTATGGATTTTCATAATCATAGTGTCTCTAAGAATCCATCCGCCAGTCCTTGCAAAAATCCATATTTTTCTTATCCATTAAAATAACTACTATTAGATTCTATACTTTCATGGGGCATAAAGTATTGCCTTGTAATCAATATATAACAATATAAAACCAATGAAACTAACTAGCAAATGGAATAATAATATTTATGATTTTGTCTTGTTCTTCTTTTTGCAACCCCACAAATATAGGTAAACATAAAATTCTGCTTGCAATATCGCTTGATACAGGACATTTTGAATATGAAGATACAAAAGGCAAAGAATGTAAACTTGGATAAAAATAGCGTCTAGGGAATATACATTCATCTTCTAATGCACAAACCGCATCATATAATAGATTTGTATTTTTAAATAGAATGCTAAAGTAATGATAATTATTTGTTGCTTTGTTACGCAAAACTTGCATATCAAAGTAATCACGTAGTTTCTCAAAATAATAATACCAAATGCGCTGTCTATCTTCTAGAATAAATGACATATCATCTAACACACACAAACCCATAGCAGCATGAAACTCACTAAGTTTTGCATTAATGCCTAATGAATGCGGTAAATTATTTTTCAATCCAAAATTAATCATCTCTCTTCCTGCCTCAAGCAAAGAGAAATCCTTTAGAATAAGTCCGCCACCCTCAACAGTGTGAAAAAGCTTAGTAGCATGGAAGCTTAACGTGGAAATATCTCCAAAACCCAAAACACTTCTTTTATCATAATTAACACCAAAAGCATGTGCTGCATCGTAAATTAGTTTGATATTATGCTTAATAGAAAATGATTCCAAGTATTCAACATCGCAAGGATTGCCAAAGACATGAACAGGCAAAATAGCTTTTATATCTTCTGTCACTAAATTAGATAAAATTGAAGTATCTATGCAAAAACTACCTTGTTCTATATCACAAAAAACAGGATCTAAATTCTCCCAAATAAGAGTATTAGTAGTAGCAACAAAACTAAATGGGGTAGTAATAACCTTATCTCCTGCTTGCAATCCCGCTAGTCTATATGCAATCTGCAACGCAAGCGTTCCATTACTAACTAGTAATATAAAAGGCACATTCAAATATTCAGAAAGCCTTTGTTCTAACTCTATGCTTAGTGGTCCAAAATTGGTAAGATAATTAGTTTTATATATCTTTTCACAATACTTTTGATATTTTTTATTACTTGGCAAATAAGGCTTATTAACCCGAATCACTAACATCTCCTTATAAAAATAATTTTACATTGAATATGAACAAGTATAAGAAATATTAATTAATCCTACTAAGTAATGGCAACCATAAAGAAATATCCTCAACATAAGTAATAGCAATAAGTCCAAGCAACATGATAATAAGCCAAGGCAACACAGATAATGTTATATCTTTAAGATTAATTCCAGTAAGCGAGCTAGCTACAAATAGATTTAGCCCTACAGGCGGAGTAATCATTCCAAGCTCCATGTTAACAACCATGATAATGCCAAAGTGAATTGGATCAATATCCAGGCTTACAGCAATTGGCAATAATAATGGAGTCATAATCATCACCACGGAGCTAGGCTCCATAAACTGCCCCATAACAAATAAAACTATATTGACAACAATTAAAAACATCCACCAGCTCATATTTTGCTCAATAAGAAACTCAGCAATCATATGAGGTATACGCTCACTTGTCAAAACATGGGCAAAAACAACAGCAGAACCTATAATCAAAAATATCATTGCAGTTGTAATAGCAGCATCAAGTAAGACAGAATACATATCCTTTAGTCTAATATCTTTATATACAAATACAGATACAAAAAAAGCATATACACATGCTATACCAGCGGCTTCAGTAGCAGTAAAAAACCCGCCATAAATCCCACCAATTACAACAAAAATAATAAATAAAGCCCAAAAAGCTTCAAAAAATTTTTTTACACGCACTTGAATTTTTTCAGGTTTACTAGCCTTAAATCCGAGTCTCTTTGCACCAATATAGGCATAGAGCATCATAGCAAAGCCAATCAATAGACCAGGTATAATTCCGGCTTTAAATAATTCCTCAATAGACACTGTTATGGTTTTCCCATTTAAATCGCTCAAACCGCTAGCAGTAACACCATATACAATCATAACAACAGAAGGGGGAATTAAAATACCAAGACTACCAGCAGAAGTGATAGCACCAATAGCATAGCTTTGTGGATAACCAGCATTTTTTAAAGCCACAAACATTACAGAACCAATAGCAACAACAGTAGCAGGTGAACTGCCGCTTACAGCAGCAAAAATAATACAAGCAAGAATAGCACTCATAGTTAAGCCACCTGGTAAATGCCCAACTAATGATTTTGCAAAGTCTACAATACGTTGCGCTGAACTACCCTTGCTAAGCAACAAACCAGCCAAAATAAACATAGGAATTGCCATAAGAGTAGATTTGAATCCAGACACAAAAATATCAGGTATTGCTAGAATATCAAAATCTGTAAAGAAAACCAATGTAAGCAAAGAGCTAATGCCAAGCGATACGGCGACAGGCACACCAATCAAAATAAGCCCAAATAAAATCACAAATAGACATAAGATGCTCATAAATTATTCCTTAACCATGGAATCATGAACAATTTCTTCTTGTAGAATTTTTATTACAGCATTTGCATCTAACCAAAGAACTTCATAAAACTTTTCAATAACCCTATATGTAGCACCTAAAAACGCAATAGGTAAGCATAATAAAAAATACCATAATGGAACGTCATAGAATGCTTCGCTATTAACCCCAAGCTCATAATTCAACAACAATACATCAATACCTGCATAACACATAAATCCTAGATAAATAGCACAAAGCAAATAAGAGAAGAGTATGCAGGTTTTCGCAATAAATGGCGGGAACTTCTCAACTATTATCATAACAGAAATATGCACGCCTTTTCTAAATCCATATGCTGCTCCAAAAAGAGCACTCCATATAAAACAATACCTTGCTACATCTTCACCCCATGTTATAGAGCTAACTTGTGGATACCAAGAGCTAATAGTGCGTAAAATCACATTAATCGCGACAATCAAAACGCCAAAAAGTAATCCAAACACTGCTACATTTTTATTCACAAATGCAATAAATCTGTCCAAAGAATCAAATATTATATTAAACAATGAAAACTTTTGAAAAGGCACTATTAACCTCCTTAAATGTATCATTAAATAGCAATACTATTCGACATTTTGTATCTTTGTTATCAAATCCTCACTAACAACATCATAAAACTTTGGATATATAGCAAACATAACATCTCTCCATTGCTCCTTTTGCTCAGGAGTTAATAAAACAATTTGCAACTTACCACTTTTCTGCGCATAATCCTCTAAGTTTTTTAGCAATAAAACTTCATCTCTTTGTGTTTCTTCTCTCTCAAACAAAGTAGCCTCATGCAATGCTTGCTTAAAAATATCCTTTAAATTATCAGGTAATTCTTTCCAAAATTTTTCACTAACAATAACAAGATAACCCAAATAGCCATGATTACTAAGCGTTATGGAGTTTTGCACTTCATAAAATTTTGAATTGTATAGATTAGATAGAGGGTTTTCTGCTGAATCTACAACGCCAGTTTGCAAAGCAGAATAAACTTCTCCAAAATTCATAACCTGCGGTGTAGCACCTACGGCTTTTGTTTGCTCTTCTAATATTTTAGAGCTCATTATGCGCATCTTTTGTCCTTTTGCATCATCGGGAACAACAATGGGTTTTTTATTAGTGCTAAAGTGTTTGAAGCCAGAATCCCAATAATCAAGAGCTACAAATCCTTTCTCTGTAACTTTGCTCTTAAGAAATTCACCAATGTCTCCATCCATAATCTTATGTAAATGTTCATTATCTCTAAACAAGAATGGAATATCCCATATATTAAATTCTTTCACAATAGGAGTAAATTTAGAAAAGCTTGGTGCTGCCATTTGCACGTTATTTCTCTTGAGTTCTGTAAAAACCTTATCATCATCTACAAGTTGAGCCGAAGGAAAAACCTCAACCTTTAGCCTGCCATTGCTAAGCTCCTCTGCTCGTTTTGCAAAAAAGTCTGCAGCCTTTCCCTTAGGAGTACCACTACTTACTACATGGGCAAATTTAACAACATATACTTTATTATCGTTGCCGCTTTGATTTGCTAATCCTTGTTTGGAATCCTTACTATCGCCACAAGCAACAAAACTTAA
The DNA here is from genome assembly GCF_000765805.2 of Helicobacter muridarum. Lineage (GTDB taxonomy): Bacteria > Campylobacterota > Campylobacteria > Campylobacterales > Helicobacteraceae > Helicobacter_A > Helicobacter_A muridarum. The sequence continues at coordinate 31,373 of NZ_JRPD02000016.1, read as the reverse complement.
GATCAATATACTAGCAATGACAAAATTTACTACATACGAACATATATCTATAATCCTTCTCATTATATAAACTCCAATTACAGTATCAAAACACATCAAACAACAAAAGCACGATGTTTTAATGATTATACATACAAATACTTGATAAACATAATAAAAGTTTGTTAAATTAATGAAAAAGATACTTGAACATGTTTATAAACTATGTATCAATTATTCTTAAGTAGTATTGGCTAGGCTAATTGATTTTTCATTTAAATACAAAAATCAATTAAAATAAATTTATATTATTGCAACAATATTAACTATGATTAAGCTTTAACTTTACTTTTGCACCCTTTCAACTGCCTTTATCAATGCCCTAGTAATATTGCCCTGAACAGCACTCTCATCGCAATGCAATAATGCCCTAGCAGTTGTGCCACCAGGAGTTGTTATAGAATCTTTTATTTCTTGAGGTGTTTTTGTGAGCAGAAGTTGTGCTAATCCCTCAAAAGTCTTTTGGACTAATTTTTTGCTAGTATCAAGACCTAATCCGCTATGCACACCAGCATTAATTAATGCTTGTGCCACTAGTGCTAACACAGCTGGGCTACTACCATTAGTAGCAATACTTGCATGTAACTCTTGTTCATTTTGAACAAATACACAATTACCAAAGCTAGATACAAAATTCTCAATAACATCTCTCATCTTAGGGTCTTGCATAGTATCAATATATAGAGATTCCCTATTCTCTTCAAGCAAAGCATCAATCGTCTCTCCAGCCTTTTTAATACTGTTAGCTTGACTACTATTATACCATAACACTGCATTCGAACTAAAACCTAGCTCAGCGCATATATTTGGCATAATCATAACATAATGACTTCCAGAAATGATAGGTTTTAAACTATATAGCCCTATACCTGCTAATATACTATAAACCACTTCAGCATTGCCGCTAAATGAAAAATTCTTAAGATTATATGGTTTACATGCCAATAAAACAGACTTCTTATTACAATGTATTTGCATAGTCTTTTGCAATATAATATCCTTACCATTCATCAGCTTGTATTTACCACCAGCTAGTATGGATTCAAGCCATGATTCAATCTTATAGGGATTGCGCCCTACAATATATATCTTTTTTATATATGAGCACATTTCGTTATTGCGAAGTAATCCTTGCAAAATTGCCTTTGCCATATTTCCATAACCAACAATGATCAATTCCATACTTAATCCTTCTAATGATTTAGTTAAAATATTATACTTACTTTAATAACCCAATATCTTAGACCAAATGCTATAAGAAACAAAATCCAAATGCACAAAGATTAATGTATAACATATTACATTGTATAATTATAAGCTATTCCAATATTGAGGTTACTATGCTTTCTTTTTCAGAAATTATTTTGCGATTACAGTCTTTCTGGGCTAATGCAAAATTTAATGAAACAATACCAAATTCAACACAAGGTTGCATTATCTTGCAGCCCTATGACTTACCTGCCGGAGCTGGGACATTCCATCCTGCTACATTGTTGCGAAGTCTTGATAAGACGCCTTGGGCAGTAGCTTATGTTGCCCCATCTCGCAGACCCACAGATGGAAGATATGGTGAAAATCCAAATAGACTAGGTAGCTATTATCAATTCCAAGTTCTTATTAAACCATCTCCAAATAATATTCAAGATCTTTATCTGCAAAGCCTTAGCGCGCTTGGTCTTGATATTTACGCCCATGATATTAGATTTGTAGAAGATAATTGGGAATCTCCGACACTTGGTGCATGGGGATTAGGCTGGGAAGTGTGGCTTGATGGCATGGAGATAACACAATTTACATATTTTCAACAAGTAGGTGGTATTCCTTGCGAAAGTATTAGCGTAGAGATTACTTATGGCATTGAGAGATTGGCAATGTATATACAAGAAGTAGAATCTATATTTGATATCGTGTGGAACAAGAATGATTCCAATACTAGTAAAAAATTAAATACATACGCTGATGTGCATTTACAAGCCGAATATGAGTTCTCCAAATATAACTTTGAAGTAGCATGCACGGAATTTTTATTCCAAACATTTGAAAATTTTCAAAGTGAAGCAAGACGCTGCCTAGAATCAAATCTCCCATTGCCAGCCTATGACTACACTGTGTTATGTAGCCATTTCTTCAACATTCTTGATGCAAGAGGAGCAATATCAGTTTCACAAAGACAAGAATATATACTTAAGATTAGGCAATTAGCAAAGCATTGTGCTACGTGCTATAAAGAACAAGAAGATGAAAGAGCAAAGAGACTAGAAAAGTCAAAAATTAAGAATAATATATAATAACACAACACACCTTATTTGAGAAAATTCATTCTAAATATTTAGATTAAGAATCTAGTTATTATAAATGGATAAATACATACTATTTATTAGATTAATTATGTAATATCTTCTAAAGACTTATTTTAGATAAAAGTCTTTCATGTTTTGTAAAAGCATAATTTCACAACTATAACGAAATCTTTGGTGAAAGATATATCTTGTTAAATAAATACTTAAGCAATATTTCGCATTCACTGCATTTATTCTTAGCACAATCTTAATTTAATATGCATTGCTCTTAAAATAAAGCAAAAGGGAAAATATTAAAAATTATCATTTAACGCAAGATTTTGTATATATTTTACATATGTGTTACTTTACTAATCAAAATGAACAATTAATATATATATTGCACATTTACACGAAAAATATCCCAAAATACCATTAAATACGATTTATTACATATATTTAGATTTTGGCAAAAAAGTAATATATAACCTAATTTTTACATAGTTCAAGACAAATATGATATTCTATTTATATAAAAATAAAATAAAAAATGCATTTTATTTACATTCTATTATAATATAGGTTTACATAAAAAATTACTAAAGGATTCAAAGATGATAGGTGTTTTAGATAAATTCAAAGTATTGAAAAATGGTTTCTTAATACTTGTCCTTAGTGGCACAACTGCATGCTGCAATTATGTCTTAGCGCAAGAGGATAATAAAGTTTTTAGCTTTAGTGGTTCTCTAGAGAGCTTTACTAAAGCTGGCTTTAACCAGCAGAGTATTAATCTTAATGAAGGCGCATATCCTACAGAAAGCTTTTCTACTATCTTTGGTAAGTTTGATACAGAATATAATGTGTTAAATATAATGCAATCAGATTTTATTACAAATCTGAAATTTGGCTTGGGTGTAGCAGCTGCTGGACTTACTTGGGATTCTACCCGACATGATATTAGAGATTCAGCTGCAAATAAATCCAGCGGGCTTACTACAGGTAGCGGATTGAATAATAACTATATTGGTGCATATTTTGGTCCAAACAGTAAGGGGCAATATAGTAGTGGTGCATTTGAAGATAGCAGGTACTTCATGGTGCATAATGCATACATGGATTTACAAACAAAATATTTCAACATAAAAGCAGGTCGTTATGAATCAAGCATGGATTACTACACTGGATATGTTCAAGGCTTTAATATAGACACGCATTTTGGCTATGGTGATAAAAATGCAAATCCCAATAATGATATAAAGATATGGTGGTTTAGTGGATTTGGACGAGCTTTTGCATACTCACAATGGTTTTTAGACTACTACTTTGTAAAGGCAACTAACATCAACGGTAAACATATCAATCATGGTATACATTCATTTGGTGTTGATATAAATTACGGAGGATTCACACAAAATGATGGATTTAAAGCTGGATATAATCTAATGGTGCGTCCATTCTTTTGGTTTTATCCGGGACTATATGAAGCACCGGGCATGAAGATAGTCTATGAGAATCACTTTGGTAATGGTTATGGGATAAAAGCTACATTACAGGGATTCGTGTTGAACGTCCATAATAAGTCAGATAAATTTTCAGATGGTGCTGGGGGAAAAAGATATGATCAGCAAGTAGATAAATTGTCAGAGAATCTAAACATTATTGTGCAAGCATTTATATATGACTATAATGTAAGAATTGGCTTCTATAAGAACTTCGGTAGCGCAAATTCCCATTTTGCAACTTATGGGAATCCAATGGGGCTTGATTATTGGACTGCAAGCGTATATGATATAGGCGCATCAATTAGCGATATAATTAGTAGAAACTCTACCTCTGTATATCTATCTGGAGGGGGTTGGTATGAAACTAAACTTGGAACATTTAGCTGGGACTTGCTAGGCCGAATCACAAGAAGCCCTCGAAGCAATGAGGAAAGTATTGCTCTAAATCTTAACCATTCATTTAAAAATAATATATCTCTAGGATTTAAAATAGAATGGCTAAGAGATACTACTAAAGCTGGATTTAATCCGGGCTTTAACATAAGTGGTAGTAGTGCGCTCAAGGCTAATAGAACAGATGATAGAAGTCATATATTTGCCACATTTGCCTATATATTCTAAGCATAAAAGTTTGATTCAATCATAAAAACTCAAAAGAGAATATATAGATCAACTATGATTTTGTTAATACAGCAACTAAGGGGCTTAAGCCCCACAAAATAATAAACAAATAGCTATTATTGGAGATGTCTTCATTTAGAATTAAAAGCAATCGCTAAATTCTAACTTTAGATAGAATAAACTCTTAAAAATATTTTTGCAAAGAATAGTTAAAATAAATAATTATTAAAGATAAAATTATCACTATTGTAGCTCCTCTTCCTTATATTCATCATAAAAATTACAACCTTCATTATTTCCAAGTATACAAGCCATATTAAATAATGAACGAGCATTGTCAATATCCTTTGTTACTCCATGCCCATTGGCATATGATATAGCCAGATGTAAGCAACCTATCCCCTGATTAAAATTGCAAACTTTTTTATACAACTCATTAGCATATTTATAATTACGTCTCACACCAAGCCCCTCATAATATAACGTGGCTAGGTTATAGCAGGAAATGATATACCCATTATCACAACCAAACTTATAGAATTTCTTAGTCTTTTTATAGTTATTTAACCTCTGATAGCTAATTCCAAGATTGTTGCATGACTCAAAGTTATTTGCCATACAAGCTTTATATAAATATGGTATGGATAGCTCATATTCTTGCGTTTGCAAGTACAGCCAACCTATAAATTCGCACTCTGTGCGCGCATTGCAAGATTTTACACTTTGGACGCCTTGATTGATCAGTAATTCACAGTAATATAAATGATAATTGGCACATCTAACTATTGCTTCTTTCTCTTGACTTGATGTTAGCTTTGTGGATACAGAATTAGCCCTAACACAGAACAAGCATAGAAAAACACAAAACAGAGCATTTCTCATCATATATAACCCTTAGTATAAAACAAGCCAAAATGATAATAACAAATAGATAGTGTAAGCAATAAAAATACAACAATTTTTAGAATGCAAAAATAAATAGAATAGATTAAATTTCACTTATTAAATAAAAATGGTCTAATAGATTCCAAAAGAGGAGTAAAATCAACAATTACATGATCACCTTGTATATGCAAAATATTTGCATGATTTTTCCAATATGCTTGCGAAACATGCCAATCAATAAGCTTATCTCCATAACTAAAACAAACAATTCCCCCATATTCACTAAATTTATCTATATTGTTCTCTATAGATTTACTTATATGATTATCTTGTCTATTAGCATTTCTTGACAATGGCATACATAAATAATGTGCATAACTTTCCCAATTAGCTCGAGTAAGCGTAAAGGTGTCCTGTGTAGTTGTGTTTATCTGCGGAATATCAATATATTTTTTAAGCTGTGCTAATGGCTCAAAGACTGGATTAAAGAATATAAAGGTACTAGGCATAGGGATTTTTAACTCACTAGAATAAAGCATAAGTTGCCAAAGATAAAATGCCCCCAAAGAATTACCGATAAAGCCAAAATGTTTACTAGGATTGGAATCTAGTAGTTGATTCTTAAGCATAAATAGATTTTCCCTAAAGTCTGCTCCATTGTCATAAATAAGCTGAATTGGTGATACTTTTAATCCCTCACAAATACGTAAATAGCTAAGACAATTACGAGAAGAATGAAATCCATGAGAATAAAAAAGCTGCATAACAATCCTTGATAAAACACAATGCATTACAAAAAACCCAAACAACATTATACTTTTGCTTACTAATAAATTCTATAAATGAATATTTTGATAACATTAGTAAATAATGAGAAGTAATTTGCTTTATTCAAAAATAATATCTGAATATTTGATTATTATGTTGAACATTTGATAAAGATAAAATATATCCACATATTTTAATATGCAATAAACCATAATAAAAAGATATAAAGCAATAAATGCTTTATTACTTTATATCATAAATGACAAGAAAATATAGATTTATTGTTTATTATAAAATATCCCAAAAACACCTAATATACAACACAAAAAATATAATAGATAAGCCTATTAAACTAAAACTTTATCCTCAATAATCTCCAAAGCTAATTCATTCTTTTTTACTGTAATATTTACAGCTCCACCCTTGCGCAATTTGCCAAATAATATTTCTTTACCTAATGGTAATTTAATTACGCTATCAATAATCTTTTTAATCTCTCTAGCACCAAGAGCAGCATCAATGGAGCTTTGTGCTATAAATTTTGCTGCTTTAGGAAGTAACTTAAGTGTAACACATCTCTCTTTTAATGTAGCATTAAGATCTGAAATATATTTATCAGCAATTCTTTGCATGTCATAAATGCCAAGTTGCTTAAATACAATCACGGCATCAAGCCTACTCCGAAACTCTGGGCTAAATGTATCCTTTATTGCCTTATCTGAACGGTTAGGAGTAGTATCAAGAAATCCCATAGAATTTCCTTCTTTACTTCCAGCATTAGTAGTCATTATGAGTATAACATTTTTAAAATCAGCCTTATTGTTTTGATTATCTGTAAGCGTAGCAGAATCCATAATTTGTAATAATATATTATAAACATCACTATGAGCTTTCTCAATTTCATCAAGCAATAAAACGCAATGCGGATTCACACGAATTTTATTGACAAGCAAACCACCCTCATCATAGCCAACATAACCAGCAGGAGATCCAATTAGTTTACTAATACTATGAGGCTCCATATATTCACTCATATCAATACGTTCAAACTTTATACCAAGTATTCTTGCCAATTCTTTACTTAACTCCGTCTTGCCAACACCAGATGGACCAGTGAAAAGAAAGCTAGCAATTGGACGATTAAGTTCACTTAGCCCAGCCTTGTTAATGGTAATTTTTTCTACAATTTTTTCAATGGCAGCATCTTGAGAAAATATGCGCTTCTTCAATAATTTATCTAGATTCTTCAATAAACTGCTTTCATTTGCGTTAATCGTAGATTTAGGAATGTTAGTAATATCAGACATAAGCAATTCTATATGATTTTGAGTAATTACCTTATGCGTATTTTTCATAAAATCAATCTGTGGTTTATGATTAGATTCAGCTTTCGCACTATTGCCAACTATACCCTTGACAGGCTCGTAGCGATAAATCTTTGAATCTTGCTTCTTCTCCGAATCGATTTCTTTTAACTCCAATGGAGTCAAAGCATAATCTTTAGATAAACCATTTGCAATGCCATCACTAGATTGCTCTCTATCTAGCTCAAAATCTGATTTTGATGGCAAATCATCATTAGAACTCCTTGCATTACTTGCATCTTTCGCATCATTTTTTACACCACTCATAAAGGTTTGACTTAGGTTTATCTGTTGCTTTAAAGTATATTCATTTAACTGCGCCTTTGCACCAGCTTCATCTAACAAATCTATTGCTTTATCAGGCAAATGCTTCTCGCTAATATATTTTGCAGATAAAGTTACACAAGCCTTTAGGGCATCTTCTTCATAGGTTACATTATGGAATCTTTCATAAATAGGTGCAATCTTTTGTATGATTTTCAAGCATTCTTCTTCACTTGGTTCATCAATTTTGATCTGTGTGAATCTACGCGCCAATGCTTTATCTTTATCAAATGATGTTTTGTATTCGCTTATAGTTGTTGCTCCTATACAACGCAATTTACCAGAGCTTAGCATAGGCTTTAGCAAATTCGAAAAATCCATACTACCATTATGGGATTGTCCAGCCCCAACAATCATATGAATTTCATCAAAGAAAATTATAGTGTTTTCATCATTTTCAATCTCTGCAAGAATCTTCTTGATTCTAGTTTCAAATTCTCCACGATACTTTGTCCCTGCTATAACAGAACTAACATCAATAGCATAAATAACACTATCAAGCAATTTTTTAGGCACATTGCCTTCTACAATCCTTAATGCCAATCCTTCAACTATGGCACTCTTTCCTACTCCAGCCTCACCAAGAAGTATAGGATTGTTTTTCTTCCTTCTACAAAGTACTTGAGCTATTTGATTAATTTCATATTCTCTACCTATAAGCGGGTCAATTTTTCCTTCTTTTGCTATCTTGTTAAGATTTTTGGCATATTTCTCAAGATTGCTAAGAGAGCCTTTAGAATGCTTCTCTCGCTCTCTTTTGTCCTCATCAAATTCTACAGCAATACGCATAACATCATCAATCTCTATACCCTGCGATCTTAATAGCTGGGAAGCATAACAATCTGTTTCTTTCATTAACGCAACAAGAAAATCACCAATGCCAATAATGGATTTATTAGCAGATTGGGCATGAATTATCATTTGATCAAATACACGAGAAAATGCCAACGTTTGACTTGGTCCCTCTAATTGCTTAAGTTGTTTTGCCTTGGGAATATATTTATCCAAATATGTAACAGTAGATTCCATTAGATTTGGAACATTTCCGCCAATAGCCATTACCATTTCACCACCTAAAGGATGCTCTAATAGAGAATAAAATACATGTTCAACAGTCATTATATCTTGATGTAATTCCTCCACTAAGCCTAATGCCTTTTGCAAAATGAATCCCAAATTTTCATTTATTTTACTTGTGCTACCCATAGAAACTCCTTAAAATATTAACACATCAACATACTAGACATCGCGAAGAATCAATCTCAATGGCATGCCATTATCTCGCACAAAATTAGTTGCCATTGCATACTTAAGTTCTGCTATGTCGTATGGATAGATTCCGCAACTTCCCTCACCTGTATTATGAACATATTGAGCTATATTTTGAGCATCTATCATGCTTTTATCGAAAATATGCATGAGCAACCTGATCACAAAACCCATACTAGTATAGTCATCATTTAATATAGTGATTTCTTGCATTTTAGGAGTTGCCAACTCTACTTCGTTAGAGGCTTCAAGAGACATCTCATTAGAATCAGAATATTTACCCCGCATTGTTTACCCCCATTTCAGAGATTAAGCATATATTTTAGCTATATTTTTTTAAAAATAGATAAAAATGTTTTACATAATATCGTATATAATATTATTATATTACTATTTCGTAAGGTTTTAATAAATTGCCTACAAAGCTATATAAGAATCATTTAAGGCTGTTCCACCCTTTACATCTTGGCTAAAACTTTTACCCAATATAGAATCTATTCTTAATGGTGATAGACCATTTGATGGTCTTACGCAGGCTATATTATCCATAGTTAATATATCTCCTTTTTTGACATCATGTAAAACAAATAGACTTCTAGCAAATTCTCTACCTTTCTTGCCTTGCAATGTTGGATCTTTATGTGGATAATAGCTTTTTGCTTTATCATTAATATTTAAACTAGATCTTAAATCCTGTATGGAATTTTGATTAGATTCAAAGCTACAATCAGCCTTAAAATCTGTATGTACATAATTATTTTGCTTAAAGTCAACTCCTATAGATTGAAAGATATATGGATTTTGCTTTAGTTTTTCAGATAAAATACATGTCTCATAAACACTTTCAACGATTTGTTTAAATTCATCTGTATTTAAACTAAATTGACTATCAACTCCGCCTAGTTTTCTATCTAGTATAAAATGTTTTTCTATCATACTAATACCACACATAGTTGCTACAATAGGCACTGTTATGCCCAATGTATGATCTGATAATCCAACTCTTACGTCATATTTTTCCCACTTTTTTTGCAAACAAAATATATTAGACAAATCAACATCTTGAATCTTAGTTGGATAATCAGATATACAATATAAAATTGTCTTAGATGCATTTTCACTTAGAATCTCTAAGGCATATTCTATCTCTATATCACTAGCAACTCCAAGCGAGAGAATCACAGGCTTTTTTGTTTGTGCAATAGCTCTTAATAGAGGAACATGCATTACTTCAAAACTAGCAATCTTATAGATAGGACAATCAAGCATTTCTAGAAATTCTACGCCTTCAATGCTAAAGGGCGAGCTAAAAGCAACCATGCCTAGAGATTTTGCAAAACTAAATATTTCCTTATGCCAATGCCATGGCATTTGCGCATCATTATAAAGATCACATAGATATTTATCCTTCCATATCCCATTTTTTATACGAAAAGATTCATTACGATATGGCAAAGTTAAACAGCTAGACTTATAGGTTTGCAACTTGATTGCATGTGCTCCACTCTTTGCTGCAGCTTCAACTGTTTTTAAGGCTAGATCTAGCACTTGATTATGATTAGCACTTAGCTCTGCAACGATAAATGGAACTGTATTCATTGACTGCTCACTTAAATTAGGATTAAAAATATTATAGTTCTGTTATAATCATAGCATATACCTTAATCAAGGAAATAAATGACAAAAAACCACATCGCAACAAATTTGGCATATATCTTAGAATCTATTGACCATATAAAGCAAGTTCACAACATAAAAGAAACAATAAAACTTATAGCAGTAAGCAAATATAGCACAGAGTTAGACATATATGAAGCCTATAAAACTGGCTTAATGGATTTTGGAGAAAATAAAGTGCAAGATTTAGTAAATAAAAAGAAAAATTTGCAACACTTATTAGAAGAATCTAACATATACAATAATGAAGCATTTTATAGAATTGCATGGCACTTTATAGGTAGATTGCAGACTAATAAGATTAACATGTTGATTGATTCAATGCCTGCAATGATTCAATCTTTGCACTCTATTAAACTTGCTAAAGAATTGCAAAAAAGGCTACAAATACGAAATATAAGACTTGAAGCATTATTACAAATTAATAGCGCAAAAGAAGATAGCAAGCAAGGTTTTTATCCTGAAGATGCCATACAGTCATATTTACAAATACAGCAAGAATGTCCTAATATTAAGCTTCGCGGGCTCATGTGTATAGGAGCACACATAGAGGATAGACAACAATCAAAGTTTATTGCTAATAGTTTTCATACTACTTGGAAATTATTTGACAATCTAAAAAAATATGGAGCTAATGTATTATCTATGGGTATGAGCAATGATTATGAAATTGCTATAGCAGAAGGAAGCAACTGCATACGTATAGGCTCTCAAATATTTAAGAGAAACAAATAATACTATGAATAGAATAAATATAAAATTCATCTATAAATTATATATGAAATTTCATCATCTTACCTATTAGATTGATATAACATAGACAACAACATAAGAAATCTAACTTCTAAAACTAAAGATAAAAAGCAAACATACTAAATACTTACAAAGTGAGTTAATCCCACAAGATGCAAAATCATAACAACAAAACAGCAATATAAGCTAAGAACTAGGATTTATTTTTAGATTTCTTGAGAGTTCTAAGTGTAGAAGCAGCAACTTTTATCTTGCAAGTCTCTCCATTTTCAAGCTTAATTCTAATAGATCGAAGATTTGGTTTTAATTTCCTCTTGGTCTTATTATTAGCATGACTTACATTGTTACCTATCATAACGCCTTTTCCAGTAATATCGCATCTTCTTGACATATCAATCTCCTGAAACTAATATAAACTTCGTATTATATTTAATATATACTTACAATATACTTAAGCCTATAATCTAATCACACACCAGCATGCTCTCGTTCCCTCTTTTTAAGCTCCTTTTCAAACTTCTTACGCTTCAGTAGAGGTAGTTTATCTACGAACAAAATACCATTCAAATGGTCTATTTCATGCTGCAAAGCAACAGCAAAAAAATCTTCGAATACTTCTTCATTCACCTTTCCAAATCGATTTTGATAGCGCAAAGTAATTTTTTGAAATCTCTGTATCTCTTCATAAAATCCAGGGACAGATAAACAACCCTCATTCCACATGATAATGCCATTTGCTTGAATAATTTCAGGATTAATAATCTCTAATAAATCATCTTTATATTGAATCTCATCTTCCCTAGGAATATTAACAAGCAAGGCGCGAATAGGATTTGCCACTTGAATAGCAGCAATCCCAACTCCATTAAGTTCTATCATAGTATCATACATGTCATCTAGGAAATTATGTAAACCAGAATCAAAATCAACCACTTTACTAGAAACCTGTCTTAATATTTTATTTGGATAACGAACAACATCTAAAACCATGTCATCTCCTTACAATATCAAATTCCAAATTGCTTAGATTCTAAAATTCTATCTTAAAATAAATAATCCAAATGCAATTTTATAATAAGTAGCATTAGCACTTTAGAAATGAAACGTGCAAAAAATTGCTAAAATACTTGATGGATTTTGTTGTAAAAAGGATAGCCGTGAATAATAATTTTGAAATCAACCCATTATACAAATATGCACTATCATCTGCATTACTTAAATGTTTGATATATATTATTATAAATTGTAATATTGCTTTTGCACAACAATCAACAAGTAAACAAACATCTCCTATCAAAATCATTACAAGCATTGCTAGTATAAATTTCTTTATACAAGAAATCGCGAAAGATAATGCGATAGCGACAAATATTATTCCAAAAAACAAAGATGCAGAAAGCTATGAGCCAAGCTTTAATATCATGAATCTTATAACAAAATCAGATATGTTTATTGGAATTGGAATGCCATTTGAAAAGATATGGCTACCTAAAATACAAAGTGCTAATACAAATCTAAAAATACTTTTAATACAAGAAAAGTTAGGGAAAGATTCTATGCATATTTGGGCAAGCCTTGAAAATGCAAAGGAAATTGCTAAGATTATTGCTGAAAGCCTTTATGAGCTTGATTATGAAAATGAAAAATTCTATAAGCAAAACTTAGGGCTGTTACTAAAAAAAATAGAATCTACACAAATATCTATATTAGATACAATAAAACAAATGCCACATAAACAATTTATTGTATATCACCCGATACTAGATAGCTTCGCTGATGAATATGGATTAGATGAACTCTCATTGCAACAACATGGCAAAAAATATGGAATCTCAGATATGTTAAACTTAATTAAAAAGGGAAAGAAACTCCAAATTAAACGAGTCTTTAGCGAGCATAATAATAAAGATATCCAAACGCTAGCTCGTGAGATAAATGCTAGAGTAGTAATTATCAATCCTATCCATGAAGATTACTTGAATAATATGGAATCTATTTTTACGGAGATTGCTAAAAGTTATGAAAAATTAGATGAGCAATTCAAAATAACTCTATATTAAGTTTGTAGCTCAGTTTGTTTAAATATGAATATATAGGCTTATAAAGAATCTAAAGTGATTCTCATTTTAAGATTTTTTTAAAAACCATAAGAAGCCACAAACATTATGCTAAGTAGCAATTAGATCTTAAAACAAAAGAATCTCTTAAGATAAAATTTCCTGACAAATCATTGTTACAAATGATACAGTAAGACCTATAAGAACACATATAAAAATTATCCACATCAATATAGGTAACAAAAACATTAAAACTGCAAATAAAATTACAGATATCGCTGCTAACGCAATAAAAGTAAAAAGTAACTGTAAATATACCATGTACAACTCCTTAAAATTGGAATTTAATTCTAGACTATTCTAGTTCTAAAAAGTTAATATGCTAAAAAACTGTAATTAATTATGATTAGTTCAAATCATAAATTAAACAAAACATAGATTCTAAAAAAGCTAAGCATAATAACTTAATGTACAACACTAAAAGCAATATTGTTCAAGGCTTGTTGTAAGAGTTGTTTGCTTATCATCAGATCGAAATTCCAAAATCTCCTTTCCGCAAAGCTCATCTCCTTGCAATCTTACATTTGTAATCTCCAAATAGTTATCACCCTTCCATGTATATATCAATACATATCCCGGAATATTAGAAGTAGAATCTTTTCTAAAAGCTTTATTTGTCTTTGGCAATTCCTTATGCAAAATGCTTGGACCAAAGTTATCATGCTCATGGATAAAATTATATGCCCTATAAACATCATCTATATTCTTATTTGGAAATCTATATATTTCCTCTCCATCATGAGATTGTATAAATGGACGAATAAAATCTTGTTTTTCTTTTGGATTCTCCAGATTTCCCATTTTATCCTGATATAGCATTTCATATAACTTAATCTTTAACTCTTGATGAACAGGTAAGGAATCATCTTGATCTAATGCATACGAAATTGCAAAAAACAATATTAAACCTAGACATTTTAACCGCATAGTCATTATTACTTCCTTATTGATAGCCTTAATGCTAATTGTTAAGAATTATACTTAAAGGTAATTTACTTTGTCAATAAAGTTATCATTACATAGGATTACTGTATACATAACGCTAGATTCTAAAGCAAATATGCTACAATTTATAGATTTGCCTTAACGCTATCTAAGGAATCTTTATGATAAAAATTAAAAAAAGTTTTACTTTATTTTTATTACTCTTGCTTATATTTATCATTGCTATTCGAATGGCATCGCTTGATCTCTATGCTCTCATGGATACAACAGAAGCTCGCTATGCTGAAATGTCCAGAAAAATCCTCGAAACAGGAAATTGGATAACAATATACTACGATTATGGTGTGCCATTTTGGGGTAAGCCGCCGCTATCGTTCTGGGCTAGTGCTTTGAGTATGAAATTCTTCGGTATCGATGAGTTTGGTGCGAGATTGGCACCATTTATTGCTTCACTATTAGTTGGAATATTGCTATTTGCTTGGAGCTACTCAAACAACAATGAAAAAAAAGTCAAGAAGTTTCTTTACTACTTAAACTACGCCCTTGGTAGCTGCATTATATTTTTCTCATCTGGATTAGGTTTTGTAGCCTCTGGAGCCGTAATGACAGATATGTTTTTACTTGTTTGCATTTGCCTATGCATGATTGGGTTTTGGAAATGCGTATTTGCAAATTCTACAAACTATAGTTGGCTTAAAACATTTTGGGGATATATGTTTTTTGTTGGGCTAGCACTTGGATTATTAGCTAAGGGTCCTATTATTATCGTTTTAACTGGATTACCCATATTTGCTTTTTGCCTATTTTACTTTATAGATAGAATCTTTAGAAAAGATAAAGTGAAATTAATGAATCTAAGAAATTTGCCATATATTTGGGGCACATTGCTTGCCATATGCATAGCATTGCCTTGGTATATATTAAGTGAAATTGCTACCCCTGGATTCTTAGAATATTTCATAATAGGTGAACATATTAATAGATTTCTAATTAGCGGTTGGGAAGGAGATATGTATGGCAATGCACATTCAAGTCCACTTGGTATGATTTGGCTTTTTTGGGTTTGGGCTTTTCTTCCTTGGAGCTTAGTATTTTTTTATGTAGTCGGATATATATTTATGCGAAAGGCTAAGAAGTCAAATATAAACGAGCACAATAAAATACTAGATTTATTTGCGAGTAGGCAATATGGGCTTGTGTATTTATTATGCTGGATTCTATCTCCTTTGATATTTTTCTCTTTATCGAAAAATACATTAGAAGCTTATGTGTTACCAAGTCTACCTGCTTCTAGCATTTTACTAAGTATTCTTATATTTGGTATTAGCACTAAGTTTAGTGTCAGAATCTGGATTCTACCAAGTGTAATAATTATTGTATTTTCACTGTTTTTAATATATCCAAAACTAGATTCTGTTGCTACAAGACATCAAAAAGATATAATAAACTTATGGGATAGAAAATCTAATTTAATATTTCTAAAAGATTATCCAGCATATTCAGCGCAGTTTTATTCACATGGTAACTTTGCATTCTATAAAGACATACAAGAGCTAAGCAATGCCTTGATAAAAGAGTCAAATGTAAATCACAAAACAATAGTCATGCCAAGTTATCTATATAATGAAAATAAAGATTTCTTTCGTAATTACAATATAATCGCACAGCGCGATAATAAAACAATCATAAAAAATTTTAACTAAGGAGCAATTATGAGGGCAATTATCTTAGCCGCTGGATTTGGTTCTAGGCTTATGCCACTAACAAAAGATATGCCCAAGTGCATGGTAAAATACAAAAATAAAAGACTAATTGAATACCAAATCCAAGCCCTAATAGGTGCTGGGATAACAGATATAGCAATTATTGGCGGATATAAATTTGATGTGCTAAAAAACTATCTAGGACAAGCATATCCATTATTACAAACATTTTATAAGAATCCAAAATTTGATTCTACAAATATGGTAACAACTCTATTTTGCGCGAAAGAGTTCCTATCTAAATGTTTTCAAGATAAGCACGATATAATCATTTCATATAGTGATATTGTATATTTCATCAACACAGTCAAGAAGCTGTCATCTAGTAACAAACCACTATCTATTGTAATTGATAGAGACTGGCAAAATCTTTGGAAAGAGCGTTTTGAAAATCCTCTAAGCGATGCAGAGACATTAAAGATAAATGATGGAAAAATAATTGAAATAGGCAAAAAACCTAATGGTTATGATGAAATACAAGGGCAATATATAGGGCTATTCAAAATTGGTTGGGAATTCTTAGATTCTGTGATAAATGCATATGATGGATTAGATAAGGAAAAGATATATGATGGCAAAGACTATAATAATATGTATATGACAAGCTTCCTACAGATATTAATAGACAAATTTAACAATGCTTACCCAATAGATATACATGGTGGCTGGTGTGAAATAGATAGCAGCAGTGATTTAGACATTAATATTATTAAAGATTGTTGAATATTATGTATAAAAACAAGAATATTACATAAACCTTAAGCATATTTAGATAAATTAATACTGGATTAAAGTTATGACACAAACTTTTTTTACGGCAATCATTGAAAACACATTCTTGCAATACAGCATTATAGCTATTATACTAATTAGCATAGCTGCTGGAATTATTGGCTCACTTCTAGTGTCAAACAATATAGTTTTTATTGGTGGCGGAGTAGCACATTGCGCATATGGTGGTATTGGTATTGCAATTTTTTGCGGTTTCTCTGTCCTATTAGGAGCTAGCCTTAGTGCATTGTTTGTTGCATTTTGCCTAGGTTTTGTAAAAAAATATTATAGCCGCTATATAGATGTGTTTAACTCAGTGTTATGGGCTTTTGGGATGGCTTTAGGCGTGCTATTTTTAAATTTATCACCACAAGTTGGTGTTGATGTAGAATCTTATTTATTTGGATCTATTATTAGTATTGATAAAGATTTGCTATGGTTAATATTTTATTACAATTGTTTTCTGGTTGGCTTTGTATACATATACTACAAAGAAATCTTAGGCATTAGTTATGATTATGAATTTTGTTTACTCAAAAATATCAAGGCACAAATATTTACTAATATGATCTTTATTTTTATTGCCATTGGAATTATATTATGTATGCAAATTTCAGGACTAATCCTAGTATTAGCAATACTGTCAATACCTGCATATATTGCGAATTTATTTATATGCACATTAAAGGCGCAAATGCTTTTTACTAGCCTGCTTACTTGCATATTTATGCTAGCTGGGCTATATGTGGCATATCGCTACAATATTTCGCCCGGGGCTAGTATTACTCTTGTATCAGTATTTAGTATGATTCTAATATTAATCATCTATAAAATTAGAATGCTAAGGGGATAATATGGATATAAACGATGATAATAAAGATTTATCATTTTATAAAGCAGAGTTAGAATCTCAAAAAAAAATTGTAAAAAATGCTTTCAAGGTTTCTATTATATTAGGTTTTATATGTATTTTTTTCGTGGTTTTAAATCTTAGCATTCTATTTACCGTAGCTGGAGGGATTGCAGGTAGCGATAGAAAGATTAATGACTTGGAAAGACAAATTAAAATATTACAGGAATCAATACAAAAAACTAATTACAAATAATAAAAATAAGATTTATATAAATTTCCAAGATCATTTTAAAATCTAAGGTCAAATTATGTCAGAATCGATTAAGTCAAATGATAAAAATATTATTATTCAAGGTGAAAATGTTTCTTTTAGTTACAACAAAGAAAAAATATTTAATAATATTAATTTTACAATTTTTGATAAGGAATTTTTGGGAATCATAGGACCAAATGGTGGTGGAAAAACTACATTTATAAAGATCTTATTGGGATTATTAAAAGGCTATACAGGTATACTATCTTACCCAAATCCAAGCTTATTTTCTTTCCCTAAAGATATAGGATATGTGCCACAAAATACACAGATTAATCTAAATTTCCCAATTATGGCGATAGAAGTCGTAGAGATGGGAATCCTAAAAAGCAGCATATTTGGATTCAGGCTAAAAAAGAAACAAAGACAAGCCGCATTAGAAATATTAGATAAGTTAGGAATAAAAGAACTTGCTTATAAAAAAATTGGGGAATTGAGCGGTGGACAGATTCAAAGAGTGCTTATAGCAAGAGCCATAAATGGAAACCCAAAACTATTAATTTTGGACGAACCAACTTCAAATATCGACACTAAAACGCAAACTGAAATCTATAAACTGCTAAAAGCAATTAACAAAATTCATACTATAATTACAATTAGTCATGATATCCCTATCACTTTAGAGTATGCGACAAGAATTTTGCATATTAATCGCGCTGTTTATAGCCACGACATTCCACCTATTACTCTAAATAAAGATGGGCATATTTGTGAAATAGATATTTTTCAAGATTTTATAAGCAACTCTCATAATCCAAACTAGATGGGTTGATGTGAAGGAGATAATAATAATGAATGAATTTGATGTAGTTATTATAGGCGGTGGAGTTAGTGGATGCTCTACTTTTTATACATTAAGCGAATATAGCAATATTAACAAAATAGCAATAGTGGAAAAAGAATCAAAGTTAGCCCAAATTGGTTCAAGCCATAAAGCAAACTCTCAAACTATACATGATGGCTCAATTGAAACAAACTACAGTGCAGAGAAAGCAAGCAAAGTAAAAGTCGCGGCAAATAAATTACGTAACTTTGCCCTAAAAGAGAATCTGCAAAACAAAATTATATTCAATATGCAAAAAATAGCAATTGGCGTAGGTGATTATGAATGCGACTTTATGGTAAAGCGACATGAAGCATTTAAGGAAATATTTCCCGGTATGAAATTCTATAATAAAGATCAAATAAAGATTATAGAACCAAAAATTATAGAAGGAAATGATGGAAGAGATAGACCAGAAAATGTAGTTGCCTCTGGATTTGATTCTGATTGGTGTGCTGTAAATTATGAATTACTAAGCGAATACTTCGTGCAAAAAGCAAAACAAAAACAACCGCAAAATGAGATATTTTTAAATTTTCATGTTGATAGAATTAATATAAAAAATACAGGCTACTCCATATTAGGAAAGGACAATAGAGAAATTTACGCTAAGTTTGTTCTAGTAGATGCTGGTTCATATTCATTGCCCTTAGCACAAAAGGCTGGATATGGGCTTGATCTTGGCTGCTTGCCTGTAGGTGGAGAATTTTACTTTACTCCCAATCTTTTGAAAGGAAAAGTATATGGTGTGCAAAACCCTAAACTTCCATTTGCTGCACTTCATGGAGATCCAGATGTTTTTGTGGATAATAAGACTAGGCTTGGACCAACAGCATTAGCTACATTGCGATTGGAAAATAGTAGGCATATTTTCCATGTATTAAGCCCAGATCTATTAAAGCTTGATTTACATCTAGATGTATTCAAAGCAACTTACGACTTAATTAAAGATAGTGAGATACGCAATTATATATTACGAAATATGGCTTTTCACCTACCATTTATTGGCAAGAGATTATTCATTAAAGACGCTCAAAAGATTATCCCATCATTAAAGCTAGATGATATTACATTTGCACAAGGGTATGGTGAAGTAAGACCACAAGTCTTAGATAGAACAACTAAAAAGCTAGAATTAGGCGAAAAAAGAATTCGCACAGGCAAAGGGCTAACATTTAATATGACACCATCTCCAGGTGCTACATCATGCTTGCATAATGCCCTTGTTGATTCTGAAGAGATAACTACATATCTTAATGCAACTTTAGATAAAGAAAGATTCTTACAAGATCTTTCTCCTGAAGAGTTGAAATAATAGTCATTAGGATTCATCGATGTAGTTTCACTTAGTTTATATTGTGCACTTTGTAGAATTGGTTTTAGTATAGGATTTTTGGGTTTATTAAATTATGCAATGGATTTATCTGATTATATTTCCAATTAGTTCCGCCTGTGGATTAAAGCAAGAAGGCTAAATGGTTTAGACATAATTCTAGCAATAACTTGCAATCAATTAGTATGTTAACTAATGAAACTCTGACTTAAGGAGCTAGTATATGAAATTCTTTATCATAAATCTAGAAAAATCCACCCATAGAAAAGAAAGAATGCAGCAAAACATTATTACTTGGCAAAAACAAAATCCTAACTTCAAAGATAAAATCACATTTCATTTTTTCAAAGCAAAAACGCCACAAGATGCAATAGATTCTGGCTTTATAGCTAGATATAATCGCTTTCTTGCATGGGTATGGAAAGCGCGCGATGTAAGAGAGACAGAGATTGCTTGCTTTTATTCTCATTACTCATTATGGGAGAAGTGCGTAGAACTAAATGAAGCTATATTTATACTAGAAGACGACTTAGATTTTAGCCCATATCTTGGCAGTGGTGCAGAGGATATAACACAAAGTCCTTATGAATATGTGCGCTTTTGTTGGAGAACATTTCGTAGAATGTTATTAGTCAATGATAAATTTGCATTTGCTCATCCATTAATACTTGGTGCAGGTGGATACTATATTTCTCCAAGTGGTGCTAGAAAATTAATAGCAAATGCCAATGAAGTATATATTGCTCTTGATTATTATCTTTCAAGCTCATTTATACATGGTGTAGTAGAAATGGTATACATGCGACCGCTAGTAATACTAAATGAATTAGACGCTAATTCTACAATTGGTAAGCCAGAACATCAAATACAAAGCAAAGAAGACAAAATTCGCTATAAAAAGTTTGTAGCACTAAGGGAGCTACATAGAATTTATCGACAGATAAGAACTATTATATTTGCTCTTTGGCATGTTTTTAGGATTCCATCACGTTGGTAAATGTTTAATTGTAACTTCATTTATATTTTTTTTTGTATTTCATTTTATATTTTGTAATCAGTTTTAAGCTTAATTATAGTATATTTATTATATTTTAATAATAAATTATACATTGCTCTATCTTAACAAGTGTGAAAAACACAAGTCAAAATTTAGTTACAATAACGATTTATATTATTTATTATGAAAATCAAGATTATTTAAAAAATCAATAAATGCACATAAAAGAGAAAGACAATGAAAAAAATTACAGATAGGCTAATACGTTATTTTGCTTATCTTCTACTATTTTGCACAACATTATGTCCTTACGATGTCGAAAAACAGATGAAAATTTTTGGATAAATTATATTTGGGAAGATTGTAATAGTAATATTTGTAAAATGATATGGCATTTGCGCAAAAATATATGAAACCTTTCAAATATGATGAATGTATTATAAACGATGATGAAAGCCTCTGCCAATATATATTTACTAAACCATATTAAAAATAAGTGGCAAAATTATAATATCTAGAGATTTTCAATTTAGTGCTTATGGTATTCCAGATTCACCACAGAAACTAAGCAATGTATTTACCCCTTATTATGCAAATTCTCCTAGCTTTTTAAAAAATATACAAATTGTGAATCCCAAACTTATGATTCAGAAATGACTTGAAAATGGTTTAGCAGATGAAGTTAGCTATAAAGTCGAGCTAGCCATAGATAATACAAAAGATTCCTTGTTAGTTATAGATCTTAGCCCATGTGGCGGTAATAATAAATTAAAAGTTAAGAATATTAAGATTATAGAAAAAACAGATGAGAAAAAGTATAATAAAGAAAATCACATAAAAACACTGGAGTATCAAAGAGAGCTGCTACTCATAACAAAGATAAGTATGTAAATTTACTAGAGTCCCCAAATGTAAAGTTTAACACAAATAAAAGTTAAAGACATTGATGAGATTCTACTCTTTAGTCTTGATCCTGTTGGCTGGGAAATTGAAGAGCACAACAGTCTTAAGAATAAAGACAACCAAATATTATCTAAATCTAAAAGCAACCCAAATTGAATAAAAATAATTTACTTTTCATTAAATGTCAATGATACAAATAAAGTTGTTGTTGGCTTTATACATGATTCTCAATTGAATTATAAATAAAGAACATCTAGGGTTATTAGCTTTTAACTACTCTATATGGAGATTTGTTCTTTAAGAATATAGTCAGTCAAACTTTTGCATAGCATTAATTCAGTATAAAATATTATTATAATTCAATTATTTCAAAAGCTAGAATTAAAAATGATTTACAAGACTCTATGATTCGTTAGGCATAAAGAGATATCAGAAACAAAAAAATATCAGATAATTATGAAGAATTACTGGTTTCTAACTATAGAATCTCATTAGTTCTTTGCAATAACCATTCCCTTGCCCTACCTTGCAAACTAGATTCTAAATTTTGTCTAACTTTCTTATGATAATCATTAAGCCATTTTTTTTCATCTTGATTTAGTAGCGACGTATCGATGCATGACGTCTCAAATGGACATAAGGTTAACACGTCAAAGCACAAAAATTCACCAAATTCGTTCTCCTTGGGATTAGACACCCTTGTATTTACTACTAGATTCTCTAATCTTATACCCCATTTACCAGTGCGATAAATACCCGGTTCAATTGAGCTTAACATTCCAATTTTTGCCTGTGTTTTAGGTAATGCATTGGCATAACAAGAGATTACTTGTGGTCCTTCATGCACATTTAAGAAATATCCAACACCATGACCTGTGCCATGAAAATAGTTTATTTGATTATTCCATAATATCGCTCTACAAATGGAATCTAAAAATGGCATTGGTATATCAATAGGAAATGATGCAGAGGCTAGAGCTATATGAGCCTTTAATACCAAAGTATAATCCTTAACTTGCTCAACACTTGGCTTACCAATAGGAACCACGCGCGTAATATCAGTAGTGCCATTACTATATTGCCCACCAGAATCAATTAGCAATAATCCGTGTGATTCTATATATGCAAAAGAATCGCTACTCGCAGAATAATGTGGCTGCGCTCCATTAGCATTAAATCCGGCTATAGTAGCAAAGCTATCAGATATATATAGTGGATTTTTAGCTCTAAAATAACTCAACATCTTAGCTATATCAAGCTCGCTTACTCTCTCATTATTTTCTAGTGAATCTTCTAGCCATGCAAAAAAGTTGCAAAGTGCTATCCCATCGTGTCGCATTGCATCTTTGATATTTTCTATTTCTAAGTCATTCTTGCAAGCCTTAAGTAATTGGCTAGGATTATTATCATCTATTATATGGTTGTTTTGCTCTATGATGTTACCAAGATGCGCGCTAATTTTGTTACTATCAAGCAATATACTACAATTACTAATATCATTTAACACGCTATCAACATCTTCATAATCCATAGTATCTATGCCATCTTTTTTCAACTTTGCTTGCAATTCAATAGATATTGAATCTAGCTTTACAAATAAAATGGCCTTCTGCATAGATAATAAGAAAAAACACATAAATACTGGATTATATGTTATATCACTACCTCTTAAATTGCAAAGCCAAGCAATATCATCTAGGGAGGCTAATATATGATAATCCGCATTAATACGTCGCATTTTTTCACGAAGTTGAACTAGATTCTCTTGCCTATCACGCACACAATGAATATGCTCATAAATTTTATTATGACAAAGCGGCTCTCTATCAATCCAAAGTGTAGTTATTAAATCTTTGTGTAAAACCGAGATATTTTTATCTTTCAATGCTTTTTTTAGGTCTAATTGCATAGATAGTGACAAGACTTTAAAATCAGTTGCTAATGTTTGATTTTGGTCTATATTCTCGCATAGCCATTTTATAACATTATTTGCAGAATCCTGTCTTTGCAAATCTATGGTACTGCCTTGCAACTCCTTGTCTGCTTGTATCCAATATCTACCATCTGTCCAAAGCCCAGCATAACCCTGCGTAACAACAAGAATGCCAGAACTACCGCTAAAACCACTAAGCCATTGCCTACTTTGATAAAATTTAGGCAAATACTCTGATAAATGTGGATCTGATGTTAAAACCATATATACATGAATATTTGATTGCATCATTAAATAACGTAATGAGTGTATTCGCTTGGCATATATATTCATATCTTTCCTTAAATACAGTATTTAAGTTAAAGTCTCCAACAATAAGGAGTAAAATTTTAACAAAATAAACTAACGATATAAATATTAAATCATAACCTAATAACAACATTTAACTGTTACTGCATTTCTTGTCGCATTAAAAATAATTCCCAATTATAAGCACTTTCTATAATAAGACGCAAATCATCAAATCTAGGCTTCCACTGTGTTAGTTTAAGCAACTTACTATTATCTGCTATAAGCATAACAGAATCCCCTACTCTACGACCAGAGGCATAAGTCTTAAAATTATTTTTACTTACAGCTTTAACGCATTCAATAACTTCATATACACTAAAACCCCTACCATAACCAACATTAAAAATTTCACCAAAATGCCCTACTGCATTCTGCAATAGCTTAAATGCTTCTATATGGGCAAAACTTAAATCATCAACATGTATATAATCTCGAATACAAGTTCCATCTTTAGTATGATAATTAGTTCCATATATACTCATGCCATCTCGCTTACCTGTTGCGCACTCGCATGCAACTTTGATTAAATGTGTAGCATTTTTGGCTCTTTGACCAAGTGATATGTTGCCTGTATAGTCATTTTGTGTATTGGCACCTGCAACATTGAAATAACGCAAAATAACATAATTAATCTTTTCAGATTCTGCTACATGCTCTAGCATGGTTTCAGACATAAATTTACTATATCCATAAGGATTAATTGGATTTGGAATTTCCTTCTCTGTAATTGGCATCTTCTCTGCATCTGGTTCACCATAGACTGCAGCTGTGCTTGATAATATGAAATTCTTTATTTTATATTTTACACATAAAGATAAAAGTTTTAATGTCTTTGAAGTATTATTGTGATAATACAGGATTGGATTTTCCATAGATTCTTGTATGCTAATAGATGCGGCAAAATGTAAAACACCCCATATTTTGTATTGCTTAAATATCTCCTCACTATTTTCAATATCTTCTCGTATTAGTCGAACTCTATCTCCAAACTGATGCTTCAAATATTCATAGTTTTTTAAGAATCCAGTCGAAATATTATCAACTATAATAACCTCTACATCTGTGTTAGCAAGAAAGTTATAAGCGCAATGCGAACCTATATAACCACATGCTCCTGTAAAAAGTAACTTCATAGATAATCTCCA
Organism: Helicobacter muridarum; assembly: GCF_000765805.2. GTDB lineage: Bacteria > Campylobacterota > Campylobacteria > Campylobacterales > Helicobacteraceae > Helicobacter_A > Helicobacter_A muridarum. The sequence continues at coordinate 5,645 of NZ_JRPD02000016.1, read as the reverse complement.
AATAACAGAATATTATGCGAATGGCTTAAAGTGGTTTTACAAAGTCTAAAATTATAACATTATAATTTACCAATTTTCATAAACATAACCAATTTGAATATATTAAGGAGAGAATCAACAATGGATGATATATTTGATAATAAAACGCTTACAATGTCTGTGCTTGCAACGCCTGCGCATGCAAATTTTAATGGTGTAATGCACGGTGGAGATTTGTTAAAGTTACTAGATCAAGTGGCATATGCTTGTGCTACTAGATATTGTGGAGTAGGAGTTGTTACATTGAGTGTCGATAGAGTTCTATTTCGCAATCCAATCAAAATTGGAAATCTGGTGCATTTCTTAGCCTCTATTAATTACACAGGACAAACAAGCGTTGAAGTTGGAATAAGAGTTGTAGCAGAAAATATAGAGGAGAGCTCTGTCGTGCATTGTAATAGCTCATACTTTACTATGGTAGCAATAGGTAGCAATGGCAGACCAACTAAGATTCCACAATTAATCCCGATTACAGATGAGGAAAAAAGACGTTTTGAAGCAGGTAGAGCAAGGAGAGAAGCTAGCAAAAACAACGCCAAAATAAATAATAAAACTTGATTAACATATAAAATTAATGTTATATGGACAATCTATCTATATAAAATAAATATTATTAAAATTAATGATATTTAGAGATTGTTTTATATTGTCTAGATTCATTGCGTGATTGATGATTATTTCTATAATTTTTAGTTATAATTCATGGTTCTATAATTTTAGTTATATTAGGGGTTATTCTATGTTAGAGTGGATGCAAAAGCACAGAAAATATTTAATTGCCACAGTATGGATTAGTGCTTTAGCATTAATATTCGCTATGCTCGTAGAGTGGGGAGGAGGTGGATTTTCAGCTGGTAGTAGTGATACTATTGCCAAAGTAGGCAATCTAAATGTAGATAGATCCGAATATCTGCGTGCTTATAATTACCTAAAAAATTTATACCAGATTTCTGATGATTCCGAAGCCCAAATATTTGGAATAGATGATGAGGCTTTTAGACAAACAGTTCGAACAAAGTTGCTTGAACTTGTGGCAGATGATATAGGTGTAACTGTAACACAAGATGAAATTGCAGATTCCTTAATGTCTATCCCGGCATTTCAGGTAAATAATCGTTTTGATAAAAATCAATATTTTGATTTTTTAAGCAGAAGTGGGCAAAAAGCAGAATTTTTTGAAAAGCTTTTGGGTAAGGAGATTTTGAATGAAAAAATACAAAATCTACCCCTATTCTCTCCCAGCACATTAGAACTAAACACATTCTTAAGTGCTAATAACATTTCAGATGACATTTACATAAAAATCTTAAAAAGAAGTGAATTACTAAAGAACGAGAATTTTGATATATCAGATTCTAGTATTGAAGATTTTTGGAATCAAAATAGAGGCAATTACTACAAACCGTCTATTTATAAAATTGCATATGTAGCAATAAAGCCTAGCATGATTGATATAGACACTAAGAATCTAAGACAATTCTTTGAAGACAATAAAACAAAATATGCCGATAATGCGTTTGATGAAAATGATGAAAGCCTATTGAATGATTATAAAATTGAGCAAGCAAAGATTTATGCTCAATTTGCATCTACTTTTATAGATAACTACTTGGATTCAAATCCAAATAGTCAAGATATGGATAAAATTGTTGATAATAATAGTTTTAGTGTATTAAATTTAGAATCTATAAATAAACTCCGGGAATCATTTATTAGTGGAGCTCAGATGGAAAAGGGCATGATTCCAATTAGATATGCAGAGCTTGCTGAAGACAATAAAAATGTATATATCCAATTATTAAACAATTTAGCAATGTCAAATACAAATAAACATAAAACTAGCAAAACATCTAATATGGATATAATAGAGGGGGATAATATTATAATTGTCCCGCATTTTATAACAAAAGTAGGTAGGATTCCTTTAGAATTTTCTGAAGTCAAAGATAGGGTTAAAAATGATTTACTTGAGCATCAAATGCAAACTAAGTTTAATGATATTGCACAATTAAAGTTAAATGAAATTATTCAAAATAATAGCAATATCAGTTCTATGCAGCATCTTGGCTTTGTAAGCTTGGCAGATTCAACACAGCAAAACCAAAATTCTATTATACCTGCTAGAAATAATATAAAAGTGCATTCATTGAAAGATTTCGAGCTAAAGAATGCTATAGCTCAAATTTTTAGGAATAACAATAAACAAGGATTAATATTTTTAAATGATGAAAAGACCTTGCTATATGTTATCAATCAGCAAAATATGCCAAAGCTTGATGAGTTGTTCAATGCGTCTAATAATGCAATAGATGAAATAACTCAATACAAAACAAGAGATATGCGAAATGCACTTTTTGAATATGCTACCTCGAAGTATAGAATCATCGATTATAGGAGGAAAGATTGAGCAAGATTATTTTAGCAGTTGATATTGGCTCAAGTAAAATTTGTTCCGTTGTTGCTGAATTAAAAGATTCTACAGTGCAAATCATAGGAACTGGTTATTCCAAATCAAGAGGAATAAAAAAAGGTGCTGTTACCAATATTGACCTAGCAAGTCGTGCTATTCGGGAAAGCGTTGAAGATGCTAAGAGGATTACAGGTGTGCCATTGCCTGGTGCAATTATTTCTCTTTCTGGTACACATACAAAAAGTTTTAATGCTAGAGGGCTTGTAAATGTAGTTGATAAAGAAGTTAAGCTCGATTCTATAAATATGGTATTAGACAATGCTGTCCACGGTGCAAATATTCCTAGAGACTATGAAGTTGTACATGTTCTACCCTATCGATTTAAACTCGACGAACAAGACAATGATATAGACGATCCAATTGGTATGACGGGCAGAAGCTTACAGGTTGATGCACATATTGTTACTGTTCAAAAAGCAAGTTTGGATAATCTAAAGAAATCCATTATATTAGCAGGCATTAAGATAGAGAATATTGTCCTATCTTCTTATGCTGCATCTATATCTGTCCTAAATGAAGATGAAAGGCAGCTTGGAATAGCATGCGTGGATATGGGTGCTAATACTTGCGAACTAATGATTTACAAAGGTAATTCAATGCGATATAATGATTTCTTAGGAGTTGGTTCAAATCATATCTCAAATGATATAGCAAGGATCTTAAGTACTCCTATAGAGATTGCAGAAGCAATAAAAAAAGAATATGGCAATCTTATACCAAACGAAGAAGGATCTATTGAGATTCCAAAGATAGGTAATACTGGAGAAAAGACCGAAGTAGGACTAGATTTAGTGCACAATATTGTCTATGCTAGAGTTTCCGAAACACTTGTAATTTTAAAACGATCTATTGAAGCAAGCGGGCTATCTGATAAAATTAACGGTGTTGTATTAACTGGTGGAATGGTGAATCTAAAAGGAATTAGAGATTTTGCTGCAGTGCTTTTTAATCCACTATCTGTCCGCTTAGCTCAACCTGCAGAAGTTGGTGGATTATTTGCAACTTTAAAAGATCCAAGTAGCGCGGTAGCAGTAGGTTTACTTTTATATGGGGCTGGACATTTTACGAACTACGAAAAAGATTCACAAAATGTCATTAGGAGTAAATATGAGAATGCAAATATGTTACAATCAGATTATACAAACGATACTTATGAAAATAATGAAATTAATAAAATAAACTTAGAGGATTTGAAAGTGGAAGAAAATTTAGACCAAAAAGAGCAAGAAGACACAATAAAGCAAGATTCATTTTTTGGGAAAGTAGCTAAAGTGGCACAAAAATTATTTGGATAAGGGAAGATTTATGAATAGCAGTGCAAATATAAATTTAACATCAGCAGATATTGATTTAAAAGAAATGAAAACAGAATCAATCACACAAAAAGCCGATAATGCCATAATAACAGCAGTTGGCGTTGGTGGTGGTGGCAGTAATATGATAAACCATCTTTGCGAAATAGGCACTTTCCCAAACATTCGTCTAGTTATTGCTAACACAGACTCGCAGCATATGAAAAATAATCGAGCACAAACACATATACTACTGGGAGAAAAAACAACCCAGGGTTTGGGTGCTGGAATGAGGCCCGAAATTGGAAGAAAGGCGGCAGAAGAAAGCTATGACAAACTAAAAGAAATCTTTAATGGCTCTGATCTAGTAATAATATCTGCTGGACTTGGTGGCGGAACAGGAACAGGGGCTACACCAATTATTGCTAGTGCTGCAAAAGAAGTAGGAGCTTTAACAATAGCCGTAGTTACTACTCCATTTAAAATGGAAGGTAAAAAGAGAGCAAAGCTGGCACAAGAAAGCCTTGTGCTACTAAAAGAGGTTTGCGATTCTATAATCATCATTCCAAACCAACGCCTTTTAAATATGATAGATAAAAATACTAGCTATGAAGAGAGTATGTCATATGTGGATGATGTATTAGCAAGAGCTGTAAATGGAATTGCTAGTATTATATTAACTGATTCTGGAGATGGCATAAACCTTGACTTTGCTGACTTGCGAACTGTTGTCGCTGGCAAAGGACTTGCACTAATGAGTATTGGTGAGGCAGAGGGAGATGATGCAGCACAAAAAGCAGTTTCTAATGCTATAGAATCTCCTCTTTTTGAAGATATATCTATTAAGGGTTCTATGGCAATATTAATAAGTTTTGAAGTAAATCCTAAGTTTCCTTTTGTCCAAATTACTCAAGTAGTTGAGAATCTAGAAGAAGTTGCAGATGAAAATGCAGATATTATATTTGGAACAGTTCCTAATCCGGAATTCACAGAAAAGAGAGTTAGAGTATCCATTATAGCAACAGGCTTTCAACAAGCAGCACAGCAACACAATACAATGGCTCAAACACCAATAGCACACAGTCCGCAAACAGAACCATCAGTTCAAGAGCCTAAAGCCAAGAGCAACATTATCTCATCGCAGGCAGATTTGTTCTCTCATCAGCCAGATATATACAATAGCTCCACAATTAGAGTAAGCAACTCCGATTATAATGAAGATGACTTAGATGCTCCAGCATATTATAGACATCAACAGGATTAGCGATTATTGACTAATTTTATATTAGTTCTATCTAAGACTTATAGAAGTTAAAATTAAAGTGTTGATATAAATGGCTATTTTATGCAACATTCAAAATTTATTTCTACTCTACAAGCAAAATATTCTTATAGATAGATATTTATTGATTTAATAAGTGGGGTAGATATTATAAAGTATTATATAAAATCAAAGCGAGAGCTAAAGTTTTGATTTGTATAGTATTTTATATATTGTAAAAAGAATCCTACACATTCCTTTATAAAATATTATATTATGTATAAAAAGTTCTTGAAAGTGCATTTTCAAGGGCATTAAATGATTATTAAATGTGCTTAAATACCTAAATGGTAGAATTTAAAAGCTATTATATTTTTACTCACTTTATTATATTGAGTCTTGCTCTTATCATTCTGAGGCTTTAGCAGGTTCAAGAATGACAAGTGGAGCTAAGACACAACAAAAATAGCCACGCTAAGATAACAAAACGAAGTTTCTTTAGTAAAACGAAGTTTCTTTAGTAAAACGAAGTTTCTTTAGTAAAACGAAGTTTCTTTAGTAAAACGAAGTTTCTTTAGTAAAA
>NZ_JRPD02000015.1 GCF_000765805.2 Helicobacter muridarum | reverse complement strand
TCTTCTCCTTCTACTTTAAGAGTCTGCACTATATCACCTGTAGCAAAGTAACCTTCATTATCTAGCATAGCAATATCGCTATTGATATAGCCTAATCCGCTAGACTTAGGACGTAAGAAAAGCTCATTATTGATAATCTTGTAATCGCATTCAAGAATTTTAAAATATCCATCTTTGCTATTGTGATTCTTAATTTTGATAGCATTAGTTTCACTAGTGCCAAAGCTCTGCTTAAGCTTTATATGTGGCAGTGCTTCTTGCAATGCGGATAAAAGCCCTAAATCAGCCCTTTCACTGCCATAGATGATTAGCTTTAGCGATGTAAGGTCATATAAGTTAAGATTATTTAATAACAAAAGTCTAAGCATAGTTGGCGAAGCGGGTAAAACTTCTACCTTATGCTCTGATAAAGATTGCAAAATTACTTCTGGATTCCTATCTTTTGGAATAATTAGCTTTCCACAAGAGCTAATGGTAGAAAATAACACATCTATGCCTGCAATATGATTAGGCAAAAAGACATTTGCTACTCTTAATAAATTTTGCCTCTTAGCTAGATAAGTTTCAAGCATAGAATCTAAATCATGCACAATCGCCTTTGGCTTACCTGTACTACCACTAGAAAATAGCACTAAGCCCGCCCTATTTTGCTTCTTTAATGATTCTATTAGAGGCTTGCTTGTAGTATTAGAGCATGTTTGCATTTGTTTAGAATAAGAGTCATATATAAACTCAAACAAATTACCCATATCAAAACAAAGATCCCTAGGCAATAAAGGAGAAATGATACATTTGTTATAAATTAGAGCAAACAAAGTAGTTAAATAATGAAAGCTGTAATCACCAACAAGTGCTACAACCCTGCCAATTGGCATGCTACTAGATAATCTAATCATCTCTTTATACACCAAATCATAACTATACTCTTCTTGATTGATTATTATCCCACCCTGCCATGAAGCTAGTCTTTGTAAATTGCATGTTGCAATATTGCGTGAGGTTAAATCTTTGGTTATTTGAGATAGATTTGATTCTAAAAAATCTTGCTCCACACATCGCTGCAATAAAACGGCTATGCACACAATAGCCACCCCGAAAGACTACAATCATAATGAACACAATCATCATGACAAACACAGCCACTAAAAGAACAAGTATTTCTATATGAATTAGACCAAATGACACTAGGATAGGATTTAATAAAGAGATAGTCATAGAGTGCTACCCCCCCCCCCAGTATAGATTTCAACTGTTTTGTTGCGCTCTTTTTTAAATCTATCACTAATATCTAGGGAATCTACAATACAAACTCTACTTGGAATCTTATATGCAGCTAGCCTATCTTTACAATAAGCCCTAATTTTCTTTTTTAACTCCATATTATTAACTTGAAGACTAGAATCAAGCACCACTTTTATACTAACGCTCTGCCCTGTTATTGCATTTTTTTCTCCATATACTAAGCAATCCTTAATATAGGGCAACTCAAATATTACATCTTCAATCTCACTAGGCAAAGCCTTTTCTCCGCCTATATTTATCACTTCCTTAGAGCGAGCTATAATCTTTATATATTCTTCTCCTTCTACTTTAAGAGTCTGCACTATATCACCTGTAGCAAAGTAACCTTCATTATCTAGCATAGCAATATCGCTATTGATATAGCCTAATCCGCTAGACTTAGGACGTAAGAAAAGCTCATTATTGATAATCTTGTAATCAATATTCTCTAACTTTATAGCGTCTTCTAGGCTTTTAGTTTGAATGATTCCAACTTCACTAGTGCCAAATGTTTGATGGAATCTAACTTTAGGAAATACATCTTTCAATCTAATCAATAATGATTTTGGTATAGCCTCGCTACCATAAGTAATAATCCTCAAACTACTTAAGTCATATTTATGTGCCACATCGCTAAGCAACATTAGATTTAACAAACTAGGGCTAGCAGGCAAAAGAGCTATTTTATAATCCTGAATGACTTTTGCTAAGGCATTAATGTCTTTTCTATTGCTAATTGTGATGCCTAAGCCCCCAATACTTAAGGTATTAAACAAAGTATTTAAGCCACCTATATGATCAAAGCCTAAAAATAAAAGCAAATTTATGCTTTTTTGTCTTTTAGAGATATAGGATTCAAGCATAGAATCTAAATCATGCACAATCGCCTTTGGCTTACCTGTGCTACCACTAGAAAATAGCACTAAGCCCGCTCTATTCTTAAGACGTGAAAAGATAATATTTTGTCTTTTTATGCCCGTATCTTTTAATATGCCATCTTTGTATATGAATTCAATCTCTGCTTGTTTTAGCTTATCACTAATTATATTTTTGCTATCTATAAGCAATTGTAAATTTTCATTATTTATATAATCACTATCTACATTCAATCCTATTAACTCATCTCTATTTAGTGGTGCTACAATCATCTGACAAGCATAACAGGCAAGCAAGAAAGCAATAGAATCTATATCATAATCGCCAATTAGGGCGACACTAGAGCCCTTAGGCAATGAAGATAACAAATTGGATTTATCTTTGATATACTCTATCAAATCGGCATAGCTATAACGCTCATCATCATATACTATACAGTTTCCGCTAAAACTAGCAATTTTCTCTAAAAATCTAGCCATTCACACCACCTAAATAAATAACTTGTCCTGTTATAAAATCGCTATTTGGATTAATGAAAAATCTAATCACATTTAAGACATCTGCAAATTCACCAAAACGCCTTATTGCTTGTGAATTTAGCAGGGCTTGCATTTTTGTTTTTGGGACATTTTTGATTAAATCAGTTGGCACAGGCGTAGGTCCTAGGGCATTAACAGTAATGCCGAATTCACTAAGCTCTCGCGATAAAACTTCAGTTAGATTCACAATAGCAGCCTTAGAAGCAGCATATACAGCTTCACCTTGAAGCCTTAGAGGCGTAGCAACAGTGGCAAAATTCACAATCCTATAGGGCATAGATTCATGCCTTTTATGCTTTTTATAGTCTTGCATCATTACCTTTGCTACTTCCCTAGAGAAAAGAAAACTGCCATATACATTAGTGCTAAATATATCTTGCATAGTCTTATATGGAGTGGTTAAGATATGATTCATAGAAGCAATTCCTGCATTATTAATCAACACATCAATAACACCAAACTCAACTTTAATAGCGTGAATCATGGCTACCACAGCCATCTCATCGCTTACATCAAGTGGAAAATGTCTATAATTTTCATGCTCTATACTAGATTGCCCCCTAGAACAACCACAAACCACATTGCCCTCATCTAAAAAAGCTAGGCTTAGCTCCCTACCTATTCCTTTCCTAGTGCCGGTAATGACAAATATTTTTGGTTTACTAAGTTTATTTTGAACATGTTCTTTGCCCTTTGCTAAATTTTCTTTATTTGTGATATCTGTACGAACTATATTCGTGCTAGAAATGTAAGATTCCATATACTTCCTCCTAGCTATCATGAATTAATGAAAATATATAATCACTAAGGCTACTTACATCTTTGAATGGTGAATTATGCTGGCTCATTGCCCTACTATTAGCAAGGACTATTTCTGTGTTTAGCTTCTCTGATAGCATAGATTCCAAATCTACTATGAAACTAACTAAAGCAATAGAATCTATAATGCCACCTGCACCATAAATCCTAGTTTGCAAATTGGGGTTTTCTAACTCTTCACTCTCTAGCTCACTAGCTAGATTTTTTAGGCATATATAGATATAGTCAATAATTGCTTCTTTATTCATTCATTACTCCTTGGATTAAAGATAAAAATATGATTAAATGTTCCATCAGGCTTATAGCCATAACGCTGTATATGAAATGACCTAAGCCTAGCATTCCTATTTATATCCACCCATAGATATGCTTGCATAATATTCTTAGATTTAAGTATCTCGTAATATGCTTGTAATATGCTAGGCATGGCAAATGGATTACTAGAGATGTTGATTAAGTAATTAAAATGTGAAACCCTGCCTTGCAATGTCCATATAACTAGACTATCTATTTTGTTATTAGACTTTGAGATTAAGACTTGATTACTATCTATATAGCTTAAAAGTTTTTGATAGCTAGGGAGGTTATCAAGATATATATCAAATGTGCTTAAGAGCAGATGATATATATCTTTAGAATCGCTTCGCTTTGCTAAGTCTATGTTGCAATTAGCTTGATTTGAAGATATTGTTTTGAATGGATTTTTCAGGCTAGCAAGATTTACACGCAGTCGCTCATAAATATTATGACGATTGCAATAGTAAGATAATATCCCTTGTATATCTTCTGATATATTACCCTTTGTTATTACTTCAAATACTATAGTAGGCTCTTTAGTCTCTTTTGCTAAATCTTGATGTCTTGGTATTGGATTTTTGGCTTCTCTATATTCTTCATTAATCTCTTTGGTATTTTGCCAATTATTAGATTCTGCTCTATGACGCAAATCTTTATTTAGACATGTATTGCATATATAAGCCATTAAAGTATCAAAACACAATGGAATATATCGCAAGGTATTAGAATCCTTGCAAATAAAATAGCCTTTATAAAAACTCTTATCATGTAGGCTTTGTTCATGCAAATTTGTGTCATATAAATCTGAAAAATTTGATTCACATATTTTTGGCTTATGAACAGTTGTTAGACAAGAATCAATATTGTCATTATGACTCTCTTGCTTTTTAGCATCATCAATGCAACTTGAACAAACCAAAAATGCCAACAAATCACAATCAGAATCTTTGCTAGATGCAAGGCTTAGGCTAACTGAATATGCAAAATGAAAATCAATATGAAAAAAATAATTGCTAATGCTATTGCTAGTTATTAGCTTGCGAAATGCTATATTAATATCTTTGGAATCCGTTTCGCTTATAAGCAGCCCTAAGTCTCTCATGCTGCCCGCCTTTTATTATTAGATATATTGCCTAATGTATAATTAGCAAAGCCAGAAATAAAGCTAATATGTATATTATGATTATTAGTATTCTTAGTAGTAGATATAAACGCGCTTAGCTTTAAAGCTATATCATTTATTGCATTATTATTTTTACATAGAGAGGTTACCCCCCCCCCCCCCGTAGCATTATCATGTATGCTTGATGTATATGCTTTGTATGTTTTAAGGGATTTGTTATTTGATTCTAAATCTATGCTTGAGCTAGAGACATTATTAGATGCTAAGCAGAGCTCTAGGGCTATGTCTTTAATGTGTAAAAAGATTCTATCTTCTGGAATTTTATCCTTAGAGATTCTATCCTTTGGGTCTTCTTTTACAATATCGCCTATAATATCATTTGCAATATTGCTTGGGGGTTTAACTTTTGTAGAATCTCTTTGTAATAAATCACTTTCACTATGCCTTTGATATGAAATTTCATTTTGAAAATATGATATATTAAGCCAATATTTAGTAATAGTAAAAACCTTATCATGAATAATTATGCAAGGCTTTGGGATAACTCCAAAAGCATCCATACTGCGCAAAAACGCACTAATCTTATCTCTATCCCAAGCTGGATTTAGAAACCCGCTATTTGGCAAATCTCTAGCCCTATGAGGAGCGCGGCTATCCTTAGCCATTGGAACAAAACTTACACTCCAATCTAATAAGCTATCTTTTATCTCCACAAATGCATCAAAACCTAGCTTCATTAATGATTGAAAAAGTTTTAGGGAGTTAATATCTGGGGCTATGGGCATTTCTTTTTGAATCAAAATATCCCCGCTATCAAGCTTAGAGCTTACAACATGCCAAGTTACACCGCTTTTTTCATCTTGCTCGTATATGCTCCATATTGGCGCATTAACGCCCTTATGACATGGTAAAAGAGCGTTATGGAAATTGATAATCTTTAGGTTTTCATTGCATATTGCAGAGGATTTAAAGATATAATTATTATTCGCACTAATGACCAATGTAGGAAAATCTATACTCGCAAAAAATATATCTAATGTATTTGAATCATTGCATGATAGATAAGGAATATTATGCTTTTTTGCTTTATGCTGCAATAAAGATAGGCTATGCGAACAATAAGACATTGCTAGTATGGGCTGCAATTGCATTGAGTTAGATAGAGATATACATTGCAAGCTAGATTCTAATATTAAGCTTAGGCTAGATATATGTGTTGGTTTTATATTAGATTCTAACTTAGATGTAAATTCACACATAGAATCTAATATATCGCTAGCAATGCTACCGCTACCAATAATTATAATTTGATCAAATATCATGCAAAATTCCTTGCATGGCTACTAATTTGGCTAATAAATAAATCTTGATTAACGATGAAATGAGCATAACTTGTAGCAAGTATATATGAAAGATTGGTTGTAATAAATGATTGAAGATAAAGTTTATAATAGAATTGCAATAGACAGAATTCGACAATAATAGAAATGAATAAAGATTTATAAAAGTTAGCTGGGTTGCCCCCCCCCCCCCATATATTTACGATAAGATTTCCACACTAATGCCAAGCTAGCATTGCTAGATATAACATTAGAATTGCTATTAGATAGGGATAGATTTATAGATAGATTAGGAGATAAGGCATGGATATTATAAATACTATTGGCATTACTAAATATATTAGCTTTATTGGGAATCTTGATATTTGCACTAGCTGTGCTATTATCCACGCTGCTAAAAGAAGGTTCTTTACTCCAAGATAAAATCTTTTCTGCAAAAAGATTTTTAGAATAGATGATATTTTTCAATCCACTAGGCACAAAGCCCTCTATCGCATACATACGCATTGCCCTTTGATTTTGTATATCACACCATAAGTGCAGAGATCTTATATGAAGTTTGCTTAAATATCTATAAAAGAAATGCCACAATGGAACTAAACTAGCTTTAGAGCCATAATTTGATATGAGATTTAAATATGCACTACTGCCTTTGGGAATAAATAGCAAATAACCAATTATTAATTTATCAAAAATTACATTGCTTTTAATATTGCTATCTTTAGGAGATGTTGCCTTATTTATGCTCTTAGAACATACAAGAATATGAGAGCAGTTAATATGCTTTTGCAAGCTTTGCTTAGAGGGCAAATAATCAAAGTATTTGTTAAAATCTAATCTTATTAGACTATATATCTTTTGTGCAAATATGCAAGATACAGAATCTATACCTAAAGATAAATTAGCATCTAGCAATTTTATCTCTTCAAATAAATTTGTATAATAAAAACTATTCGCGCATAAACTCATATCAATATCTAAATTATGAACATCTATATCAATGGATGCACTAAGCTTTTTTTGCATTTTGATATATGTGGTCTCATAGTGCCACACCTTTGGAGATAGAGCCATAATAGCAGAATCATCTCTTCCAAGATTTTCTAGAATTACACGAAAAGGTAGTTCTAATTTAGATAGCAAGTCTTCAACATATTCTTTTTTATCACCAATAAAATATAAACGATAAAAATCCTCAACTCTTTGTAAAAATATGCAAGATGCAGAATCTAAATGATATAAAAATAAATCTTGCTTAGCATTAAAGAAATAGTTAGTAAAAATCTTACGATGCTTAGACTTTATTGAATTAAAGATATGTAATATATCTGATGATGATAGAGGTGTAAGCATTGTGTCTCTTTATTAATGTTATATAACTTAATATAAGAATATCAATCAAATCTAGAACAAATATGAATACATAATAACATATGTAATACCCACATCAATAAGTGTGTTTGAAGATTTTAGTTTATTATAAGGTATACGAACAAGTCCTTCTAACCTAGACTTTCCACCATCAAAGTTTACACTAGCACCAACATGAAATTGTGATAATGCTCCACCATTATTGTCTAACTCTGTTACTTGCGAATATCCCACACTACTGCCAGATATGATTCCAATTCCAAAATTTTCAGTTTGCAAAAAATCCCATAAAACATCAAACCCAGCTCCGCCATAAATCTTCTCAATAGAATAGTCAAACAAACCATACAACCTAACGCCAAAAGTCTTATAAAAAAATTGGCTATATCCTAGCAAGGCACTTACATTTATTCTATATTTACCCAATGATTCATGATTGACTTTAGAAATATTTGCACCTATGCCTATATTAAAATTACTCTTTGCCTTGCGAATCTTATTATTAACATCATATTCAAACGATTCAGAGCCAGCTAGCTCAAGATTTGGCACATTGGAATCTGCTCTAAGAAATAATGGACATAGAAACATAACAATTAATATATACTTAAATACCTGAAAACAGTATTTAGAATAAGTACAATACACGGCAAACTCCTAATATTGGGCTGGGGATTATTTAAGAATCAAACTAAGAAAACTATCTGCTTTTACAAAAACAAAAAGCAAGAAACATTCCTTTTATATATGATTTCAGATAGAATTGCAAGATTCCAAAAAGCTATAAAAATAGTTACTTAGTAAGACATGAAATACTTAAAAAAACGTTAAGATACAAAAGGAAATATATGACAATTCAAGATTATGCATTAATTATTAGTGCTGCATTCACTGGAGCTTTGGCACATTGTGCGGGTATGTGTGGAGGCATTGTAATAACTCTTAATATGAAAGAAATAGATTCTAAGTTGAAGCAAATTCTTGCTAACTTATTATATTTTATCGGAAGGGCATGCGGATATGTATGTGTTGGGATTATATTTACTCTCATTGGTGTGAATTTGAGTTTAAATAGCACAGCTAGCGGAATAATTTTTATTACCCTTGGAATCTTGCTAGCAATTAGTGCAACAATATTTACGTTTTTCCCTAAGGGTTTTAGAGCTATAACAAAAGGCAATAGAAAACATAAGAGTGCAAATAGCAATACCAAGAACGAAACAACGGACTTTATAAAATATACCGACGAATCTAGTAAGGATAATAAGGGCTATTTTGCCAAGGCTAAGACATTATTTGCAATGGCATATAAAACTAGTTTTAGCATAGTTTTAAAGTCGGATAGCTTTATTAAGTTCTTTGTAATTGGAATCTTAAATGGATTTTTGCCTTGTGGTCTAGTTTATATGTTTGCTTTGCAAGCTGCCAAAACTATGAATGTATTAGATTCTATAATTGTTATGTTGCTTTTTTCACTTGGGACATTTTTGCCTTTATTTTTGGTTGGAATGCTAAGCGTAAGACTGCTTAATTCTACTAGACGCAAAATATTTCTTTGGTTATGCTTTGCAATTATGATTTATTTTTCAGCTCAAAGCATATATACTGGCTATGTGCAACTAAGCGGAAATAAAGACAATATGCATCATCATCATCATCACTAAGATTCAATAAACAGTTTGGACAAATTATAAAAATTATATAAATTACTAGGAAAATATATATTATTTATTATTATGTGAATTTTGTTATATCGGATTAAGAAATAGATAGGCAAAGTATAAATATTAAAATTCTTCATTCATAAGATTACTAAAATATGAAATATTTAACTACTAAAAATCTTTATAAGATAAATAAGAGTCTTTTATAAATATGAATTTATCGAAATAAATTTATCTAATACAGAAATCCCTATTTAAATTGTATAATCATCTAAGTCAATTAGGAGCAGAATGTGAAAAAACACTCTACACAAGAAGTAGCACAAAAAATGGAAATTCTACATAGATTTTTGCCTATACAAAGAATATCTCCAAACAACAAACTACAAACTTTCTTTAACCTCATCTACTCTAAAGAAGCACCAGAATTTATATTAAGAAATGAGCCAAAAGAATTGCTAGCAACGCATTATGAGAATCCAACAGATATTCACGAAGTCTATGCAATCATTCTTGCTCTAAATAATAATAACTTGGATTTATTCTTAAAAATCGCTAGCTTTAGGAATATATGCAAGATATTTTGTGAAAATATAGACTTACTTCCAAATAAGCATTATGGGATATATCTGCAATGCCTACAAGCTAGCATACTATATTATATAGACACAAAAACCTCAAAACAGATTATAAAAGACATAAAGTTGCTGCGAGAGGGTGGGATTATTAGCTTTCATGATGAAAAGTGCATACAAGCAGCTATAAATAGCGAAAACACAAGAAAGCTATCTAAGAGCAATAAAAATGCCCCATCGCAGATGATTCTATCATTTTCGCAGCTCAATGCAAATCATACGTTATTGAAAGAACAGCTACTAGCAATATCCAAGGCTAGGAAGATTCTACAAAAAACATCATGGACTAAATGTCTTACATTTCTATGCGATGAAAACTTTCTAAAGAAAGTAATTATAATAGGAGATAAAAGTGCGGGTAAATCAACTCTAATATCTACTATGCTATATGATTCCGATAATAAAATTGATAATAAACCATTAGAGGCAATCGCTCCAATATTATATCAATATGGCAAAGGAGATTCTAAAATAGAGTATCTAAACACAAAAGAAATGAAAGCTTTCAGCTCATTATCAATTAATAATGTATTCGCTAATAACGAAGCGCAGCCTCAATTGGATAAGAGTATACAAAAGATTAAGAAAAGTAAAATCTATGAGGATATATACCAAACAGGCATAATAAAACAAGTAAAAAATATCTCAATTTGTCATGATAGTGATATATTGAAATATATGCAATTCATCAATACCCCATCGCTTATACCAAATGCCTTTAGGCATTTGCAAATATATGAGTATCTCACAACAAGTAACATTGCATGCTATATAATTAACACCGAGGAATTACTAAATAGCAATACAAATAAACATTACGAATATATAGCGAGCGTATCTTTCAGACTATTAACACAAGATAATATTTCATATGTATATCTAATATGCAGCCAAGTAGATAAAATTAATCTAACAATAAAAAAGCGACAAACGATTCATAATAAGCTTCTTAACCTCATAGAGCAAAGGCTAGATAAAATAAAGCAAAAGCAAGAAATATTACATAAACTACATTTTCATTATGTAACTCCAGCTTCAGCCTATAATATGCGAAAGCAAAACACTATAACATCAGAAAGTGGATTTGACATGCAATCAAGCGGTGTCTTAGAGCTTGAGAGACAAATATTCGCACATATATTTGAATCACCAATAAAACATATCTATGTAGAAATATTAAGCAATATCATAAAGCTTTGCCAGAGCGATTATATACAAGGATTAGAGATTGCAGAATCTAGCATTGACATAAAAGAGTGCAGCTTAGAGCAGGATTCTGAAAGTCTTGATTATAAAAATACAGATAGCAAAAATGATGAACAGAAGAAAGATGTGCATATAGATTCAAAAGAGATAGATAAGGAATCTAAAAATACAATCAAAGAAAAGTCAGCAAAATTATCACTTATATCATCGTTGTTAATAAATAATAAGCAAGATAGACTTAGCTCACAAGATAGGCAAGAAATAATATCAATGTTAAACAAAATAAAGCAAAATGCCAACCTCATAGCAGATAAACTACCAGCAAAATATTCATCATTTTATGTTTCTTTTAAGAATCTACGAGACAATCTTTATTCGCAATTTATTCAGTCACTAAACTATGAAATGCAAAAAAGAACAAACTTTAGCATAAAACGACTAAAGCATTCCACAATAGATAGCATTATCATAGGACTACAAGGACTATCAGAAATATTGCAAAGCCATTTTATAGCACATAATGAGCTAAATAGTATCGCAAGCTGTCTAGATAGCAAGAATCCAAACTCACTAGTAAGATTTACAAAAACCAATGAGCATAAAGAGATATTGGATATATTGTTCAAAAGATTTGATTCTATAATTAGAGATGGCTACTCTACTGATAGCAATAATATAATTACAGAGCATCTCTCATATAAGCTTGATATTGTTCTGCCTGATAATACAAAAAAAGGAGCAATTAGTGAAGAATCAATTATAAAACCCCTTAAAGCTAGTTTTGAGTACTACTTCTTTTTGCTAGAACGCAATATAGAAAAGCTATTCAATACACGAATAGCACTTTTTAGCGAATTTATGCAATGTGCTACTATGATTATAGAATCTAGCTTCATTAATTACTACGATGATGCCTATATTAATGATAAGGACGAATGTACATGGATTCTAAAAAATCTTGTAAGCAAATAGGAGGATAAATATTGAGCATATTAAAGATTTTTTTGAAAGAATACAACGAGTTGCATCATGTATCCTATACAGATGAACCAACAAGCGATATATTAAGTCAGATTCGCCAAGTAGAAAAAATAATGAGCAATCCTAAGTTCCACCCCACACAAGAGCTAAAAGGATTCTATAAAAATATACGAGAGCAATATAAAAAAACATTAAAGATATTGCTATTAGGCACACAAGGCATGGATAAAATAGCATTTATTAATGCCATATTAAAGGATAATATTATCCCATTAAATAGCCAAATGTCGCAAAAAAAAATTATCCTAAGATATTCTACTAATGCGTTTGTACGCATTAACTATAAAGATTCTACAAATAAGGATACAACAAATAGTAAGGATTTTATCCTTAGTAATACCTTGCATTCACTAGATATAAGTCAAACTAGTTTAGAGCAAATTGAAAGCTTTGAAATATTTACCCCATCTAGCTTTTTGCAAAGCTTTGATATAATCAAAGATATAGATGGATTTAAACAAGAGAATAGCTCATCATTAAAAGATGCAGACATGTATATATGGCTTTTGGAGCTAAATAGCAAAATACAACAACAAGATGTCATCGCAAAAATAATAAAGAAAAAGCCAACTATAGCAATACTTACTAAAACGCAAAAATATAACGATGCCCATGAGTTATTAGAGCAAATATCTACTGATAAGAATATGTTAAATGAGAAATTTAAATTATCTGCCACTTATAGTATTAGCTTTGAACTATTCTTTATCGAGCAAAAAATAGATGAGAAATTTGCAATCATAAAACAGCTTTACATACTAGAGAAGCAGCTAAACTCTACTAAAAATAAAAATTGTGAATCTATTAAAGCGATATTTGAATCTGCTAGAGCAAATATAGAGCAATTCTATTTAGAAAAAAATAAAGCCAACGAACTAGAAAAATCATCTGATATAAAACTACAATCTCAAAAAGAAAAAATGCAAGCAATAGAAGAATCTATTATAAAAATTGCACAAAATGCTAAAAACAAAAAAAACTTTATTCTTCTCAAAGAAGTATTTGAGAAGAATAAAGTTATAGATATGCACTATAAGATTCTATTTGATCATTATAAATTGCTTGACTACAACTATCATAAAGAAAATCTAAATTTAATAGCAAAAGTCATCAAGCTTAATAATGAATATAACAAAGAGTTATTAAGCAATATCTTAAAAAGTTTTAAGAGATATTTAGAAAGTATTGTAGATAGTATATTAGATAATATTGATACTATCAAAATGCGCATAAGACCTAAGCAAACTTCATTTCTAGACATCATAACCAATAGGCATATAATCTATGAAACATATCAAATCAACATACAGGAAGTAGCAAAGGAATTAGATGATAACCAAAGCCCATTGGCAAGAAAGCATAAAACACTACTATCAAAGATTAGCCGCTTTGATGCCTATATAAACAATACCATAGAAGATAGCTTGCTTGCATTTGGCAATGTTATTGAGGAATGGATAAAGCGCGGACATCATTTAGTGCTACAAAAAAAACCTCCATTCATTAGTGTAGATGGCTACTTTAATCTAGAGGAATTTAACCTAAGCGTATATCGCAACTTTACAAATAAGCATTATGAGATTATGCGTGAATTTGCAGAAAAGATTCACACCGAGCTAACAATATTGAGTGTATGGATTAGAGCTACAAAAAAAATGCTACTAGAATGCGTAATAAGCAGACTAAAGGACAAACTACATAAAGATAAAATGCTAGCAAAAAATGCCAAAGTTGATATGATAATACCGCTTAACCGTGCTTTTATAGTAGATACTATAATTGATATTCTACCCCAAGAAATTAAGGACTTATTTTGCATGCTACCTAGCTCTAGGACAGAGTTTGATCGCATACCAGAACTATTGAATGATGAAGCAAAAGAAAATGAAAAAATCATTCGTTATCGCATACGAGAAATTATAGATTTGCGTCAAACTATGAAAACTGGGACAAAACTAATCTATGACACAATAAACACAATCAAATCCAAAGATAATGCATAAAATTACTAAATAAAATAATAAACAATATATTGAAAGCAAATAGAGATTCAAAAGGACTTATATGACAAATCAAATACCCTTTAGGGAGTATATGAATAAATGGCTCTATGATGTAGATTCTAATAATCAAGGATATTATCTAAGCAGTGATGCAAATCGTATTGGAAAAAGTGGGGACTTTTATACTTCTGTATCTGTGTCAAAGTTCTTTGGTGGTGCGATTGCAAGATATATCATAGCATTGCTTGAGAAAGATATTTTAAGCTTACCGCTAGCAATAATAGAAATTGGAAGCAATAATGCAGACTTGATTGGTGATGTAGCAGAATTCTTAAGTGCATTTAGCTATGATGTAATTAATCAATGCGAATTTTGCACAATTGAGCCATTGCCAAATCTTAGGATATTACAAAAGCAAAATTTTGAATCAAGAATTACAAATCGATTTAAAAAACAATTACATATATTTAAAAGATTGCAAGATATTGGTTTTGTGCAAAATATTGATAAAAACACACTGCAGCATTCAAACAATATCCTAGAAATATCGAAGCAAAAAGACAATACAAATACAAACATATTCTTCCTTAGTAATGAATTATTTGATAGTATGCCTTGCGACGTTATAATGAATGAACAAATGCTATTTGTAAGACAAGATAGCAATAATCACGAATTTATATGGCAGGATATACAACCTAGCATCACAGACTTTCGCAATAAATATAAAGTTCTGGGATCTGAAGTATGTTTAAACTTAGAAAAGTTCATTTATGATATAAACATGATTAAAAATAAATGGATTTTTCTAGCATTTGATTATGGAGAGTTTGGTGCTAGAGATATGAATTTGCGTATTTATCAAAAACATTATGTTTATAACTTTTACGAAGAACTACAAAATGGAAATATCCACAGATTCTATAAACAGAGTGATATAACCTATGATGTAGATTTTGGAATATTACAAAACATCTTTGCTCAATATGGAGCAAAATGTCTCTTCTGCTCTACACAAGCTAAAGCATTATTACAAGAATGCAATATATTAGAAGTTTTTGAGCTATTTTCACAAGGATTTAGCCTTCAAACAAAAATTAAGCAGCAAGTAAAACTTAAAGGGTTGATTGCTCCAAATGCTATGGGCGAAAGATTTAAAGCAATTTGTTTTATTGGTGGAGAATAAAAACATGCAAGCATGTATAAACATTAGCTTATATAAATCTTTGTAATAAGTTCTATTCCTAAAATTATAAATAAAATACGAATTTATTTTATATTGTAATAAACATATACCTCCCTTAGGTATTAAACAAAAACATAATATAATATATCTAAACATTGCTTATTAGGAGAGCGATATGCAAAAGTTTAAACTATATAATCTTGATTGCACAAACTGCGCAAATAAGATAGAAAAAAAACTATCTAGCCTACCATATATCAAGACTGCTAAAATCAATTTTCAAACAGGAACATTATATATACAAGAAAGAAATGAAGATAACAAGTCAAATCTAAATCAATCTTTGTTGTCTTTGTTACAAAAAGATATACATGAAGTAGAATCAAAAGTGCAAATAAAAAGCAATCAAGATTCTAAATATCAAGATGAAAATGATGCAAATAAAAACGAAGGGATATTATTGCTCATATTAATATCTCTATTTGGGTTTGGATTGTTTGCAAAATACAGCGATATGATATTTACTGGAAATAATGAAGATTCCAAATATTTACTATTTGTATTCTTTTTGCTAATTTATTTTCTTTCAGGCAAGCAGGTTTTTGAAAATACATATAAGAACTTAAAAAATAAAATCTTCTTTGATGAAAATTCCTTGATGTTCTTTGCTACATTTGCTGCTATCTGTATAGGAGAAGTGGTTGAAGCAGTAGCTGTAATGATATTCTTCAAAACTGGAGAGCTAGTAGAATCATTAGCCATAAGTAAATCTCGCAATTCGCTGAATACTCTAATGCAAATTATCCCAAATATTGCTCATAAAAAAACTTTAAATGAAAATGAGCTAGAAGATATACACCCAGAAATATTGGACATTGATGATGTAATTGTGGTAAAAGTTGGAGAAAAGATTCCAGTTGATGGAATGATTATTAAGGGTAGTAGCCATCTTGATATGCGTATAATCAATGGAGAACCAAAGCCATTAAGTGTGAAACCAAATGATAAAGTAATAGCTGGTGCAATCAACATAAACAGTCCATTAGAAATTAGAGTTGAGGCTAGATTTCAAGATTCTAATATAGCCAAGATTCAGGATATGATAGAAAATGCTGCAGATAATAAGGCGAAAACACAAAAGCTAATTACAAGATTTGCTAAAGTGTATATGCCAATCATATTCGTATTTGCCTTGTGTATAGCAATAATCCCACCATTCTTTCTAGGATTCACACAAGAGATTTGGTTAGAATGGATATATAGGGCATTAGTTGTATTAATGGTTAGCTGCCCTTGTGCTCTAGTAATCTCTGCTCCACTTGGATATTTTGGTGCTATTGGTATTGCAAGTAGACATGGCATATTAGTAAAAGGCTCAAATTACTTAGAAGCATTAGCAAACACAAGAAATATCATATTTGATAAAACAGGCACTCTTACAAAAGGCGAATTTGCTATTACACAAATAAAGCCAAACAACATTAGCAAAGAAGAGTTATTAGGGCTTGCTAGCTGTGCTGAAAGCCTATCAAATCACCCAATCGCAAACTCTATAAGACAAGCTGCAAAAACAATGAAAATAAATTATCCATCTATGCAAGAATGTGAAGAAATATCTGGGAAAGGAATACTAGCTACATATAATGATAAAGGACAAGGAAAGATTTTAATAGGTAGTGCTAAACTATTAAAAGAATACAATATAGATATTATATTGGACGATGAAACTAATGCTAATCCTGCAGATACAATCATATATGTAGCAACAGCTAAAATAGATATAGATGAATGGCAATATGTAGGATGCATACACATCTCTGATTCTCTAAAAGATGAAGCAAAAGAATGTATTTTAAAACTTAAAGAACTAGGAATTGCAAATATGGCAATTCTTAGTGGGGACAATCAAGCAAGCACTCAACATATAGCCAAATTACTTACTATAGATAGATTCTATGGGAATCTATTGCCAAATCAAAAGGCAGAAATCTTCTCATCACTTAAAAAAGAATATGAGATTACAACCAACAGCACGACAAAGGAAAGGGGACGATTTGGGGATAGTGAAAAAATATTTTCGTCTATAAACAGACATAAAAATAATACCGCTTTTATAGGAGATGGAATCAATGATTGCGTAGTTCTATCGCTAGCTGATGTTGGCATTAGTATATCAGGAAGCGATAATGGAAGTAATGACATAAGCAAGCAAAGCGCAGATATTATCTTAACTTCTCCGACATTGCACAGCTTGACTAAGTCAATAGAAATCGCTAAAAAAACACAAAGAATCACTTGGCAAAATATATACTTCGCATTAAGCGTAAAGCTAGCAATAGTAGCACTAGGAGTAGCGGGCATAGCAGATATGTGGCTAGCGGTTTTTGGAGATGTGGGTGTAGCACTATTAGCTCTAGCAAATGCGCTTAGATGTGCGCGATAACTTTAAAAGTATTAATGACACTTTCCTCAAATAAAATTATGTTTTGCCTCTTACACAGGCTAAAATAATAAAAGCCTATTGATTTGAATGAATAGAATAAAACCCAAAATACAAAATTATGAAATAGAAGTTTCTAGCATAAGGGTTTTCATATAAGGCAAACTTATTTAGTAAACCAAGCAATAAACATCTAAATAAGAATATCAAAAGTTTGCTAGAATCTTATACAATTTCTTATAAAAAGCACTATTATCATTTCACTCATAAAGGATATATATTGTATCGAAGCAACAAAATTTCACGATTATTTGGCAAATTTGCACATAAAAAGTTCAATAAATCTATTCAACACATCATAAATAAAAGTTATGTAAATATATTCAAAATCAACCTAAATGAATTTAAGGACTATACACAATATGAAACACTAAATGATCTTTTTACCCGCGAGCTAGTAAAGCCAAGAGAAATTCAAACAAAGTCTTTCAATATAATTAGCCCTACTGATTCTTTGATTATGGAATCTGGAAATATTAATAAAAATACCGCACTACAGATAAAAGGCAAAAGCTACAATGCTCTTGAATTACTATATGGATATGGTGCAGAATATAGACAAATAGAAAAAAACGAAAGCCAAGCGCGCTTAGATTCATATAGCTATATAAACTTATATCTATCCCCTAAGGATTATCATCATTATCATGCTCCATGTGATTTGGAGGTATTAGAAGCTAGGTATTTTAGCGGCACATTATTACCTGTAAATAAAAATTCTTTGCTGAAAAATAATAATTTATTTATACATAATGAGCGAGTAGTCCTTACAACAAGGCTTAAATACAATGCTAGCATTGCGTATTTTGTCGCGATAGGTGCTTTAAATGTAGGCAAAATATGCTTTGATTTTGATCATAGAATACAGACAAATGCCCAATTAGGAGATGCCAAATATATCTACGAAAATCCTATTCAACTTAAAGCTGGAGATAAAATAGGATATTTTGAGATGGGCTCAACTGTGGTTTTGATTATAAAAGCGCATTGGAGCGTGCACACCAATGATATTGTGAAAATGGGACAAGAGATAGGAACATTACCAGCCATGTAAGCTATAAATAATGAATAGGCTATAAATAATGAAAGTGGAATATAGATTCTCAAAATTTATAGATTTATATTAGCAAAAATACAAATATATAAAAAGATATAGAAAATAGATAAGAAACAAAACCAATTAAATTTATTAGCAGAATATATATAAAGATTAAGTCACACAAATGCTTAATCTAAAGCCTCTGGAGCTTGATTAACATTCTT
The DNA here is from genome assembly GCF_000765805.2 of Helicobacter muridarum. GTDB lineage: Bacteria > Campylobacterota > Campylobacteria > Campylobacterales > Helicobacteraceae > Helicobacter_A > Helicobacter_A muridarum. Next base: position 27,772 of record NZ_JRPD02000015.1, on the reverse strand, counting down.
ACCAGAAAAAACATTATTAATTTTATTTGATATGAAATGATTACGCGTTGTAAAATGACCAATAACCTCACTTATTGCTTCTGCCGATAGGTTTTCCCTCATTTCGTGGCAATAAGCCTTAAACTCATCTTCCGTAATACCTGCAGAATCCTCGAATATTTCAATATATTTCCTTATCAATTTATTCTCTCGTTCTTTTTGCGATATTTGTTCCATAATTTCATTATAGATACCTTGCAATTCCATAATTTGCATGTCAAATAATTCTTGCTTTGAATAGATCCCACTGATTTTTAGTATTTTTGAAACAAGTGTTTGCTTTTCCTTTCCATTATCATAAAATGGCTTATATTCAGTTTCCAAGTCTTTGGGTAAAAAAGTTCGCATAATTAGAAGCTTAGTCTCAGCTATCCCACGTAAATACTCCAACATTCCTAAACTTTTGTATTTTGCATGCAAGCTTTGAAGCATCATAATATCATCTCTCTTAGTTTCATAATATGCAATAAGGGTTTCGCGCTCTTGCTGTGGAAATGTATGCAAATCCATCTTAATATTATCAAGAACTTCATCTTGAACCCTAGAATAAACTATAGAAACAATCTTACGTAGCCTATTATATGAAATAGGCATTTTCAATTCAACTATAAGAGCAATCAAGTCAGTATGATTATATGTATGCAAAAAATCATGCAATTTTTCATACAACTCATCTGTATTTTCTACTTGCTTTAGAGCTTCAATTGTATCCTTTCTATCAATGCTAGAAATCTCCATATCTACATCATTTCCATGCAAAATATCAAAGTAATAGGATACACCTTCGCGAACAACTTTTTCATATTGTTCCTTTAATTCATCATATTCCATATCTAATACATTATCTATACCATGAAACTTAAGATACTCTTTAATAGCTAAATCATCATTCATTGTTATCCTCCCAAAAATCAAAACGTTGCAAAACTCTATATGATAATTCTAATATAGTTTGACAAAAAAGATATTAGGTATAAAAAAATATTATTAAAAAATAACTTGAATAAAAACATACTCAATTACTTTATTTTTAATTATAATTAAAACTTAAAACATATTTCAAAAGATAATTTGCTATAATAATAAGTAGAGTTTCGTTATTGTTTCGTTTCTTTAAGAGTATGCCCGTTGCAGTGCAATCTGCTTTTAGCTATTGGGACTATATAAAATTGAAATTTTAAGAAACAAATGTAATAATTCTAATGGGAGCTAAATTATGGAGATAATACCTAATCCTCAAGTAATGCTAGTTGTATTTATAGTATTTATAATTACTATGTTTTTATTAAATAAATTTGTGTTTGAACCAATTATATATTATATAGACCAGAGGAATGCTAAGATTAATAGTGATTTAGCTATTGCTAGCCAAGACGATAAGGAATTATCTGAAATAAATAAGCAAATAAATAAAATTTTATCAGAAGCTAAGTCTGAAGCATATGCCATAAAAAGCAGAGCGATACAAGATGCTAAAGATTCCGCAAATAAAAAAATAGAACAAGCTCAACTAGAAAATAGAGAAAAAATGGAAGAATTCCTAAAAGAACTATCAGACCAGAAGGATAAAATGAGGAAGGATATTAAGGCTTGCTTAAGTGATATAGATTCAACACTATTAATGAAAATAAAAAATGTGTGAAGCTTTAATGAAAGGTGGTTTATAATGAGATTTATAGCAATACTAACTTTGGTTGGATTATCAGGAATATTATTCGCTTCACAAGGTGGTCATATAGATATATCAAAAACTGACATATTCGAAAGGCTTGTAAACTTCATAATATTTGTTGTATTGCTTTGGTACTTGGTGGCAGACAAATTAAAAGCAATATTATCTGCTAGAAGTATAGATATCGCCAATAGGCTTTCAGAATCACAAATGAGAACAAAACAAGCTAAAAGTAAAAAAGAAAAAGCTAAAATTGAGCTAGAAGATACAAAGCAAAAAGCTAAAAGTATAATTGAAACAGCCAAGAAAGAAGCATTAATATCAGAGAAAGAGATAGAGGAAAAGGCTAAAGAACAAATACTTTATATAACAAAGAGCAATGAAGAATCAATGAAATTCCAAGCTAAAGCTTTCCAAAAACAAATTATACAAGAAGTATTACAAGAAATACTCTCCAGCAATAAAATTCAGCTAACAAGTAACGATTACATCAATATACTAGAAAAAAAGGTGTCATAATGCAAGAAATTATAATAGCTAAGAAATATGCTAAGGCATTAGCAGATTGCTCTAATATTGAACAAATCATTAAAACTCATAGAAATTATTCTTGTCTTCAGTATGCCTTTGAATCAGATAAATTCTCTGAAGCAGTTAACTCACATATAATGTCAAAGGAAGATAAGTTTAAACTTGTATGCTCAATAATAGAATCCATAAATGAAGAATTAGATTCTAAATCCAAGAGACTACTATCATTATTAGCTGAAAATAATAGACTATGTTTAATACCTATAATATCTAAAGAACTAAAGAAAATAATAGATGGCAAAAATAATACCTATATAGCAACCTTACTTACTAAAGAGCGAGTTGACGAAATAACACTTCAAAGCATTAAGACAAAATTAGAGAAAAGAATAAATGTCAATCTTGAAATATCTCAAACAATCGATCATAACATTGATGGTATATGCCTTGATATACATGATTTGGGAATTGAAATTACATTCTTAAAAAACAAGTTTATGAGAGAATTACAAGAATTTATCTTAAAAGCAATTTAAAAGGAAAAGCATGAATACAACAAAATTAAAGCCAGAAGAAATTAGTTCAATAATAAAAGAAAAGATAGAAAATTTCGATCTACGAATAGACATTAACAAAGTAGGGAAAGTTACTAGCTATGCCGATGGTGTTGCTAAAGTATATGGCTTAAATGATGTGATGTCATATGAAATGGTAGAGTTTGATACAGGAGAGAAGGGTCTAGCACTAAATCTTGAAGAAGGCAGTGTTGGAATCGTTATATTAGGTTCAGGCAAAGGGATTAAGGAAGGAACATCAGTAAAAAGATTAAATAGACTAATGAAAGTTCCCGTAGGAGAAGGAGTAATTGGTAGAGTTGTAAATACACTTGGAGAGCCTCTAGACGGTAAAGGAGATATAACATCTGTTGAGCATAGATTTATTGAGCAAAAGGCACCTGGCATTATGCAAAGAAAAAGTGTCCACGAACCACTACAAACAGGACTTAAGGCTATTGATGCTCTTGTTCCTATTGGTAGGGGACAAAGAGAACTGATTATTGGTGACAGACAAACAGGAAAAACAACTGTTGCAATAGATGCAATCATAAATCAAAAGGGACAAGGTGTTTATTGTATATATGTAGCCATAGGACAAAAAGAATCAACAGTTGCTCAAGTGGTGCGTAAACTAGAAGAACATGGAGCAATGGAATATACAGTTGTTGTTAACGCATCTGCTAGCTCAAGTGCCGCTATGCAATATCTTGCGCCATATTCAGGAGTAACAATTGGAGAATATTTTAGAGATAATGGCAAGCATGCATTAATAATCTATGATGACTTAACTAAGCATGCTGTAGCATACCGTGAAATGAGTCTTATTCTTAGAAGACCTCCGGGTAGAGAAGCATTCCCAGGAGATGTATTCTACATTCATTCTAGACTTTTAGAACGTGCAGCTAAATTAAATGATGAACTTGGTGCTGGCTCTTTAACAGCACTACCAATCATTGAAACTCAAGCAGGAGATGTATCAGCCTATATTCCCACAAATGTGATATCAATAACAGATGGACAAATCTTCCTAGAAACAGACCTATTCTACTCTGGTATTCGTCCAGCTATTAACGTTGGTTTATCTGTATCTAGAGTTGGTGGCGCAGCACAAATTAAAGCAACAAAACAAGTTGCAGGGACATTACGTCTTGATCTTGCCCAGTTCAGAGAATTGCAAGCATTTGCTCAATTCGCATCTGACCTTGATGAATCTAGCAGAAAACAGCTAGAAAGAGGACAAAAAATGGTTGAAGTATTAAAACAGGGTCCATATAGCCCTCTTCCAATAGAGAAACAAGTGGTAATAATATATGCTGGAGCAAAAGGATTCTTAGATGATATTCCAGCTAATAAAGTGGTTGAGTTTGAGAAACAGCTCTATCCCTTTATAGAAGCAAAATATCCTCAAATATTCAAAGATATTGCATCTAAAAAAGCTTTAGACAAAGAAATTGAATCTGCCATTAATAATGCATTAACAGAATTTCAATCTGGGTTTGCAATATAAGTGAGTCTAATATGGGTAATGGACTAAAAGAAATTAGAAAAAAAATATCTAGTGTAAACAACACTAAGAAAACTACTAGAGCTATGAAGTTAGTTTCTACCTCTAAACTTAAAAAAGCAGAGGAAATGGCTAGAAGAGCTAGAGCATTTGAAAATAAGCTTAATGAAGTTTTCTATGATATGATGAAAAGAGTTAGATTTAGCGGAATAACTAATATTGATAGTAAATTTTTCAACAACACCGATTCACATGATATTAAGTTTGTTGATATAGTGTTCATAACAGCAGATAAAGGATTATGTGGGGGATTTAATAGTATAACAATGAAAGAAGTTTTACGTTTAAGTGATGAATATAAAAAACGTCAGGTAAATGTGAGATTTAGATGCATTGGCAAAAAAGGAAATGCTTTCTTTGCATTTAATGGAATTAAACTAGAAGATAGTATTGTAGATTTGAGTTCTTCTCCAAACTACGAGAGGGCAAGCGATTTTATTAATGCCGCAGTAGAAGATTTTTTAAATGATAAAACACAAGAAGTTATAATTGTATATAATGGATTCAAAAACCTAATATCACAACAGCTAAAATCTGTAAAAATACTACCACTAGTTCCCGACTTAAGTATCTTAGAAAACGAAGACAAAGGCAATAATGTTTTAAATATTTCGCCAGAAGATGAAGAAAATATTATATTAGACGAATTAGCAAAAAAGTATGTTGAATATAATATGTATTATGCTCTCGTAGATTCATTAGCAGCTGAACACAGTGCTAGAATGCAGGCCATGGACACAGCAACCAATAATGCCACTGAGCTAGTTAGAACATTGACTATTTCCTACAACAAAGCAAGACAGCAAGCTATCACAACTGAACTAGTAGAAATCAATGCTGGCGTTGAAGCGATGAAATAGATATACTGATGCCAATAATTACACTATATTTAAGGAGTTTACTTTATGGACAAGATAGGTAGGATTACACAAATTATGGGACCTGTTGTAGATGTTGAATTTGATAATTATCTACCGCAGATAAATGAAGCACTAGATGTTAAATATGACTTCGACAAAGAAACAAAAAATCTTGTTTTGGAAGTTGCAGCACACTTGGGAGATAATGTAGTCCGAACTATTGCTATGGATATGACAGAAGGGCTAACAAGAGGACAAGAAGTTTCTGCTCGTGGCACTATGATTGAAGTGCCCGTTGGAGAAGAGGTATTAGGAAGAATTTTTAATGTTATAGGAGAAGCAGTAGATAGCGGAGAACCGGTAAAAGCTAAAATAACATGGCCCATACATAGAGAATCTCCGAGCTTCGATAATCAAAGCACAAAAACAGAAATGTTTGAAACTGGAATAAAAGTTATTGATTTGCTAGCCCCCTACTCAAAGGGTGGTAAGGTAGGCTTATTTGGCGGTGCTGGAGTAGGAAAAACTGTTGTTATTATGGAGCTTATCCACAATGTTGCGTATAAACATAGTGGTTATTCTGTATTTGCTGGCGTTGGAGAGAGAACTAGGGAAGGAAATGACTTATATCACGAGATGAAAGAAAGCGGGGTTTTAGATAAAGTTGCATTATGCTATGGACAAATGAATGAACCACCAGGCGCAAGGAATAGAATCGCATTCACAGGATTAACTATGGCTGAATATTTCAGAGATGAAAAAGGACTTGATGTTTTGATGTTTATTGATAACATTTTTAGATATGCACAATCTGGTGCTGAGATGTCCGCGCTTTTAGGAAGGATTCCATCTGCAGTTGGCTATCAACCAACACTTGCAAGTGAAATGGGTAAATTACAAGAACGTATTACTTCTACAAATAAGGGATCTATTACTTCTGTGCAGGCTGTTTATGTTCCTGCAGATGACCTAACTGACCCAGCTCCTGCATCGGTATTCTCACACTTGGACGCAACAACTGTTTTGAATAGAAAGATTGCTGAAAAGGGGATTTATCCAGCTGTGGACCCTCTTGATTCTACTTCTAGAATTCTTGATCCTCAAGTTATAGGGGAAGAACATTATAAAATTGCAACAGGTATTCAAGAAGTTTTACAAAAGTATAAAGATTTACAAGATATTATCGCATTGCTTGGTATGGACGAGCTATCAGAAGAGGATAAAAGAACAGTCGAAAGGGCAAGAAAAATTGAGAAATTCTTATCACAACCATTCTTTGTTGCTGAAGTATTTACAGGTAGTGCTGGTAAGTATGTAAGTCTACAAGAAACACTTGAAGGATTCCAAGGCATACTAGAAGGTAAATATGACCACATTCCAGAAAATGCCTTTTATATGGTAGGCAACATTCAAGAGGTGATTCAAAAAGCAGAGGATATGAAACAATCAAAATAAGGGATATGTTATGCAAGATTTTCAATTAGACATTGTTACTCCTTATGGTGAAATTTTTAAAGGTAGGGTTCAAGCAGTATATCTCCCCGGTAAAGACGGAGAGTTTGGAGTATTACCGGGACATTGTGATATGCTAACACTGCTGCAAACTGGTATTATAGATATTAGCTTTGAATCTCACCATGATTTAGTAGCCATTAATTGGGGTTATGTAGAAATTGCAGGTGATTTAGTAAGTGTTCTGGCTGATGGTGCAGTATGTATTCGCAAAAATGATAGCAGTTCACAAGTATCAAAAGCAATAGAACAAGCAGAACAACTATTAAGAGAAGCATCAAGCGATACTTCAATGATAGCTTCAGCACTACGTCGCTTTGAAGAGATATAATAAAATATTTAGGTATCTAAATATTTTATTAGCCACTTAGATAATATACCTGTGCAAGTTATAATAAATGCTATCAAATGATTTTAACATCAATAAACCATAACAGTAAGTAACTATCATTATAGATTATTTAAATAGGTTTGTATTATAGGTGAACTTTAAAATATCACAATAATATTTGCCAATGAATTAATGCTAGATTTATTTAGTAATATCAATTTCATCAATATATAGTATTTTATATTTCACACTAACAGCTTATAAAAACAATTTATTTAGTTATGTTTAAGATAAAGTATAACAAATCATAATGCATAATTACAACTATAGTACAACAAAAATCACAGAAATGCTATTAAAATACGCTAAATATATTAACAAAGATATAATGCCAACTCATCAGCTATAAAAAAGTCTTTAGAATAAACTCTGGAATCTTTTTCTAAGCATAAGTTATTGCTAAGGGCTATATTTAGTCTTTCTTGATTTAACAACTTCCGTCTAACTCCCACTTCACTACGAAATCCAAGGAAAATTTCCTCAAACTCCAAGTCCCTAAGACTTAACTCCTCAATGATTCTATAAGATGGGTTTGCAATATAGCCTTGTAAATTCTTTGTAGCATAAGTTCTTTTTGTTCCAACTCTACTTACGGCACTAGCACCAAATCCTAAATATTCCTCACTATTCCAATAGCCTAAATTATGCTGACATTTCTTAGGCAAAGCAAAATTAGACACCTCATAGTGAAGTGCTCCATTAAGACACAAGAAATCTCTTACAACATATCCTAGGCTTTCTTGTCTTAAAAGATGATTGGAATTTGTTTTAGCAAAACTAGAATCTTTATCTATACTTAAACTATATGCTGAAATATGTGATATACCCAGATTCAAAGCCATAGCTAGCTCATCTTGAAGCCTAAATTTGGAATCCAAGCTACAATCATAAATCATATCTAGACTAATATTATCAAGAAATCGTGTAGCCAAATCAAAAGAATGAGCTATATCTCGTGGTGAATGAGCTCGTTGTAATAATATGAGTTTATCACTATAAAAACTTTGCACACCCAAGCTTAACCTATTTACACCAAAATAACAGAGAGTTTCAAGCCATTCTTGAGTTAAAGTATTCGGATTTGATTCTATGCTTATTTCTATACTTGAATTTGCATTTTCTATATTACACAAAGGCATAAGGAGCTCAAATATGCTCTCATAATATCGAGCAGGAACTACATTTGGAGTCCCACCGCCAATAAATATACTTGAGATATATGTTATATTATGTATAGCTAGAGTATATTGTATATCTTTGTATAAAGCCTTAAAATAATCTTGTATCAAATACTCTTGGTTTGTTTGAGAAAAAAATGCGCAATACCCACATTTAGAATCGCAAAATGGAATGTGAATGTAGATTCTCATTATAATACTCTATGATTGAATTGTAAAACTATTGACAATCACATAAAATACATTAATACGATAAATACAATATCTTAAAAATCTTAGGCTTGTTTAATCATCTGCAATGTATTCAATAAACTAATATTCTCACGTTGCATGCCCGATGTCATATTTTTTACAGTAACAGTCATTGTTTTAAATTCTTCTTCACCTATGATGAGACTAAATTCATGTCCTTTATTATTAGCATAACTTAGGGATTTCTTAATTTTCGTAACATCTGGATAAACTTCAGCCCTAATATTGCTCTGCCTTAATACTTCAGCTACTTTATGGGCAAATGGCAAGTAATCCATATGCAATGAAATAACAAGAACTCTAGCCATAGTGCTTCTCTCATCAAGCAAGCCTAGCTCAAGCATTCCAACTATTAGTCTATCAATGCCTATACTAGCCCCAACCCCACTTAATCTCTCACTGCTGAAGCTTTGAGTTAAATTATCATATCTACCGCCACTACAAACAGAGCCAAGATTTTTTAGGCGATTTAGAGTTGTCTCATAAACTATACCTGTATAATATCCAAGCCCTCTAGCAATAGAAAAACTAACTCTACATACAGATATATCAAACTCTAAATCGCTCAATATATGTAATACAGATTCCAAGCTTTCTAAGCCAATTTTTAGGCTATCATTATAATCTTTAAGATAGCTAACTTCCTTAAAAAATTCCTCATAGTGATTATTTTGTTTTATGCTAATGATATTACAAATATCTTGTGCAACATTTGAACTAATATTTAGCTCCCTTTGCAATTCAAGGCTTACATTATCTATGCCTATCTTATCTAACTTGTCAATAATTCTAAGCCCAGATTCTATATTATCTTGCAAACCAAAATGCTGAAATATACCATTTAAAATTTGTCTATGATTTATCCAAATGCTAAATTCTTGAAGGTTTAAAGCAGTTAGAGAGCTATAAATAACTTGCAATATCTCGGCATCACAACTTAAGGAATTGCTGCCTATGAAATCAAAATCGCATTGCGTAAATTCTCTATATCGACCCTTTTGGGCACGTTCTCCACGAAAGACATTTCCTATTGCATAGCGTTTAAATGGCATATCAAGCTCATGTCTATGCTGGACTATAAATCTTGCAAGAGGTACAGTTAAATCAAATCGTAAAGCAACATCTCTATTACCATGATCTCTAAAACGATATAACTCCTTTTGAATCTCATCGCTACCCTGTCTTACAAGAGTTTGAGCATATTCCAAATGAGGCGTTTCAATAGGCATAAAACCATAACTTAGAAATACATTACTTACAACATCAAGAATGCTTGCCTTAGCAGCGCATTCCTTTGGCAGCCTATCCTTAAATCCACTAAGAGTTTTAGCAACAATCAAATTATCAATCATAATAATCACCATTATTCTGATATAGAAGTAATATCATAGTCATTAATAAATAAAAAAGCATCTCCGCGATCTGAATCTAAATTATCAATAAAATCAATCAACAAAGAAAGGCTAACTGGTGTATTTGACTTTCTTTTTAAGGTTATTTTTGCGGATTCTTTTCTTGAAGTGATGATATCTGCTATAGATCCTGCAACCTTTGAAAGACTGGATGATGTAGCTGGGGTAATGTTTGGCAATTGAGATAAATAAGATGGGATCATAGCAACACCTAATGCAATGGTTGAATCATACACTTCTTTTGTTAAAGATGAGTCGTTAGCCTTCATTGCTTTAAACACAGAATCTCCTAGTTGTGATCCTTTAAGATTTATAACTAGTTGCTTATGATTAAATTTAAATTTAGATAAAACTGCCTCTAGATCTTGATTTTGATCGATTCCTTCAAACATAGCTACAGAATCCTGAATTGCATCATCTATATTCTTGGAACGAAAAACATCTGATTGAGTATCCGCTAAGCTATGAAGAGTTAAATCATATGTAGATGAACTTATATTGCATTTATCATCTGAAGAAAGTATTATATTTTTTAAATTATATTTATGATTACAATCAAATTTATTTGGTAGGAATACTTTTTTTATTGGTTCAAGACCGGCATCTGATATATCTATGTCTCCCTTGAAAGACCAAGATGAATTTTTATTATTTACAACAACATCAAGTATAACATTTCTAAGCTTTATGTTCTTATCCAATTTTATGATTTTAGCATTACATGTAGCCTTAGAACGATTACCATCGCAAAAATAATCTTTTGGATTCTCTAATAGAGAGGTAACAAAAGATTCTGCTAATTCTTTGGCACCAGATCCAAAAGCAAAATAAAATAACGAAAAAAATAGCATGGAAATGGAGCAAATAACAGAAAAAAATTTGCTACCAATAACATATATATTAGAAAAGCCGATGAAATGTTGCATAATATTCCTTTTTATTTAGGCTAAAATCAAACAATTAGAAAATTATAAACAAAACTATACTTAATTTTTCCTAATACTTACATTCATTTCATTATAGCCTTAATAGAGATTATGATATAATTCTGATTTTTAAATTTTTGTGATTACTGCGAGGATAAAGTGGGTGTTGCAACATATATTTGGATTTTTGATAATTTTAGGGCTATTAGGAGTGGGTATGGCACAAACAGGCAATAAAAAAAGAGCAACAAGCATATCTAGTCAAAATAAAACATCACAAAATGCTAGCATAGCTCCAACTACTAGAGATGTTAAAATTCTAAAAGAAGATGAAATGGATTTTTTGCTAATTGATGATGTGAAGATCCCTATTATTAGCGATATTTCACCATTCTTGCCTGTTGGAAATTTGCAACTTGTATTCATTGGTGGAGGCAATATATTTAATCCAACCCAAAAACCTTTAGCAAAAGTTACTAGCACAATGCTTAACCATGGAACAAAAAAGTTAGGCAATATAGGCTTTGCAGACTTGCTTGAGAGTAAGGCAGTAGAAATTGATTCACAAGTTGGACAATCTTCATTGACCATTGAGGTTAACTTCTTAAAGGAGTATGAAGACTTTGCATATGAACAACTTTATAATTTGCTAAATGATCCAAATCTTACAGAATCTACACTAAAACAAGTAAAAGATAAACTCCAAGCAGCACTAATGAGCAAGCAAACTGACTTTGATTATCAAGCAGCTACTTTGTTAAATCAGAATATATTTGCAAATACTCCTTTAGCATATCCTGCATTAGGAAATAAATCTAGCGAAATTGAATCCATAACACTAAAAGATATTAAATCATACTTACAAGAAAATATAACAATAAGTAGGGCAATTATTGTTGTTGGTGGGGATTTAAACTTACAATCAAGCCTTCAAAAATTACTACCCTTATTTGACTCTCTACCAAAAGGACATAAGATAGACATTCCAAGTTATAAAGTTAAAACATCAACATTAAAAACTCTAAAAAAAGATACACAACAAGCTTTCATATATTTTGCAAGCCCGCTTAACATCACAAACCTTAGAAACGATGGTTATAAAGCACAAGTGGCTGGATTTATACTTGGTAGCTCTGGATTTGGCTCAAGGCTAATGGAGGAAATACGTGTTAAAAGAGGTCTAGCATATTCTGCATACATGTATCCAAATCTATCTAGGATTCAAACTTCATTTTTTGGACATATACAAACAGCCCTTGATAAACAAGATGAAACAATAAAGTTAACACAAGAAATTATTAGGGATTTTATAAGAAACGGTGCAACTCAAGAAGAATTAGACTCTGCAAAACAATTCATCATTGGCAGCAGACCGCTAAAAGAAGAAACACTAAGTCAGAGACTGCAGGCTAAATTTATGAACTATTATAATGGATTACCAATTAACTATAAGGACGAATTCATAGAAAATATTAAAAATCTAGATTTAAAAACACTAAACGAATTTATATTATCTCACTCTGAAATTGCCAATTTAACATTTAGCGTAGTTACCAATTCTTCTAAATAACAATGATTAGGTTGGGTTATTATTGACTTGGGGCTTTAGTAACTTTATATTCCGTCCCAATTAATATTTATAAATAATAAGGTTTATAATGATAATTTTTGGAAGTCAATGCTTTAAATATGTTCTTGCAAATTCTCCTAAACAGATACAAGAAGTATATCTATCAAAAGAAATTGATGAGTCATTAATAAAAGAAATTAGAAAGAATTATATAAAGATCATTCGCGTTGACAATAAAAAGGCGCAATCACTATCTAGAGGCGGTAATCATCAAGGCATAATTGCCAAAATAGACGACATAAATACAGCAGATATAAAGAGTGTGCTAGGACTAGATTCCATACTCGTTCTATGTGGGTTAACTGATGTAGGCAATATAGGTTCGATTGTTAGAACATGTCGTTGCTTAAATATTGGTGCAGTGATTTTATGCGATAGGGAATATCTTAAAATAAACGCTATAGAAGGAATATTTCGTGCTAGTAGCGGCGCATTATTAACACTACCATTTTGCACAATGGAATCTAGTCTTGAGGTAGCAAATCAACTTAAAAATCAAGAATTCTGCTTAATAGGGGCTGGAATGCAGCGCGATGCGTGGCATGTAAACAAATCACTTAATAATACAAAAAAGTGGGCTTTATTTATAGGTAGAGAAGATATAGGATTAAAACAAAAAATACTGAAAAAATTAGATAAAATCATACATATTGAAATGAACAATTTTGATTCACTAAATGCGAGTGTAGCTACTGGAATCTTGATTGATCGGATACAGCAGCAGAGATTTTAAGGACTAAGGAATGGAATGCAAGATTTTGATAAACTGAAAGAAATGGATATACAGGAGCTTCACAGTAAAACTCGCATAACAGTATCAAAGCTACAAGATATTATAAATAAAAACTTTGCAAATATACATCATATACGGGCGCATGGCTTTATTAAAATTCTAGAGAGAGAGCTAAACCTCAATTTAAAAAGCTGGATCGAAGAATATGAACAATATCAAAAATACAACAATCTAAATGCAATTCCTAAAAAAGTAGAATCTAAAGTAAGTCCGAGCTCAACGCAAGACACGAAAGATATAAAAGATATAGAAATAAGCACAAATACAAAACATAAAACATATAGTAATAAAACAAAGGAACCTAAAAACGATATAGATACACATGAAATTACTCCAAAAGATTCACCTAAAGTCAATGAAAAACAAAGCAGGCCAATCATAAAAACAAAAAAATCATATATTCCTAGCAAACCTTCAGTAAGATTGCATAGCAATAAGGATAATAGAACAAAAAAAATCATAGTATTTGCATTCATTCTAACATTGGTAATACTACTAATTATTATCACTATAATATATAATATGAATAACGATACAACTAACAAAGAGGTAATCATAGAACAAGCAGAAGAGATAATACCAAGCAAAAGAGATTTGTATCCAAGAATTCTCTTAGAAGACGCGCTTCTTGATAGAGAATTAAATGAAAACTCTAATAAAGCACAACCTGAAAATATAATGGACAATAAAACTGATAAAAATCAAACAGAAACATCAAAAAGCGAGAAATCAGAAGAATTAGCACAAACAGCAAATACAAATGGATTAGAAAGCACTCTCACTATAATACCCAAAACAGACGTGTGGTTTGCATGGGTGGATCTTGATACCAAACAGAATGGTGAAAAATACACCAAAACTTCATTTAGCATTCAAACAAAAGGTGATATCATATTTCACTTTGGAAATATGATACTTACATTTAATATAAATGGAGAAGATTATAGCTTTAATAAAGGCTCAGTTACATATATGCTATATAGTAAAAATTTTGGATTGAAGGAAATATCTCAAAAAGAATATAACTCAATGAAGAAAAAGGCAATCTAATGATATGCAGATTTGGATATTTCAATATCCTAACATTTTTGCTTTTTTCCTGCAACTGTTTATTACTTTGGGGAGAAAATTACGATTTACATACAAAGATCAAGGAATACATTCAACCAAAGACCTATCAAACCAACGCTAAATTTATACAAAAACTATTCAAAAATGAAAGTGCTTTTTATAAGAACGGTAATGTTGATGTAATTAAAATCCTTAATAACCTAAAAAACAATGGCTTACTAGCACTAAAGCTAAATAAGCCAAGCAATATAAAAATATCATTTAGAGTTAATGAAAAAAATCGCACAGATTTTGAGCCTAGCTTTATATTCCTTGCATACGCAACAAGCAACCTATTAACAAATATGGGATATTCCTACTTTTATGTAACAAATGCAAAGAAAAATAATGATGTAATATCGGTTAGTTATACACTTAATTCAGAATCTCAAATAGATCCTACAGTGATAATTAGCAATATCCAAAGTAGAGGATACAATGTAATTGATGTTAGCAAGGATTCAGAACTTCATTGGATATATGATATACGACTTGAGCAGCCTAAAATTACAAATGCTCAGCAGATAAAAGATGGTGAGATAGAGCTAAATCAAGTAAGTGGTAAATATTGGATAATTGTTGATAGTGCTGGAATACTAGAAATAATGCTAAACAACGAAGAGAAATGGAACCCAAAGATTCTAATATTTGATAATAATATGAACTTGCTAAATGCAATTATGCAAAAAGAGATGAAACAAAAGCAAGTAATAAATACAAATTCAAATATACTATTTTTAATGATAACAGATAATTACAATCCAGCTAGATTAAGCAATGGAATCAAAATTATTTTTAACCCTAAATAACTTAATAGGTTAAGGAGAGATTATGTGTGGGATTGTAGGCTATATTGGAGATAAGGATAAAAAAGAAATTATTCTTAGCGGATTAAAAGAGCTAGAATATAGAGGTTATGATAGTGCAGGTATGGCTGTTTTGCAAGATTCAAAACTTCAGACTTTCCGAGTGTTAGGCAAGCTTAAAAATCTAGAAGCATTGCTAAAGGATTCTAAGTTTTGTGGACATGGTATAGGCATTGGTCATACAAGATGGGCTACACATGGTAAGCCTAGTGAAGCAAATGCACACCCACATAGCACAGATAAGAGCGCAGTAATTCATAATGGAATCATAGAAAACTACAAAGAGCTTAGAGTAGAGCTAGAACAAAAAAATATCACATTCTCTAGCCAAACTGATACAGAAGTAATAATTCATCTATTTGAAGTATATTCAGCAAAACTTAGTCCTGAAAAAGCATTTAAGGAAACTATAAAAAGACTACAAGGAGCATACTCCATACTTCTTATTACAACAATGCAACCAGATAGAATCTTCTATGCTAAACAACATTCACCTTTATTAATTGGAGTTAAATACCAAGAGCAAGACTACATTGAAAACCAAATCGAAGAAAATAATGTAAATAAAAATCAAGATTGTAATAATTCTAATACAAACCAAAATATAAACAAAAAATCATTATCTACTAATGGCAAAATTAGCTCCATATTCCTTGCTAGCAGTGATGCAGCACTAATAGGATTTATTGACTATGTGCTATATTTAGATGATGGGGAAATAGGTAGCATCTGCTTAAATAATATTGATGAGAATCTTATAAAACGATTAAAGCCCTTCTATATGCAAAAAGCCTATGCCCAGAAAGATGGTTACCGATACTTCATGGAAAAGGAAATCTATGAGCAAGAAAAAGTTCTATTTGAAACATTAATGGGTAGAGTAAGTCAAGGCAGAATAGAACTAGACGAATTAGATTCGAATTTTTTTTCACATTTTAAAAGCATAGCCATTTGTGCCTGCGGAACTAGCTATCACAGTGCCCTAGTAGGTAAATATCTATTAGAGAGAAAAGCAGCAATCCGAACTACAACTCACATTGCAAGCGAATTTAGATATGCAAAACCTATGTTGGAAAAAGATGAGCTATTCATAGTAATATCTCAAAGCGGTGAGACTGCAGACACATTGCAAGCACTAAAATTAGCAAAGGAGAAAGGGCTAGTAACACTTGCAATATGCAATGTAGATAACAGCTCTATGGTGCGTTTGGCTGATTATTGTTTGCTTACTCGTGCAGGGATAGAAAAGGGAGTAGCAAGCACAAAAGCTTTTGCAACACAAGTAATGGTTCTATGGGTATTTGCTGTTTTACTTGGACAAAAGAGGGGCAAAGTTGATCAAATAGGTATAGATAGTGAAACAAAGGCTATGCTAAACGCCATAAAAGCAACTAAAATAATGCCTTTTTTACATGAAAAAATCAAAAGATTATCTAAGAGATATTTGCATGGGCATGGATTCTTTTTTATTGGGCGAGATATTTTCTATCCGCTAGCACTAGAGGGCGCATTAAAGCTAAAAGAAATCAGTTATCTACATGCAGAAGGATATGCTAGTGGAGAAATGAAACATGGACCAATAGCCCTTGCTGATAGCGAGCTATTCACATTAGCACTTATGCCTAAGAACCTATTGTATGAGAAAAATAGAAGCAATGTAGAGGAACTTATTGCTAGAGATTCTATTGTATGCGCAATTAGCCCTATTGAGTTTGAGCTAGCCGATGATATGGTAAAGATTCCAGAGTTTGATAGCTATATGGAGGAATTTTTTTCTATGATGGTGATATTACAACTACTAGCACTAGAAATTGCCATTCGTCTAAACAATGATGTAGATATGCCAAGAAATTTAGCCAAAAGTGTTACTGTGGAATAACATCTCAAACTAACAAATAAGTATTATTGTTTCTAGATATAAATAAGTAAAAATATTAATAGCAATATCTTTCATGCCCATCAAGGATTTAAATAAATATTATAAATTCAAAATAAACATGGCAATTATAAATATACAAGAAAAATATTATAAAAAAGATAAAGACATTGAATCTAGTGTTTTGTTAAGAATGTATCATTTGCTTACAAGATTATCATTAATAATATGACTTAATAATTAATTTCCTTAATATGTCAAATATACTTAACATATGTGGATACAATAATAAAGCAAAAAATGCGAGGAGGCATATATGATAAAGCAAAAATATATGACGCGTTTGCATACTAGTATATTAAATCATTTTATAGTCGGACTTGCATTAATATGCCCACTATTTGGCACGGATTACACATACTACAACATGCCACAATCTATATTTGTAAATGGTAATGTTCAAGATACAGTTACTGCAAGCCCGGGCAATGGGGATATGACAACAATAGGATCTGGAAGAAATCCTAGCCTTAACATTAGTGGAAGCAACAATTCCATATATTCATTGCAAGTAAAAAGCCCTACAAATGTTAATGGTGTTACATATTATCTTGGTGGAATTAGCGTAAATGGCAATATTAGTGCAACAATATCTAATGTACATACACTATCGTTAGAAACAGGTAGTATTAGTGTTGGTAGTGGAACTAGCTTACATGTTTTTTCAAGTGGAAACAGGATCAATGCTCAATCTAGCGATTATGGAGGAGAATCTAAAGTTAGATTTAGCAAAAGCACAAGACTAACACTAAACCATAATTCTAATGTAAAATTTACCAATGCTACATTTTTCATTCACGATGGAGTTGGAAATATTGCCAATCAATCTACATTAGAAGCACAAGCTATCACAATTAGATTGCAAGGTGAGCTAAACAATAGAGGTAATCTTAAACTTACAGGAGAAGTTTATAACATTGGTAGCCAAATAAATATCTCTACTAATGGCATCTCAAATATGACAAATATAAACGGGACAATTACCATAAACGGGAATCTTTACAATGGAGGACAAGCAAAGGTAGATACAACAGGATCAATATTTGGTGGATTCAATGTCTTTGATCCTCAATTTGGTGGTGGTGGAAATATAACACTATATGGTGGTAGTATGAATGTAATGGGAAATATCATATCCTCTCAAGGAGGAGATTTACTTAATGGTGGAGGTATTTCAAATGCACGCAATTCCTCTATTGGAATCTACGGAGCAACTCTTACTGCAAACAATCTTACCAATAAAATAGGTAGCAGTATTATATTTGGCGCATACAACGATGATGTAGGTAAATTCACAGGCGCACTTAATAATGAAAATTCTCAAAATGCCTCAATTATTATTGACATTGCAGGTGCAAAAGCTGGCACACATCAGATAATAAATGGCAATCTATCTGGAAATATAACCATTGGAACGCATGTGCAACTAAATAACGGCAACACTGAATTTGCATCTACTAGCTTAGGCTCGAATAACAATAACCAATGGAATGGCTCTGTGACATTAAGCATCAATGAACAAGCTATAAAGTCTTTCAAGTCATCTTTGAATGCTAATTCCCAAGCTATCCTAAGTAGCTTTGGAGATAGAATATATACATTGCAGGGTGCAACTAGAATAAATATTGCAAAAGATATAAAAGAATTTAACAAAAACTTGCAATCACAATTTTTATTAACTCCATTTAGCCTTATTGACACTATAAAAAGCAATACTAAATTCGATCCTACCATTGTCCTACAAAGTGCAACTAGCTCATTTATATCTGATGTAAATGCTATTGGAGGAGGTGTAGCAGGCTCTTTAGTCGGAGGCTTTGGAGGTATAAAAGCTGGATTTGGTTATAGATTAGGTAATATAATTTTATATTCTAATATCGCATATATGTATGGTAGCATGCAGGGAGCAAAAAATGATTTTGTGTTATTAGATTCTGAGTTTCTTGCTCAAAGCCATAGTATTGGATTAAATGCCAATGCCAAAACATACTTTCTAACTGATGGCAAACTAGAGCTTGATATAGGACTTGGATATTTTGTTTCACTAATTGATTCTAATCGCAATGTGAAATTAAACTCTCCTACGCAAAGCTTTGGCTCAAACTATGGAGTTCATCAATTTAGCCTTGACTTAACAACTGCTTATCGCATAGAAATGGGGGTTCTATCTATAAGCCCAAGGGTAAAACTTATACAAAGCTACAATATAATATCTGGCTTTAGTGAGAATGCGAATCCAAGTAATAATAATATAGCGCAAAGCATAAGTGTTCCACAATATAATGCTTATTATATGAGTATTGCCATAGGTTCAGGAGCTAATTGGAGATTAGGTTCTAATAAGTATATAACCTTTGGATTAGACTATGAGCATTTTTTATTTAGCACACAGGATTTTCACTTAATATTTCAAAATGGCGAAAGAATTAGCTTTAGCTCACCATATACCTCTAGAATAGGAGTTGTTATTGGAGGTAGATTTGATATAAACAATAATATAAGTCTTGGGATTGAAGGAATATTTAAAACTACTATAAATGATGATACCAATATATATTATTATGGTGTTAACGGGGTATTTAGTTATTTATTTTAATTGCAATTTTATTTTTGTTTCAAATTCATGTAATTGAAATCAAAAGAAAAGATTAAAAAATATTTATTATTCTTATAAGATGTCTTATTTTACTCAAAATGGCAAAAGAATAAAGTGCAATGCAATAAAACCATAAGAATAAACATCTCAAAAACTATAAGAGAATATCATACACTTAAACGCACAAAGATTTAATAATAGATAACAACCTCATCTATGTTTAATCTAACTTTGTCGTATTTTGGCTCATCTCTCCTATATCCAAGGCTTAGTATCACGGCTGTTTGGAATGGATACCCAAGACTTAGAAAGCTATCTACCTTATCCTTCTCAAAACCACCTATCATACAAGAATCAATGCCCCTACTCATAGCGGCTAGAGCCATTTGCATAAGTGCTAGATAGCAATCTGACTTGGCATAGGCATAGAGTTGCTCATCATTTAAGGTATTTGTCTCATATGTATAAGCGTTTAACACTTGATTAAATTTTTTTTCATTATCGGGAGGACAAATTCTGCTAATTTGCTTTTTAATGTAATCATCTTTTGCTTGTAAATCAGTCCTTGCTAGCAAGATAATATTATGGCTTGCAGTAGCTACATTCTCTTGATTAAAGCAAATTTTGCTAAGACTTGTATTATCTCTCTTAGATACGACTACAAATTTCCATGGTTCAAATCCGCATGTGCTAGGGGCTAATCTACCTGCATTGAGTATAAAATCTAAGTCATCTTTATTGATCTCTTTATCATTAAACGCCTTACATGCAAATCTCTTTTCTATTATTTCACAAAAATGCAAATTCACAATTTTTCCTTTATTTAAGATATAGCAAAAATTATATACAAAATATTTCAATAAATATCCTTGCTACTTAAACTTACCTTTGTGGTAGAATCACTGGCTATTTGTTTTATACTAATAAGACATAAATGCCAAAGGGGAGTTATGATTATATTTAACCAAAAAGTAAATCAAGTATTTTGCAAATCAATAAGCCGTAGTATCATTGTAATTTCAACTTGGCTAATGATGCTAACAATCCAAAATGTGCATGCAGAAGAAACAACAAGCCCCATAGAAGACAAAGATAGTGGATATGGGAAGTTAAAAATTGCTTGGGGGTTTGGTTATGGCTTTGATTGGCGCAAAAGCAATCTAATAAAAAATACATCCAATCAAAAAACAAGCGGTATAGACAATAAATATGGATTAATCGCTTCATTTCAGTATACTTTAAACCCAAGCGTATTTATAGAGTTGCCAATAATCATATCATATCTTGCCCCTAGCACTAGATACTTCAATAGTTATCACAATAATTCAGGTGATGGATATAATATAGATGTAAGCATATTGGGTAACTATTATCTCATTGTAAAAAATGGCTTTAGTTTTTTACCTAAGGCAGGATTAGGATATACCTTTGGATATATGTGGCAAACTAGCACAAGACTTGTAATTGATAAAAATATAAATGATACATCAAGCGTAATACAAAGTTCATTTTTTATAAGACTTGGTGCGGAGGTTGGTTATTTTAAACATCATATTGGAATATTCTTCAATTATTATTTTTTGACAAATGAATTTAGTAGTATCAAAATGCGCACAGCTCAAACAAGCGCGAATGCAGCAATACAACCTCCAGTTACAATTGATTCTAGTAATACCTATTTAGATTCATTTGGAACAAATATCTATTATATGTATCGCTTCTAAATATAACTTTTATAATAAATGACAAAAATACAAATACTAACTGCATGAACTAGATGAAAGCCATATACCAACTTACATTTGAAAGGATATATATATTATGCTAAAAGCCTAACTAATCTTGCTACCATTTTCTCGCTTTTGTTCTGGGTTTATTATGCTAAGTCCGTTTGAATCCTTAGCAACTAACAACATACCCTCACTTATCTCTGACATTATCTTGGCAGGCTTAAGATTGACAATAACACAAACTTGTTTACCAATTAGATCTTTACTATCATAGTATTCTGCAATACCAGCAATAATTTGTCTCTCTATAGTATCACCTATATCAACTTTTAGCTTAAGTAACTTATGACTCTTAGGTAGCCTATTGGCATCTAGTATAGTCCCTACTCTAATTTCTATTTTGCTAAAGTCATCTATGGATACAGAATTTAAGGATGTATGTGGTTTTAGTTGATTATTTGAGCTATCATCATTTTGATTTATTGTTACATTGTTAGAATCTAAAATGTCAGATTCCAAATTATTAGAGGAATCTGCATTTTTGGATTCTATCCTCTTAGATTCTATCTTAGGAAATAAAGCCTCAACCTTTGTAAGAACAAAATCTTGCAAATATCCTTGTTGACTAATCAAATATGTAAAGTTGGCAGGATTAATAGCAAAACCAAGACATCTTGCAATTTTTTCGCAGGAGTTTGGCATAACAGGATATAACAACAATCCAGCCTTTGCAAGAATATTTGCAATTAAATTTAAGAACTCTTTACATTCTTTATTCTTATTTGATTTCATTAGCTCCCATGGGGCAACCTTAGTAATCATTTCATTGCCTAGATACAAAAGCTCCCAAACAGATTCCAAATATTTATTAAGTTGCATATTTTCTATATATACATGACACTCTGTTGTTATCGAATTAATTTTTTCAAGTTGGTCATGATAACTATTTCTACAAAAACTCTCTTTTAATTCAAAGTTAAAATATTTTTCACTCATACCTTGTAAACGATTAAGCAAATTGCCCAAATCATTGCTAAGTTCTCCATTATTTCGATTGATTAACGCAGTTTGGGAAAAATCACCATCTTGCCCAAATGGCACTTCTTTCAATAAAAAGTATCGAAAAATATCCATTGGATAAGCTTGCTGAATTTCTAACGGATTTACCACATTTCCCAAGCTCTTGCTCATTTTTACACCATTAATTGTCCACCAACCATGCACAAAAATATGTTTTGGAAGAGGAACATCAAGACTCATCAAAAATGCTGGCCAATAAATTGCATGAAATCGCAAAATATCCTTACCAACTATATGGGTAGCATGCTCAAAATATTGCATATTTGAATTTAAACACGGATCTTGGTCTAAATGATTTTGCAAGATTTCCTTTGCATTTGATTGCGTAAGTCCATAGCCTAGAGCACTAATATAACTTATTAACGCATCAAGCCATACATATATAATATGTTTTTCATCATGTAATTTTTCTGGGATTGGTATCCCCCACTTAAAGCTTGTGCGAGTAATAGACAAATCTTGTAAGCCCTGCTCTACAAATGCTATGACTTCATTTTTCTTGTGTAATGGCAAAATACATTTAGCATTATCTCTATACCATGTAAGTAGCCTATCTTGATATTTTGATAGGGCGAAGAAATAACTTTCCTCTTTGACTATTTGAGTTTCCTTACCACAATCAGGACAATATATCTCATCAAAGACTTGCGTTTGAGTAAAAAAACTCTCACAGCTGACGCAATATCTACCTTCATACTCCCCCTTATATATATCACCCTTGTCAAACATAATCTCAAATGCTTTCTGCACAGATATCTTGTGTTCTACAAATGTTGTCCGAATAAATTTATCATAATCGATTCCAAAACAATCCCATGTATCTTGAAATCTCTTGGCAATGGAATCAACATATTGTCCTATATCCATATTTTTTTTCTTTGCTGCCCCTTCGATTTTCTGCCCATGCTCATCAGTCCCAGTTAACAAAAAAATATCATTTCCTTGCAAATTCCAATATTTTTTCAATACATCAGCAATAATTGTTGTATAAGCATGTCCAATATGAGGGATATCATTAACATAATAGATAGGAGTAGTAAGTAGTTGTTTCATTATTTTCCTCTTAATAATAATTCGGTTAAAGCATGCAATTATACTTATAAAATCATCTTAAATCAATAATTCAAGCATCTTCAATATATGTAGAATTAATAAAATATAAGCTATAATTTAGGCTTTTTAAGTCTGACAAATTTTACCTATTTAAGGATTTTTATGCCAACACTAAAGCAAGCAATGTCTCTTAAACCACATGAGATAGAGAATCTAAAGCATGATTTGTGTAAAAAGATAGAATCCTCATACAAAGAATTAAATGCCTATATACAAACACCAAAAATTCAAGAAAAAGACAAGGGCAAGATTCCAATCCTAATCAAAGACAACATTTGTGTAAAAGATAGCCCACTAACTTGTGCTAGCAATATATTACATGGTTATGTATCTCCATATAGCGCAACCGCGATAGAGAAGTTAGAACAATCCAATCTATGCGCATTTGGTAGAGCAAATATGGACGAATTTGGAATGGGCAGCACAACTGAAAAAAGTTGCTATGGTAGAACTAAGAATCCTTATAGCACAGCAATAGTCCCTGGCGGCTCAAGTGGTGGAAGTGCTGCAGCAGTAGCAGCAGGCATAGCTATTGCTAGCCTTGGTAGCGATACAGGAGGTAGTATTCGTCAACCAGCTAGCTATTGCGGTGTAGTAGGTCTAAAGCCTAGCTATGGTAGAGTTAGTAGATATGGGCTAGTAGCATATAGTTCAAGCCTTGAGCAAATTGGACCTATTACTCAAAATGTAGAAGATGCTAGCTTATTACTTGACATAATAAGCGGAAAATGCGATAAAGATTCTACTTGCTTGCAAAATGATTCAACTTCTACATTTTCAAAATTAAATCCAAACAAAACTTTCAAAATCGCTGTGCTAGAAGAATTCATAGAAAAAGCAACTAAAGAAGTGCAAACTGCATACTACGATACTATAAAAGTACTAGATTCTATAGGACATACTATTTTTCAAAAAAAAATGCTAAATGTAGATTATCACATAAGTAGCTACTACATAATAGCAATGGCAGAGGCTAGTGCGAATCTAGCACGATTTGATGGCATCAGATATGGTAAAAGAGCAGAAGGTGAAAATCTAAGGGAAATATATTTTAATTCACGTGCGCAATTTGGCGATGAAGTAAAAAAGAGGATTCTACTTGGGACATTTGTGCTTAGTAGTGGATACTATGATGCATATTATCTAAAAGCACAAAAGGTGAGATCGATAATCAAGAAGCAATATGAAGATATATTTCAAGATTGCGATATGATATTTATGCCTGTTGCGCCTAGTGTAGCCCCTAAATGTAATGCAACAAAAACATCTCTTGAAATGTATCTAAGCGATATTTACACAATAGGGGTAAACTTAGCTGGATTGCCTGCTATAAGCATTCCCGTAGTTAAGAAGCCACTACCAATAGGCATGCAATTTATAGGAAGATTCCTAGATGAGCAAAATATCCTTAATGCAGCATTTGGCTTAGAGAGAGAGCTTGGGCTTTCAACCACACATAAATTTTAGATTCTAAATCTCCCATTATGTAATTATTATGACATTATCATTTTGACTCATATTTAGTTTAGACTATAATATAGACGCACACCTGATGTGTGCTTATCTAAATTAAATGTGAAGGAGTGTTTTATGTCTATTGATTATTTTTTACCTACTCGTAGTATTTTTGGTGAAGGATCAGTTAATGAGACTGGAGCTTTATTGAAAAGTTTTAATGTTGGTCGTGCTCTTATTGTTACTGATGCTTTTTTAGCTAAATCAGGTGCGGCTGAACAAGTGAAAAAAATTGTTGAAGGTGCAGGTCTTTTTGCTGCAATTTTTGGTGGTGCAGAGCCTAATCCTACAGATACGAATGTTGAGGCCGGACTTAAAGCTTTTAATGACAATAAGTGTGATTCAATTATCTCCCTTGGAGGTGGTTCTTCCCATGATTGTGCTAAAGCCATAGGTCTTGTTGCAAGTAATGGTGGTAGAATTCATGATTATGAAGGTGTTGATAAAGCAACAAAGGATCTCATGCCTCTATTAGCAGTCAACACAACTGCAGGTACTGCTTCAGAAATGACTCGTTTTTGCATCATCACGGATCTTTCACGAAAGGTAAAAATGGCAATTGTTGATTGGCGTGTAACACCAAAAGTTGCTATCAATGACCCAATGCTTCACAAAGGGATGCCGCCTAGTCTAACAGCAGCAACAGGTATGGATGCTATGACTCATGCAGTTGAAGCCTATGTTTCTACAGCTGCTAACCCTCTTACAGATGCTGCAGCTTTGGCAGCTGTAAGATTAATCTATAAATATCTACCAAAAGCAGTGGCTAATGGAGAATATATGAGAGCACGAGACAGAATGGCTTATGCTCAATTTTTAGCTGGTGTTGCTTTCAATAATGCTTCCTTAGGTTATGTGCATGCTATGGCACACCAATTAGGTGGCTATTATAATCTTCCTCATGGTGTGTGTAATGCTCTCTTACTGCCATATGTGGAAGAGTTCAATTTAATTGGTAATTTGGATCGTTTTAAAGATTTGGCACAAGCTATGGGTGAAAATGTAGAAGGTTTATCTACAGGTGAAGCAGCCTGTAAGGCTATCAAAGCACTTAGAACTATCAGCAAACAAGTAAACATTCCAGCTAATCTAAAAGTCCTTGGTGTAAAACCTGAAGATTTTGATATCATGGCAGAAAATGCAATGAAGGATGTCTGTGGATTCACCAACCCAAGAAAAGCAACCAAAGAAGATATTATTGAAATATTCCGCAAAGCATACGAAGGTGAATAATAGAGAATAATTGCTTTTACTAGAAGATGATTTTATTTTTATTGTCTAGAAATATTTATAATTTGCCAAAGAATCTTTGGCACTCCAAAGTAAAAACCAGAAAAAGAAAAGACTAATTTTAGTATCACCTATAGGAGCATAAATCTGCAAGATTCAAAAATCAAAGCCCACTTATAACATAAACATATCCGTTTAAGTTAACTTTGTCCTTTATCATGACAAAATTTTTTGCTCTTTTTTGGCAATTAGTCGAATGATGTTATCAGTATGAGTATAGATTATTAGTAATCCTATTAGCACAACAGGGACATGAGTTCCTATTTGTGTATTAATATCTATTGATTCTGGCAACGAAACAACTGAAGGAATAATAAAAGTAAATATAATTCCACTAATAACACCAAATAACGAAGAAAGACTTGAAACCTTAAAAAATTTACCTACAACACCCCAAACCAAAAGACCTAATACTCCTTCAATAGGAACAAGTAATAACACTGAACCTATAGCGGTAGATACTCCCTTGCCACCATAAAATCCAAGAAATGGACTATAACAATGCCCAATAATAGATAAAAAAGCAATAGTATATTGCGTTGCATAGTCTAGCCCCACAAGCTTTGCGAGCAACACTACAAGCAACCCTTTGATAGCATCAAGTATAAGCGTAATAAGAGAAAATAACTTTGCCTTTTTTATATCTATATCAGCAAATGCACGATAAACATTTGTTGCACCACTGCTTTTAGAGCCAATTTCTAAAAGATTTTTATTCGCAAAAATTTTAACAATAATCACACCTATAGGTAACCCACCCAACAAGTATGCAATAATATAAAATATTACATTGATATTTCCTAATATTTCAAACATTGAATCTATCATCTGCGCCCCTTTAAGCCTTAAGAACTCAATAATATAATTCAACAATTATAGCAACTTTATAACTGTTGCTTAGGCTTATAGCAAAATCCTTTAATTAATATTTAATGACAATATGCGCGGTAAATTACCCATGCTTAAAGCTGTGAAGACAAAAAAACTAAATCTTCTTATATATTCTTATATCTTAGTTAATCAACAAAGCTTTTGCTTAGAATCCAAAGTTTAGAATCAAAATAAACCCAACTACCCCCAACTCAAAACAAGCGAAGCGAAGTTTCTATGCGAAGCTGGAAAAACAAGCGAAGCGAAGTTTCTATGCGAAGCTGGAAAAACAAGCGAAGCGAAGTTTCTATGCGAAGCTGGAAAAACAAGCGAAGCGAAGTTTCTATGC
>NZ_JRPD02000073.1 GCF_000765805.2 Helicobacter muridarum | reverse complement strand
TCTGCTGGTATTCCTTGATTTAAGTCATTAATAAGTGAATCAAGCTTATCTAAAATCTCTACTATTGTATTTTGAATTTCTAGGGGAGGTAGGGGGATTTTAAAATCTTGCAAGGCTTTTATATTTAACCTTGTAACCTTAGCACCATAAGCATACTGTTCTTTATATTTATTAAAAATATCAGTTTGCGAAGTATAACCAATAAACTTAGGATTTTGAAAGTGAGAGAAAGCAAAGCTATCGCTACTAATGCAAACATCATCATTACCCAAATAAACAATGCCCTTACAAACATCTTCTTTGTTCTCACTCACACCAACAATAATTAAATCATCTTTTTTACCTTTCTTTAACTTCTTTGCTACTTCCTTGCTTACAAAGCTTTTGTTGTATATGTGAAGTTATTATAAAAGGTATGAATCTGCCCATGTGAATAGCTGGGATTCCAAAATCTTTTAAATCTGCTTTTGTTAAGCCATTACC
>NZ_JRPD02000014.1 GCF_000765805.2 Helicobacter muridarum | reverse complement strand
AGTTAAAGAGCATAAAAGTCTTACAACAAATAGAATAAATAGAATAGAATGAAAAATGAAGTAGATTATAACAGAAAGAGGTGGAGTGGATGTAGAGGGTAGTCCATAACATTTCAATATTTGACACCTTTACTATCTTTTTATAAAGCATATTAGAATAAGTTTTATAGTTTAAATTTGAATGTGGTAATTATGGATTTTATTAAAATAAACTTTCATATTTTTCAAGCATAGCTAAAAGCTCATCTTTTGTGGAAAACTCGTTGTTTTGAAGAATCTCATTTTTAGCATTAGCTTCTCTCCATTTAGCTTGTAGATAGGGGATTTTTGCATTGGCTGCTGCTTGCTCATCTTTAAGGCAATTCCCCACAAAAACACTTTGCTTAAAAGGGGCTTTTTGTAAGATATGGTAAATCATCATAGGGCTGGGTTTAGATTCTATATCGGGGTTTGTGCCAATTATAATGTCAAAATATTCTGCGATATTATGTCTTTGCAAAATTGGTTTTAGTTTTTCTTGGGGAGCATTAGAAGCAAGGGCTAGAAAATATTGTCTTATTTTGCAAGTTTCGAGCATTTCACGCACGTTTTCAAATAACGCCGCATTTTGCTCATAATGCTTTTTAAAGTATGATTCAAAGCCGACTTTGTAGCTCCTGTGGGGAAAATTATCAATATTATAAAAAACTTTGGCACAATCAATGCCGGGAGTGTGTATAGCGTGTTGTATGGTAGATTTTGGAATCTCTGGTAATTGTCTGTCCTTGCGAATTTCAGCAACTGCAGCACAAATGCAATCCTCACTATTAAGCAATGTCCCATCCATATCAAAAATCACATTTATCATTGGCTCTCCTTGTGGTTTTAAAAATTATAAGTTAGATTGGGTAAGAATAGGCTTAGTTGGGATATTTTGGATTTAGAGGATTTGTTGGAATAAAAATTGGCATTAGAAACTAAATGTGAGTAGTAGGAATATTTTGCTTTAAGAATTATTAAATCTAGCTTTTTTATCTTTGTAAGTTTTAATATAAAATTGCTCTATTGCAAGGCATTAAAGAAAGCTTGCTAAATTTTGTTTAAATTTTTACTTGTTTGTGCTAGAGATGAATTGATATTAAGACTTTTATTTTTTATAAAAAATAATATAGAGTTATTATAAAGTTTAATATTGAAGATCTAAGTTTTAATTAAAAGACTTTAAGGTATTAATTTATCTACTTCATCATAAAAGATAAAAGGAGGTTTTATGAGGAAATTGTTTTTTTATATGATGTTATTGCTTTTTGTTACAGATTTTGTTTTTGGTGCAGATTCTATTATCCAAAAGCCTGTGCAAACCCCAAAAGATAGGTCAATTCAGGTTTATACCTCTTCGGGTAAGCTTTGTTATATCCCCACCTTTTCTTTAGGGGCAGACAATGGTTCTTATATAGGGATTCTTAATTGTTCTTTAAAGGAAGCAAGAGCTGCAAGATATGATGTATTTGGCAGAATAGGCTTTTATATTAATAATATTTGGCAATGTATCACTGCTCCAGATAGTGTCGCTACCTATGATAGATGGATAGCAGATTATGTTTATCTTCGCCCTTGTGTGATTAATGATTCAAGACAAAAATGGAAAATTAAAAATAGAATATTTTATAGCCTTGATGAAAGCTATAGTATTCAAGATGATGGTTCTTATTTGTATGCGGTGCATAGAGTTGCAAAAAATCTAAAACAACATAAACTTACCCCCTCCATGAATGAATGGATGGATACTATTGCAATACCCGGAAATATTAGTATTATTACTTCACTTTCTTGGGAGCTATCAACTAAAGAAGGGAGTGAGCGTTATTTTCTCTACAATGATGCTTCACAGAAAAATACAACTCCCCTATATTACAATTTAGATAGAGGATACATAGCACAATATAATAGCTTAGCTGGCATATTATATTGTATGTATTCTAATGTAGGAAGTAATGATTGGAATTGGATAAGTTGGGGGAAATGCAGTGATTCAAAACCTAAGGAGAAAGATAAACCTTTTTGGAATCCTATAAGTATCTCAGAGAATAAATTTGCCTTTGAAGATAAAGATGGGAATATCTTAAGAGTTACTGGATATGGAGCACATTGGGGCGTGCCTTATGCCGTTAAACCAACATTTTTACCAGAAGATACGGGCAAGAGCCAAACTTCAGAGTTTTTAACAGATAAGGATTTTAGAGAATTGAGACGTTTTATTAATGCAAATGTGGGTGCTAATTTAGAATCTTGCCCTGCTGGAGGGCATAATCTACAAAGGAGATTAAAGCAAAGCCCGTGGTTTCCCTCAAATTTCGAGCTTAGCCCAGAGTGGATACACAGGCTTTATGCCATATCTCAAACTACTGCGGGTGCTTCTGTAGGAGTTGGTGCCACTCCTGCATCAAGTGGGTTTTGTGGGACATGTTTATTGCATTCTTACCAAATGATTGCTGAATTACTAGAAAATCCTTATCAGACACGCCCTAGCGGAGGGTATTTTTTCAATACCGCAGCCCATACCAACCCTTTTATTTCTTTTAGGGAAAGACATTCTATCTTGCATGATACCCTAGCGGATATTTCAGAATATATCAATAGACCCTTAAGTACTGTTGGCGATGCGTTTTATCGCACATTAGATAGAGCTTATGCGGGTTCTATTTCTATGCTCCCTCAATATGAATGGGATTTGTTTGGCAGAGTTGATAGGGCAGCGGAGGTTGATACATTACTCTCTAGGCTCTTTAATGCAGATGCAGGTAGAATCTATCTTGCGACATATGTTAGAACAGGTGCTTCTGGGAGCGGTTTTGCTGTGCATGCTATGGTTTTATTAAGGACAAATAATGGTGTGATTGCCATTCCTACAAATATACAAACTACTTTAGAGGCTTTTACCCAAAGTCTTACTCCTGCAAGAAATGCCGATGAACTCCATTTAGCCCTAGAGAGGGCAGGGAGTTTTAGCCAACGAAGAGAAGTGTTAGGTTTGGGTATTTTTGAAGTGAGGGGAATACATGAGAATGAGTTTGAATCTATGATTTCTGTACGTGATTGCACTGGAGAGGGTGAGGGCAGGAGAGGAAATACGCTTATTCCTTTGCCAGAGCTACTTAATCAATGTATAAGTGGGAGATGTTTTTAGGGCTACATATTGTTGTTTTTAAATTACCTTTTTAATAGTGTCTCTTATAGAATTTTGAGCATTTGCTCGGATTCTATAATTCTTTACCATTGTGGCTTAGAAAAATACATTAAATTTGTATTTTATATTATTAAATATTTTTTGGTCAATATTTGCTATCAATTTCTATTTTGGTATTTTCGATTTTGTAAAATTCTAAAATATATTTTTTCCAAAGTGCCAATAACACAACATTAACCACACATTGTCAAGTGCAAGTGCCTCTCTATAATTTGCATTAAAACTACCCACCTTAAAAAGTCATTTCATTAAGTTTAGCAAATTCTAAAAATTTGTTTTTCTTCTTCTAAATTACATATCATTAAAATCATTAAAATTTTTATAGCACAAATAAAAGCAAAGATTTTTTAAAGACCTCTGCAAAGCTTAGTATATTTACCTTAAGTCTATAGAGATTCTAAAAATTTTATAAAAATGCAGAATAGGCAAAAAAATGCACTTTACAAGGAATAGCAACAAAAAAGCACAAATAAGAGAGTTAGAATAAGTGAGTTAAGGCTTGGTTGTGTGGTAATGGGCTGTGACTATATTGAAGCAAAAGATAAAAATGTAAAAAGAGTTGGCAAATAATACACCAAGATAAAATTATATTATTGGCATAAACCTAGTAATATAATAAATTAAATGAAAATACATAAAATAAGCAAATGTAATATATTTTGAAAAGACCAATATACATTAAGCAATAACATTGTATAATGGCAAATATCCTAAAAGTGAGATAATAATGAAAAATTTGATATATACAATAATACTGGTGGTTGGTATGGTTACAAATATAATTGACGCAAAAGAAAGCAATATAAAAAAAGCGATGCAAAGTAGGCATAGTTTTGAAACAACTTTTGAGAATGTAGAGAAATTTCTAAAAGAGAAGAATATAACAATATTTGCTGAATTTAAGCATTCTGATTGGGCAAGTAGTGTAGATGAAGAGCTAAATCCAACTAAAGTAATAGTATTTGGAAACCCAAAAGTTGGCACCGCTTTAATGAGAGAAAATCAGAATATAGCAATAGAGTTACCATTAAAAATAGTTGTATGGCAGGACCCTAATGGAAAAGTATTTGTAAATACCACGGATATAAAAGATATAGCAAAAAGATATGGTATAAAAAATCAAAAAGTTATAGATAATATAGCAAAGCTTTTAGCACAAATTGTAGAAAATGCTACAAAATAAGCTAAATTTTTGGTATTTGTAATATCTATATCTTGATAGATATTATGTTTTAGACTTCTAATATTGATAGATTTATCTTACCTAATTTTAGATCTACAAACAAGCCTTGTGAGATAATGAAAATACCTCATAATATTTTATCCATAGTAGATTGATTATATATAATGGAAGCTATACTACTGTAACACATATAAAAAATGATCTAATAATTTAAAACATTTAATGCTTAATAAAAATTTATGTATTAAAAAGCTGATAAGATCATGTAAAATCATTTTTTTAAATAGCAAAGGTAGATTCTATACATCATATTATACAAATATACAAGTAGTAGAAAACGTTGGTAAAAAGCTTTATTGCTTAGTAAATTTTCAGAATATAAAATAATAAGAAGATCGCATAGATTTATAATTAGATTCTGTTTACAGAAGAAATCTAATTATAAATCTATGTCTACATCATTAAGTAAGATTTATATTCTATATATAATCACTTATTCTATTATACATAAGGCACTTTAATTCTAATATTATTAGAAATATTATTTCTAATAATATTTCTATAACTAGATTACACTTAACAAGATTATTACAATTTTAGAGATATTGAACCAAATTCGACAATTATCAATTAGTCAAAAACTAAGAGCTGAAGATGATTGTTGTAAAAAATCATAGAAGTTATAAAATTTATAATTATATATCAACTGCATATATATTATAACGTTATATACTTCTATTATATTACAAATTTCACGCTACATAAAGAATCTAAAAACTTACACAACTTCCGCATCAATCACATCATCATCTTTTTTCTTGTTGCTGCTTTGTTTTCCACCTGCTTGCTGTGATTGAGCCTGCGATGTCATAATATTTTGAAAACCATCATTTAAAGCTTTAATTTTAGATTCTATCTCCTCTTTTGAGGAATCTGCATTCTTTAATGTATCTTTTAAGGAATCTTTTAGACTCTCAACCTGAGATAGCACTCCATCATCAACTTTACCCTTGTTCTCATCTTTGCGCATATCCTCTATGCTCTTTTCTACTTGATATACAAGGCTATCAGCTTGATTTCTAACCTCAATAATCTCCTTGCGCTTGGAATCTTCTTCTTTATGAAGCTCGGCATCTTTTACCATTTTTTGTATTTCTTCATCAGATAAACCGCTAGAACCGGTAATTTTAATTTCTTGAGACTTACCTGTATTTTTGTCCTTTGCAGATACAGTCAAGATTCCATTTGCATCTATATCAAGTGTTACTTCGATTTGGGGGACACCTCTTGGAGCTGGCGGAATTCCTTGTAAATCAAAGTTTCCAAGCTTTTTATTATCTTTTGCTAATTCTCTCTCGCCTTGATAGATTTGTATTGTAACTGCTGGCTGATTGTCCTCTGCTGTTGAGAACACTTGACTTTTTTTAACCGGAATTGTTGTACCCTTCTCTATAATTTTTGACATAACACCACCTAAAGTCTCAATTCCAAGGCTTAGTGGAGTTACATCAAGAAGCAAGACATCCTTTACATCACCTTTTAAAACAC
Source organism: Helicobacter muridarum (assembly GCF_000765805.2). Lineage (GTDB taxonomy): Bacteria > Campylobacterota > Campylobacteria > Campylobacterales > Helicobacteraceae > Helicobacter_A > Helicobacter_A muridarum. The sequence continues at coordinate 43,060 of NZ_JRPD02000014.1, read as the reverse complement.
CGCCTTGTATCGCAGCACCAACTGCTACCACTTCATCTGGATTTACTGATTTATTTAAGTCCTTACCAATAAATTCCTTTACTCTTTGTTGCACCTTTGGAATCCTAGTAGAGCCTCCAACCATAACAACTTCACTAATATCACCCTTACTTAATCCCGCGTCTTTAATAACTCCATCAATCTTTTTAATAGTATCTTCAATCAAATGGTTAATTAATGTTTCAAACTTTGCACGAGTTAACTTCTTAGTTAGGTGTTTTGGACCATTTGCATCGGCTGTTATAAACGGTAAATTAATTTCTGTTTCTGTTGCAGAACTTAACTCTTTTTTTGCATTCTCTGCGGAATCTTTTAATCTTTGTAATGCCATAACATCATTTTTTAGATCAATTCCCTCATCGCTCTTGAATTCATCAACAATCCAATCAATGATCTTGTTATCGAAGTCATCTCCACCCAAGAACGCATCTCCACCTGTAGCCAATACCTCTACAACTCCATCCCCCGTCTCAAGAACTGTTACATCAAATGTGCCACCCCCCAAATCATAAACCATAATCTTCTCTGCATCTTTTTTATCTAATCCATAAGCAAGAGCAGCTGAAGTAGGCTCATTAATGATTCTTAGTACATTTAGACCTGCAATAGTGCCAGCCTCTTTTGTCGCCTTTCTTTGAGCATCATTAAAATACGCTGGAACAGTTATTACTGCTTCAGTTACTTCCTCACCAAGATAATCTTGAGCATCTTCTTTAAGCTTAATTAGAATCTTTGCAGAAATCTCTTGTGGAGTATAAATCTTATCTGCAATTTCAACTGCACATGCTCCATTCCTATCTATGATACTGTATGGCAGCCTCTTTTCAGCTTCTTTTGCCTTATCCTCATCAAACATCAAGCCCATGATTCTCTTGATTGAATAAATGGTCTTCTTTGGATTCGTGATAGCCTGCCTTTTTGCTGGCTCTCCAACCAAAATTTCACCTTTATCAGTAAAAGCCACTATAGAAGGAGTAGTATTCTTACCTTCTTTGTTAGCTATAATTTTTCCTTCATTGCCTTCATAAACTGCCATTGCAGAATTTGTTGTGCCTAAATCTATTCCTAAAACTTTACCCATATTGTCATCCTTTCAATCAAACTAATTCTTTACTATGCTTACCATTGCTGCTCGCAATATTCTTTCTTTATATTTATATCCCTTTTGCAACACTTGTGCAATCTGTCCATTTTCTTTGCTTTCATCAACAACATGCATGATTGCATCATGCAATTCAGGATTAAACTCATTATTTACCTCTATCACCTCCACACCATATTTATTAAAAACTTTTTGGAAATTATCAATAGTTAGCTTTAAGCCCTCTGCTATCTTTTCACCATTTTCTGTATTTTGCGCAGATTCTAAAGCCTTATCAAGCGTATCTGCAACAGGTAACATATCCTTTAAAATTTTTTCGTGTGCATATTCGAGTGCTTGAGACTTATCTTTCTCAAGCCTCTTTTTCACATTTTCAAAATCTGCATACGCTCGTAGATATTGATCTTCTAACTCCTTTATCTTTTGCTTCAATATAGTATTATCATCTTTAGTATCACTAGATTCTGTTGATTCTTCTACCTCTTGAGCTTGATTTTCTTCTTCTTGTTCTTGTTCTTGTTGTTTAGAATCTTCTTGTTGCATACTACTCCTTTTTGCTAAGCATTAGATTCTTGTATATTAAGAATCTTAATAAAGAACTCGTATATACTGCATTAGAAATAATGATATCCATCAGTCTATACAGCCCATATGTAATTCTTTATAAAAACTCCTATAATCAGATAGCATACTTCCAGCACAAAGCATTCTTGCCTTATTGCTCTCGCCGCTATTATGATTAAAATATGAAATATCATGAATTAGCGTCAAATAACCGCTAGGCAGGATATTAAAATAAACTCCATTTTGATATTTCAAAAGTGCATAAGCATTATAAAAATCCATAAAAACACTAGCATCCCCAAAAACTATATCTTTCAAAAATTCACTACCATAACGATAGCTAGTTATATTAAAATCAAAATGACTAAGACATAAAATCTTTTCTTTTAACTCTTTTGCTCCTACTTCTCCTGCAACTCTTATAATATCATGAACCTCTAACCCAACAAGACTTCTTGTAAAACGCAACAAAACATCAGAAAAGCCTATGACAGCTTCATTCCGACTAAACTCAAGAATCAAATAGTTATTCTCAACATCTAATACATTTTCTAAAATATTGCTCTCTTTTGGAATCAAAATGCAAAATACTTCATAACGCTTGCTAAGATTAGCTATTTGATGAATATCTATTTCCAACTCATCGTTGACAAATAATTGCAATGCATCCTTCCAATATGAAGATAAGCTCGCATTAGTAGGAATACGTCCACTACTTGTATGTGGTTGAAATAATGCGCCCTCCTTCTCTAATATCTTGCAATAATTTCTAATAGTAGCTGATGAAACATCAAAATTTTGCTGTGATTTTAAAAACTCCGAACCAATTGGTTCCTTGCTCTTAATATACTCTTGAATAATACCAATCAGCAATTTAGTCTTAATATTCATTAAAAATAGCCTCTTAAGTAAAAATCATGTTTGGAATTATATCAAAAAAAGTAAATGAAATTAGCACTTATAAATAAAAATTGCTAATTATTCTAAATATTTAGTCTTATTAAGTAAAGTTTTTTAAATATTTTTAATCAAAAAATCTTATAGTATGCACTAAATATCCTAAACTATCATAAAATTGCATAGATAATATTTAAAAGCATAAGTCATCTATAAATACCAAATTAAGCATATTGTGCACTATAAAAACAAAATATGAAGTTATGATTATGAAAAGATGTGTATTTTTTACAACACAAGATTATCTGCTTAATATAACAAAGTGTAAAAAACTATCAAATGGACTGATTATTGAGATAAAATATATTTTAGGTTTAGGTTATGAATAAGACATAGTCTGCTATCTAAGGTCTTATTTGTTACATAAATCTCTGTGGAATTGCGTGGTATTGTTTATTTAACGTCCTATTCTATTTAGGCGATTCCAAACAAATCAACAATTACATAAATAGATGAACTATACTTAAAAAATGAAATTGATAGATAAATAGCTATTAGCATTAATTTAGGCTAGATTATCTATTTTAATTCACAGAATTAACCCAATTGTAAGGAGATAATAATGCTAGAGATCAGATGGCATAGTAGAGCTGGTCAAGGGGCTGTAACAGGTGCTAAGGGACTAGCAGATGTAATTGCTGGAACAGGAAAAGAGGTGCAAGCATTTGCTACTTATGGATCTGCAAAAAGAGGTGCCACCATGGCTGCTTTTGATAGATTTGATGATGAGCCAATATTAAATCATGAAAAATATATGGAGCCAGATTATGTACTAGTTATTGACCCTGGCTTAACCTTTATTGCAGATATTTTTGAGAATGAAAAGCCAACTACAAAATATATCATCACAACACACTTAAGCAAAGAAGAGTTAATCGCCAAGAAACCAGAGCTTAAAGAGAAAACATTTTTTATTGTAGATTGTATTAGGATTTCTTTAGAAACCTTAGGCAGACCAATCCCAAATGCCCCTATGCTTGGTGCATTTGTAAGAGAATCTGGAATCTTAGATATAGAAGAATTCAAAGAAGCTTTCAAAAAAGTTTTAGGAAAGAAACTACCACAAAAAATTATTGACGCAAATATGCTAGCCATTCAAAGAGCATATGATGAAGTAAAATAAACATGTTATTAAATGTGAAAGAAAGGAAGATACATGCAAAATATTACTAAAGGTTGGAATGATTTACTTCCCGGAGCAGTTGTTTTTCCATTGGAAACAGAGGGAGAAAAAAGCTTAAGCCTACATCAAGAGGATAGAAAATACACAGAATACAGCTCTTATACCCTAAGCGTTGCACACTGGAGAACGGAAAAGCCTGTTTATAACACAGATCATTGCATTAATTGCTATCAGTGTTGGGTATATTGCCCCGATAGTTCTATTTTAGTTAGGGGAGAAAAAATGACAGGCGTTGATTACAAACACTGCAAAGGTTGCGGAGTATGTGCGAATGTATGTCCAACAAATCCAAAATCTCTAATTATGTATCAAGATTTCATAGAAATAGAGGACGCTATTAGCAAATGGCCAGCTAAGGCGAAAAAATCTAAGGAGTAGTTATGGCTAAGGTTTACGAATTACAACAAGTAGAAGTATGGGACGGTAATGTTGCAGCAAGCCATGCACTAAGACAGGCTCAAATTGATGTAATGGCAGCATATCCAATTACACCATCAACACCTATTGTGCAAGACTATGGTAGCTTTGTTGGAAATGGATATATAGATGGAGAATTTGTATTAGTAGAATCAGAACATGCTGCTATGAGCGGTTGCGTTGGCGCAGCTGCAGCTGGTGGAAGAGTGGCTACCGCTACAAGCTCGCAAGGTTTAGCTTTAATGATTGAAGTATTATATCAAGCAAGTGGTATGAGATTACCTATTGTGTTAAATCTAGTAAATCGCGCATTAGCTTCCCCATTAAATATTCACGGAGACCATTCTGATATGTATTTATGCAGAGATGCAGGTTGGATTCAACTTTGCACATGCAATCCACAAGAAGCTTATGATTTCAATCTAATGGCATTTAAAATCGCTGAAGATTACGATGTTCGAGTTCCAACGATAGTAAATCAAGATGGATTCCTAAGTTCTCACACTGCTCAAAATGTCCGACCATTAAGCGATAAGGAAGCATATGAATTTATTGGAGAATATAAAGTAAAAAATGCAATGCTAGATTTTAGCAAACCAGTAACTTACGGAGTGCAAGCAGAAGAAGATTGGCATTATGAGCATAAAGCGCAATTACACTCTGCTATAATGGAATCTATGCCCGTAATTGAGAGGGTATTTAGAGAATTCAAAGATAAAACAGGCAGAGAATATCATCCTGTAATGAGCTATGATATGAGTGATGCAGAAGTAGCAATATTTGCTATTGGCACAACAGCAGAATCTGCTAGAGTTGCTGCAAAGCAAATGAGAGCTAAAGGTATAAAAGCTGGTGTGGTTACAATTCATGTTTTACGACCATTCCCATATGATAAGATTGCAGAGGCATTGAAAAGCATAAAAGCTTTGGCAATAATGGATAAATCCTCTCCAGCAGGTGCAATGGGTGCTTTATTTAATGAGGTTTGCGCTGCTACATACCATACAAATAAAGAAAAGCCTATTGTGTCCAATTATATATATGGTCTAGGTGAAAGAGATTTGACACAAAAAGATATTATGAAAATATATGAGGAATTGAGTGAAGATGTGAAAGCTGGGAAGTTAACCCATAACACACAACAATGGATTTGCCTACGTGGTAAAGAAATGGGCTTCTATTAATTAATGTCCAATTAATAAGAAAAAGGAAACATAATGACAAAAGAAATTAAGAATCTCAAACAATTTAGTAAAACTGCAGAAAGATTTGAGGGTGCTCATTTATTATGCCCTGGCTGTGCTCATGGAATGATTGTTCGTGAAGTGCTAAACGCTGTAGATGGACCACTTGCTATTGCTAGCTCAACTGGCTGCTTGGAGGTTTCTACCGCTGTATATCCACATACATCATGGAATGTTCCTTGGATACATATAGGATTTGAAAATGGCTCAACGGCTATTTGCGGTGTAGAGGCAATGTATAAAGCTCTTGAAAAAAAAGGTAAATATAAAGGACAAAGACCAAAATTTGTAGCATTTGGCGGAGATGGTGCTAGCTATGATATTGGATTTCAATTTATTAGTGGTTGCTTTGAAAGGGGGCATGATTTTACCTACATATGTCTTGACAATGAAGTCTATGCTAACACAGGTGGACAAAGAAGCGGTTCAACTCCTCTTGGGGCTAGCACCTCTACAACTCCAGCTGGGCGAGTAAGCTATGGCAAAAAACAAAAAAAGAAAGATTTAGTAAATATTATGGCAGCACATGGTAGTCCATATGTAGCGCAAGTAGCACCAAATAAATGGAAAGATATGAATGCAAAAATAAAAAAAGCAATCGATACGGAAGGGCCAACTTTCATTAACGCTATGAGTGCTTGCACAACTGAATGGAAATTTGATTCAAATAATACTGTCGAAATGAGCGATTTAGCTGTTGATAGCTTAGTTTTCCCTTTATATGAGATTCTAAATGGACATGAATTACGTATTACATATCGTCCTAAAAAGATCATTCCTGTTAAAGATTATCTAGCCGCGCAAGGACGTTTTAAACATTTATTCAAACCAGAGAATGAACATGTAATAGAACAATTCCAAAAAGATGTAGATGCTAGGTGGGAAATGCTACAAAGACGTGAAGAAGCTAAGCTATAGCAACTAGATATTTCTCTTGTGATTTGTAACAATTAAGAGCGGAAGAATAAAGCTTTTTATAAACCCTACAATACAGCTAATTCGCCGCTAAGGCTACGAATTAACGCTAGCTTAATTAAGAATAGTTGCGTATTAGTAGATATTCAAACTGATTGTATCTATATATCGCTTCAAATTACAATAATAGCTAGAATACAATAAAATATAATTTTAGAATATCGATTAGTTGTAAAAATAATATTTTAAAATATGCATTATTAATTAAGAATCTAGTTCATTAATTTTTAAAATAAGTCTTATTTCTGTATAATGCTAAGTGATATTATCTTTAATCGATCGCATTAATAAGGAGATTTATATGTTTCGATATAAACTTTTTTTGTTTGGATTTCCAGATCTATGCAAGGATTTTGATGATGTTCTAAGACATTTAAAGCAAGTCCCACCTCAAAGAGCAATTATAGAAACTATGGAGCAGTGCTATCTAATTGATATGCAAACAGGTGAAAAATATGCAATAGATGCAAATGAAAAGGGACTATTTATTAAGGATTTTACAAATAGTCAATAAATAAATATTTTAATGCAATATTATAACTAAAGAATGTATTTTTACAAATTGGTGATATTTAATAAGTATCACATGAATATAAATATTTATTTTACTATATTTGTTATTTTATTACTATAATGAAAATTACCTCACTATTTAAGGAGAAATTATGAACAATTCGCCCAATATATACGTTGCAATGTATATCAGAGTATTGATACTTTTTTTTATTTCTACACATCTACTTTATGCAGATACTAACGCAAATAAGAATGAGATAAATATTGAATGTAGCAGCTCTAGTCAGATAGCACCAAATCCAATCTCATCATGGGCGAATCAATATATCATTACACATGATACTAACCTACACACAGCACCATCAAAGTCCTGCCAATCAAATACTACCATTGCAGAAGGACAGAAGATCACAGCCATAGCCCATCATGGGGAGTTTTTACAAATTGAAATAAAGCAAAAAGATAAGACAACTATAAGTGGTTATATCAATGCAGATGATGCACGCTTACAGACACTTTCATTTGATTTTTATTTCACCCTTGTTTGTATGGTATTAGTCCTCTTAATCGGACGGTATGTTATATCTAAATTAAAAGTTTTACAAGATTACAATATCCCAGAGCCAGTAGTTGGCGGTATTATTGTTGCAGTTATAATTTTTGTTTGTTATCAATACTTACATATAGAATTTCGTTTTGACTCTTCACTAAAAGATCCGCTAATGCTAGCTTTCTTTTCAAGCATTGGACTAAGTGCTGACTTTGCATCACTTAAGAAAGGCGGAAAAATGTTAGGTATTTTCCTAATCTTTGTGGCAATACTTTTGTTATTACAAAATATTATTGGCTTAGGCGTAAGCTATGCTATGGGACAGAATCCTTTACTTGGTATGCTAGGAGGTTCTATAACTATGAGCGGAGGACATGGAACAGGTGCTGCGTGGGCAGGGGTTTTTAAAGATCCTCCATATAATTTTGCTGCTGCAACCGAGGTAGCTATGGCTTGTGCAACATTTGGTCTAGTGATGGGAGGACTTATTGGTGGACCAACAGCGCGCTATTTGATTAAGAAATATAATCTTAAAATTCCTGGTATTAAACAAGATTATAATAGCAAGCATGGATTTGAAACACCAAATAAAGAGAGATTAATTACTCCAATAAGCTTTGTAGAATCTCTAGCCTTAATAGCACTCTGCTTGCTTATTGGAACTTTACTTAGTAGCTATAACAAGAGTTTCTTCCCTTCATTTAATCTACCTACTTTTGTATATTGCCTCTTTACAGGTGTAGTATTACGTAATGCGTTAAGCGCATTTAACATACATAAGGTGTTTGATAGAGAAGTATCCGTGATAGGTAATGTATCTTTATCCCTATTCTTAGCATTTGCTATGATGACCTTAAATCTATGGCAGCTTGTAGCCCTAGCCTTACCCATGACATTAATCCTAATTGCACAAGCAATTTGCATGATAACTTTTGCAATATTTGTTACATTTAGATTCTGCGGACGAGACTATGACGCAGCAGTGCTTGCAGCAGGACACTGTGGATTTGGTTTAGGAGCTACTCCTACAGCTATGGTTAATATGCAAACTGTTACCTCACATTATGGTCCAAGCCATATGGCATTTATCATTGTTCCACTTGTTGGAGCATTTTTCATAGATATAATCAATGCAATTTTGATTCAGAGTGTATTAAAGCTTTTACCATTCTAGGAGGTTAAAACTAAGGTTTCTCATGCGCATATATAAGATATTAGCGTCTATATCAAGCTATGTTATTATGTGTATACATATGGGATACACTGTAACAATGCAAGATATTATCCAAATGTCTTTAAATAACAATTATCAGTTAGAAAGTCGAAAGTACCTCATAGAATCATCAAAGCTAAATCGCAAAGGTATATATAGTGTGTTCTTTCCTAATGTAGAATTTGGATATACTTTTGGATTTAACTCTCCGCAAAATCGCCCCTCTTTCTTACAAAACTCAATTAATATTAACGCTCAAATTAATCTTTTTCGTGGAATGCAGGATATATATCTATATAAGAAGTCTGCTAATGACATTCAAATACAAGAAAACAATCTAGACTCAAATAAAAATGACATAGTCCTTAACACAAAGCTAGCATATATTCAGATTCTACAAAATAAAGAATCTCTAAAGATTGCTAGAGAATCAATCAAAATATTAGAAATTCAGCTTCATGTTACAACACAATTTTACATACAGGGAATAAGCGACAAAAGCGCAGTCCTAAGCATAGAAGTGAGTTTAGCTAACGCTAAAATTGAGTTAGCAAGGGTCCAATTAGCAATAAATCATAATCTAGACATATTACACAAATTAAGCGGAAGAAGCTTTAGCCTAGATTCCCTAGAGGATATAGAAATTAAAGAAAATATAGATTATGATAAGGAAAAGTTGCTGCAAGATATATATCAGAAAAATCCACAATTTCGATATATGACATTACTAATACAACAAAATCTATATGACACAAAAATTTCCCAAGCACAATACTATCCTAGTATATCACTAAGCGGGCAGAAATTCTGGTTCTTCATAGACTCAAATAATACCGCTTTGCCGCTCACGCAACAATCAAGATTTCAGCTACAAGCTACATGGAATCTAACAAATAGTTACACAACTTTCTATCAAAGTCAAAGTCAAAAAGCCAATGCCATAGCACTAAATGCTCAATATTTAGACCTACGTAAAGATATTGACACTCAAATATCAAATCTGATAAATAGCCTTAGTGTTGCAAAGCAACAATTATCATTAGCAAGAATAGCCTTGCACCAAGCCGAAGAAAATTATCGAATAATTAGCAATCGTTATCAGCAAAATATCATCAACTATATAGAACTGCTTAATGCAGAACTGCTCCTAACTAATGCAAAAAGCGCGCTCGTAAATGCACAATACGACATCGCTACAAATATTGCTAAAATTAGTCATTTCCAAAATCAGCAATTCTAGCCTTATATATGGGATTTAACATTAGATTTACCAATAAAGCCATGATTAAAATAAAAACAAGTAATTTCTAATGTCAAGAGTTTTGATTGGAATCAAATAAAAACATTGCTTTTCACTTTTTGATACAATGCGCATAATTATCACAAATATTAATAGGATAATCATGAGAATATCATATAAAATCTTACCAACTTCTTTATTATATTTCTTTATCTACATAGAATCTAGCTTCGCAGCAAGACCATTTAACACAGATGATGCCAATATAGTAGGCAAAAACCAATGTCAATTAGAAACATGGATTGAAGCTCATAAATATCAATCAAGCGAAATATGGGCTTTGCCATCATGCAATTTTTTTTGGGATATAGAAATAAGCCTGGGTGGCATGATGGGACTAAAAACAAACTCATTACAATTTCAAGTCAAAAAATTATTTGTGGATACTAGTAAAAAAGGTTGGGGAATTGGAGCAACAATTGGTAATACATACAACTATTTAGATATTAAAGAACATAGCAATGATATATACTTTTATATCCCTGCAACAATAGAACTATTGGATGCTAGATTTATTTGGCATATCAATGTGGGATACAATATCCAAAGCTTTAGAGATTCTATATGGACGTTAGGAATTGGCATGGAAGTGGCATTAATGTCCAACAATATGTATATTGTAGGGGAAGTATATTATGTGCGCTTTGATCCTGTCATTTATCAAATAGGGCTAAGAACATGGCTTATTAAGGATATTTTGCAATTAGATTCAACATATGGAAATAACTTCTATGGAAAAAATCACTTTGTAAGTCTAGGTTTTAGAATCCTAACCGAAAAGCTACTTTAAATCATAGTTAAATAACTAATGTCTGTTCATACATATTTTGCTGTGAAGAATCATCAATACAATATAGTGTTTTTATCAATCTCATCATAGACTTATATCCTGTTGAGAAAATATGAGATATAAAAGCTATACACACCAAATACCAAATATACATTTCAAGCAAGTTAGATTCTAAATCTTAAAAGTAAAATAATCAATTTGCTATATCTTTAATTAGTTTTATTAACAATCATAGTTGTAATATTAAGCATCATAGCAATACAATAAATTATTCCATGCTTATAACTAGAAAGAATATCTAATGTATTAAATAAGGAAAATCATGAAATATAACTCAACATCACACAGCAATCTAACTAAAGGACAGAGGATTCGATCCATTCTAGCGGCCAGCTCAGGGAATTTTGTAGAATGGTTTGATTTTTATATCTATATAGCTTTAGCACCATATTTCAATCATCTATTCTTTGACTCTTCAGATGAAACAATAAGACTAATGCAAACATATGCTGTGTTCTCAATAGGATTCTTTATGCGTCCTATCGGTAGTTATATATTTGGTTCATGGGCTGATAAAATTGGTAGGCAAAAGACTATGGTGTATGCTATTTTGCTCATGTCTTTAGGTAATTTCATAATAGCTTTTACCCCTACTAAAGAAAGTATTGGAATATGGGCTGTGATTATACTCTTAGCGGCTCGCATGATTCAAGGACTCTCTGTTGGCGGTGAAGGAGGCTTAGTTGCTACATATATATCTGAAATAGCACTAAAGGGTAGTAGAGGATTCTTCTCATCATTCCAATATGTAACATTAATTGCAGCACAATTAATTGCTATTGCATGCGTTTGGATTGCATTAGGATACTTCGGTGAAGAATCGATGAGAGAATCATCATGGCGTTATCTATTTTTACTAGCAGGAATACTAGCCATTGGTTCACTATTTATGAGAACAAATATGCACGAAAGTGCAAAAGAGTTACACAAAGAAGATAAAGAGAAAGGTTCTTTGAAGACTTTATGGAAATATAGAAAATATTGCATATTGGTGTTTGGACTAACTGCTGCAGGAAGTATGTGTTATTACAACTTCACAGCATATATGAGGACATTTTTAGATAAAAGTGCTGGCTTTGATAGCAATACTGTATATATGATTACCATTCTTGCCTTAGGATTTGGTATGATTATACAGCCTTTTATGGGAATGATTGGTGATAAAATAGGAGTAAAAAAGATGCTTGCACTGTTTAGTAGCATAGGATTTATTGCCGTATTTCCATTAATGAGCGGAATAATTGAAAGCGGTCCCAAAGGAAACATTAATAGTGCTATTCTAGCATTTATTTTTATAGCAATAGGATTAATTATCTCTGGATTTTATACTTCCATTGCAGGTATTGCTAAAGCTACGCTATTTCCTGAAAAAATAAGGGCATTGGGAACTGGATTTCCATATGCTATTGCTGTCGCATGCTTTGGTGGAACTGTGCCTAGTGTGGCTTTATGGTTTAAAACTGGTGGTACATTTTTTGGAACTAATCTAGGCTTATCTGAATATGGATATTTTATATACATCATGTTTTTCTTATTTTGTTGCATGATAGTAGCAATCAACATTCCCAATCAAACAGAGCTAGAAAAGCAAAATGATTAAGACTAAAATATAGTTGCATAGTTAGTTGATTAATTTCTAATGCCAATTTTAGTGTTTATGTAGATAGCAAATAAAGCTTTGTTATAAAACAAACAAATTAAATCGCAAAATGTTATGTTATATAGCAATTGATTCGAAAAACACTCTATTGGCAGTGGAATCAAAGTCCCTCAAACCAAGCGTGCTAAGGCTTAACTCAATAGCATTAACAACAAATGCTACTTCATGGAGTGGGACATATCCCATTTGATTAATTCTAAATATCTTATCTTTCAAATGATCTTGACCGTTTGCTACATTTATATTGTATTGCGACTTAAGTGTGGCTATGATCTCTTTAGCATATTCAGATTGCACAACAGTCATACTTTTTGCAGGAGTTTTTGGATAAATCTTTAAGCCAATTGAACACATAGACTTAGATACAGCATTAGCAAGAATCTCTGTGTAGCTATAAATATCCTTAATTGATAACTCTTTGGAATCAAGCATATCAAAGTATGCCTTTAATCCCATAATGATAGAAGTCGCTGCAGTATATGCTGTAGTATTTTTTTGTTGATACTTCAATTCTTTAGAAAGATTAAAATAATATCCATTAGGATTAGATTGAATAAAATTAATTGCAAAATCACTTAATCCTATTACAGCAAGACCGGGCGGCAACATAAAAGCCTTTTGACTTCCTCCAATCAAAGCATCTATATGCGATACATCAATCTCTTCTACACCAACAGCAGTAATACCATCAGCTATAGTAAAAACATTTGGATAGTTCTCTTTGATAAAATGAAAAATATCATTATAAGGATGTGCAACACCCCCAGATGATTCGCAAATTTGCAGGCAAACACACTCAATATTATTATGTTGTTTCATGGCATTTATAACTTCATTTAACGATACAGGAGTATCCCATTCATTGCTTATCTCAATAACTTCTCTTTGCAATGCCCTGCCAATAGAGCCAAACCTCTCACCAAATTTACCGCTATTAATGGTTAAGATCTTCTTAGAAGATAGAACATCTATACATGCCTCCATAGCACCAGTCCCACTACTTGCTAACATCAAAACATCTGACATACCCAATAAACGTATAAGAGATTCTCTAACACTAGCAAATATTGATTCAAATTCCTTAGTTCTATGATGAAGTGTAGGCTGCGACATAGCAATACGAATAAACTCTGGACATGGTGTAGGACCTGGTGTAAAAAGCAATGGAGTAGCAAATCTATTAATAAGATTACTTTGTAATTTCATTTTTTCCCCTTGAAAAAATATTTGGGCGAAGTATAGCAAAATGTAAGGTGTAGTTAGGTAAAATATAGTATCCTTTTAAACATAGACAAATCATCTTGAGATTTGTGATTTATATAGCAATAAAAAGGAAAACTAATGAGTATTGGAATATTTTTTGGAAGTGATAACGGCACTACAACAGATGTATGTGAGAGATTAGCTAGCAAATTAGGGGGAGCTGATTTAGTCGATGTAGCTAGTGCATCACCAGATGATATTGCAAAATATAATAATATTATACTGGCTAGCTCTACATGGGGAGATGGAGAATTGCAAAGTGATTGGGAAAGCTTTGCAGATTCGTTATCTGGAACAAGCTTTGCAGGCAAAAATGTTGCATTACTAGGACTAGGCGATTCTGATGGTTATAGCGAAACATTTTGCGATGCTTTATATCATCTCAAAAATGCAGCAAAAGGAGCAAATATAGTAGGTGCTACTTCAACTGACGGTTATGAATTTGACTCTTCAAAAGGTGTGGAAAATGGAAAATTTGTAGGTTTAGCTATTGATGAAATCAACCAAGATGACAAAACAGAAGAAAGATTGGACGCTTGGGCAAAACAGCTTAAATCTTCTGGATTCTAATAAATATAATTTCTGCACGATTGTAAGTTTTGGATAAGCAAATTAAATATAAAACATTTTAGCAAGTGCTATAATTTGTATTATAGGCACATGCTTATTATTAAAACAACATTCATATAATCTCAAATAATCTAAAAAATACAATAAAATAATACATTAATTCAATTTATACAATAACAAAATCATATAATATTGCAATATAGTGTCAACTTATGTAGACCTTTTGTATAACCTCTCCAAAGAAAAATTAATTACTTAGTGATTTATTGCTAATTGCCTCCGACATTATTTATATAAATCAAATAAATATTAAAATAGGATTTTTATAAAGTATATAACAATAATATATGCCAACTATTTCTAAAAACCAATCAAAACAATCTATAAAATCATTTATAATGATTGTAAATAGAAGATAATTATAAGAATACAAATGATTAATAAAATAACTAATACCTATTAATAAATAATGTCATATCTATAAGTCTTTGGGTATACCCTATTTCATTGTCATACCAAGCAATAATTTTAGCATGTCTATCACTCGTTACAATTGTTTTATCTGGAACAATAATCGCGCTAAATGTGGAACCAATAAAATCACTCGATACTCTTTTTTCATCATCAACAAGAATAATACCCTTCATTGTAGAATCTTGAGCCTTATAAAAGACTTCATTTATAATTTCCCTGCTAACAGATTGCTTTAGATTTATACTAATGTCCACTAAGCTTACATCTGGTGTAGGAACGCGCACAGCAATACCATTTAGCTTGCCGCTTAAATGTGGCAATACCAAACCTATTGCTTTTGCAGCACCCGTGCTAGTTGGAATCATATTTAATCCTGCAGCTCTTGCTCTACGCAAATCTTTATGCTTCACATCAAGAAGATTTTGATCATTGGTATAGCTGTGAATGGTTGTCATCAATCCATCTTCTATACCAAAACTCTCATCAATAAGTTTTACTATGGGAGCAAGGCAATTTGTAGTGCAAGAGGCATTAGATATTACACTTTGGTTATCATATTGAGTATGATTAACTCCATAAACAAATGTAGGCACATTATCAGCAGGTGCAGAGATAATTACTTTTTTTACATTTCCATTAATATGTGCTCTAGCCTTTTCTAGAGAATTAAATTTACCTGTGCACTCAATCACACAAGTAGCCTCACCAAAGTCTAGCTTTAATGGATCCCTATCTCCTAGAATTCTTACATTCTTACTATTTCCAAATGATAATGTATTAGAATCCTTTTTTATAACGTCAAAAGAGCCATGAACAGAGTCATATCGCAAAAGATGCACTAACGTATCAACATCTGCTGTGCTATTCATAGCTACTAATTCGACATCACTCATCTTTGAGATAATTCTAGCAGCACAAAGTCCAATTCTACCTGTCCCATTGATTGCCAATTTTATACTCATTAACCTATCCTTAGTGATATTATTTGCTTGAAATTGTATCAGAAAGTTGGGATTTTTGCACTTTCACATAAAAACCGCTTGATTTTAAATCGAAAAAAAAATAGAATTGCTTAGTTTCTTCCAAGCTAGCTTACTTAGTGTGTAGAAGGGATATTTAAATATTCTTAATTAAGGAGTTTTTTATGAATAAAAGTGAATTTATTGCAACTATAAAGGAAATTGGAGGATATAAAGAAAAGAAAGAAGCAGAAAGAGCATTAGACTCTTTTGTAAAGGCTGTAGAATCTGCATTAAAAGCAAATGATACAGTTGAATTAGTAGGGTTTGGGAAATTTGAGAACGCCCTGCAAAAAGGCAAAGAAGGTAAAGTTCCAGGTAGTGATAGGACATATAAAACTGATGATAAATGGGTTCCAAAATTTAAACCAGGCAAAGCACTAAAAGACGAAATAGCAAAAATCAAGGCATAAAAATAAATATTTCTTGGAAAAATATTATATTGTAACAATTTCCAAATTGCATATTTGCTTTTATTCATCGAATTGAATTCTTTGATGATAAAATTGAGTTTCAATTTACATAAATAACATTTAGAGAGGAGCGAATATGTCAAAAGTCGCTAGTATATCCCTTATGCAAGAGTCAAGTAGTATAAGAGATATAGATATTAAATATAAGAATGTTCTTATCCGTGTGGACTTTAATGTCCCTATGGATAAGGATTTTAACATTAGCGATGATACTAGGATACGAGAGGCATTACCTACGATTAATTACTGTATAGACAATCAAGCTAAAAGTATTGTACTAGTTAGTCATCTTGGCAGACCAAAAGGCAGGAATCCAAATTTTTCACTTAAACATGTAATAAAAAGATTTGAAAGATTGCTTAATAGAGAAGTATTTTTTGCTGAAAATATTGAATCAGCTAAACGACAGCAAGATATGAACACTCATCAAGTTATACTCCTAGAGAATATTAGGTTCTATGAAGGGGAAACAAAAAACGACAAAGAACTTAGCAAGAAATTAGCTAGTCTATGCGATGTTTATGTAAATGATGCCTTTGGAACTAGCCATAGAGCTCATGCTAGCACATATGGAATTGCAGAATTTGTGCCACAAAAAGTAGCTGGAATATTGCTTAAGAAAGAAATTGATAACTTTGCCAAAGTTATAAACAATCCATTGCGCCCTCTTTTGCTTATTGTTGGGGGAAGCAAGGTTAGCTCAAAGCTTGGCTTATTGCAAAAAGTGCTTGATGTTGTAGATAAGATCATTATAGGCGGTGCTATGAGCAATACCTTTCTTATGGCATTAGGTTATAATATGCAAAAAAGCCTTATAGAAGCAGACCTAATTAACGATGCAATTAGAATCATGAAAGTTGCAAGGAAAAAAAATGTAAAAATTTATCTACCCGTTGATATTGTTAGCACCGACAGTATAGAACTACCAAAACAAATACATATCACACCTTCCCAAGATATTCCAGAAAATCTTATAGCAGCAGATATTGGACCCGCTAGCGTGAAGCTTTTCACTCAAGTTATAACATCATGCCAAACAGTAATATGGAATGGTCCGCTTGGAGTCTATGAAATAAATCAATTCTCACGAGGAACATTTAACCTAGCGCATACTCTAGCAAATACCTATGCATTTAGCTTTATAGGCGGCGGGGATACTACTGATGCAATCGATAAGGCTGGACAAAGAGAAAATATGAGTTTTGTCTCAACTGGTGGCGGAGCTAGCTTAGAATTATTAGAAGGCAATATACTGCCAGCATTTGAAGTTTTAGATAAAAAACCTAAGATTCTATTAGTTTAAATTTATAGGATATAAAATAAATTTTAATATGGTTATAAGATTAGTATGTTTACTAAATAAACCTTATTAATATAATATACTAAATGATGGTGTAACTAGAAAATATTATTAACACATTTTAAAATAATTAAATAATATTGTAATATATTTTCTAACTTTAAGTAAAATCTATATTTTATCAAATTATAAAGAAAGAGGAATAAAATGTTATTCAAAAAAAGTGAAACAAAACAACAACTACAAGAAGTAAAGCAAATACTAGCAAATAAAGAAGCAATTTTAAAAGCAATCAATCGCTCTATGGCGATGATAGAATTCGACTTAGACGGAACTATTATAGACGCAAATGAAAACTTCCTAAATACAATGGGCTATACATTAAGCGAAATAAAAGGTAAACATCATAGAATCTTTTGTGACCCAGATTATGTAAATAGCAGCGAATATACATCATTTTGGGGCAACTTAAGAAGGGGCGAATTTCAAAGCGGTGTATTTTTACGAATTAAAAAAAATCGAGAGCAGGTATGGCTAGAAGCTACATACAACCCCGTATTTAACGAAGATGGTAAACCAATAAAAGTTATTAAGTTCGCTTCTGATGTGACTAAAGCAAAATTAGAATCAAATGACACAAAAAATATTTTAAAAGCAATCAATCGCTCTATGGCGATGATAGAATTCGACTTAGACGGAACTATTATAGACGCAAATGAAAACTTCCTAAATACAATGGGCTATACATTAAGCGAAATAAAAGGTAAGAGACATTCTATTTTTGTTGAGCAAGGCTACTCACAATCTGCAGATTATAAGAAGTTTTGGGACAATCTTAGAAGCGGAAAATTTCAAAGTGGTAAATTTACACGAATAGGAAAAAATGGACAAAATGTATATTTAGAAGCAAGCTATAACCCAATAGTTGATTTAAGCGGAAAGGTGTGCAAAGTTATTAAGTTTGCAACAGATATTTCAGAGCAAGTCAACAGCGATAAAGAGCGAAGCAAAATAGCCATTGAGCTAGCCTCACGAAACGATTCTCTAAGCAATGAAGGAGCACAGGCAATACAGACTACAACAAATAATATTCAACATATTGCAGAAATTATGCAAACAAGTTCTAGCTTAGTATCACAGTTAAATACACAATCTGATGAAATCACTTCTATCATTCAAACAATAAAAGATATAGCAGATCAAACCAATCTACTAGCACTTAACGCAGCAATAGAAGCAGCAAGAGCAGGTGAGCATGGTAGGGGCTTTGCAGTCGTTGCCGATGAAGTTAGAAAGCTAGCAGAGAGAACTAGCAGATCTATTTCAGAAATTACGGCAACAATTAATTCAATAAGAGATGTAACGTCGCAGGTAGTTGGCAGCATTGAAGAATCAATCAATGAAGTTAGCTCTAGTGTAGAATTGGCAAATCAGACAAAAGAAGTCATCGAAAAAATTTGTGCTAGCTCAAATCAAGTTGCAAAAGCAATAACACAATAACAACATTGAATATCAAAATATACAAAATAATTCTATGTAATCATAAAACACCTTTATTATTATAATATTTTGTATTTCAAGTGTTATTAATCATCAGTTAATTAACTCTCAAATATCAAATTAATAAAAACATAGCTATCATTTGATATTATTTAGCTTGAGGGAGGCTTTATATGACACAAAATGAAGCTATTAATAAAAATCCTAATGTTGAACAAAAATATGACTTGGTAGATATAAATAAGCCAGCAAAAGATGCATATAATCCAAATCTACAAAATAAAACAAACAGCGAAAATAGCTCGCAAGCAAAAATAGAGTCCCATGCAAACTACATAAAGAAACATAATATAGAATCAATATTCCAGAAAACACAAATTGAGTTAGATAAAATTTCAAATTTAAGCATCTTTAATGAAAAAGATCTAGAAAAAGGATTAAAATTTAAATCAATAAATATTGAAATAGATTCTATATTCTTCAAAATGTATATAGGTTCAACACTATATCTTGCATGCGCTTACAATCATATTATAGATGAAAGAACATTTAGCAAAAATCCATTTCCAGCTCTTCACTTTAGCAAATGCCAAGAGATACAAGCAATAAATCCAAATTATCTAAAAATATGTATACCAAAAATAAATGCATTTGATTATAGAGTCCGTTCTAATGGTGTGGATACTAGATTATTTTATGAACATCCGCTAAAAATTTGTCCATTTTGCATTATAAGTCTCTGTAAAGTTCTTGAAAAAAAATATAACAAAGAAGTTTCACCAAATAGCATAAAACAAGATGAAATTCTAAATGCTATATTCAAAAATACACTCAAAGATATTGTGCTATAATCGCATAATGTATTAGTTAAAAAGGAATGATATGATAGCTTCGCTTATTATGTTGCATTTGTATAATAAGATTCCACCTGAAAGCATACCTTTTATAAAGGATAAACTACATAAACTCGATAAACTAGGTCTAGCAAAGACTATATTGAGAATGCCGCTATTACGAATGTATAATGTTGAAATTGTATTTTGGGTTGGTGGTGTGCTACTTGGAATTTTGGGTGTTGGACGTTTTATGGTTGGAGATAAATTAATAGGAAGCCTAAAAATAACACTAATCATAATCTCATTATTAAGCATTATAGCAAGCATAATTGTTAATAAATTTACTGAGTATGAATTTTCATTTGTATTAGTTATAATAGGTTATACAATGATAACTATTGCAACAATTTGGTGGATCATTGACATATTTCTTATCTCTGCAAGAGCCCGTAGAAAGAACTTAAACAAACTGTTGATGGCTTTTCAAATAAAATAATTATTATAAATATATCTTTAAATACATATACTTTTGGAAAGTTTACTAAACATCAATTCCCAAAGGAAACAATATATGGTATACCTCTATTTTACAATCTACAAAACAATAACAAAATACAACTTCATCAATAAATGCATAATTTCTACATTAATATTAATACTAGCCAACAAAATACATGCTATAGAACAAAAAGGATATAAATCCAATTTTGGAAATTTACAATATAAATACATAGAAACAAAAGAAGATATAGATGAATCCACTATAATGCAAAAGCAAAGAAACTTATACCAACAAAATAAATTAGAAAAAGTCAATAAGAAGCAAATTAACAAAGATGACATGATTTTTAAATCTTGTACATGCCAATTAATGCAAGAATGTAGAGCAAAAACCTGCATATACTATTGCGATTGCAATGACAAAAATATGCCCTTTATTAAATATGTATTTGAAGATTCCAACTTAGAAACTGCATATATACAGAGATTAGAAATCTCTGATTATAAAGATATGTTAGAACCAATTCTACCAAAAGAAAATACTAAAATAACACATGAAAATGATATTACAGTTGAATATAAATGGAAAGATGACAAAGCAATTCAAATAAAATTATATGAAAAAGAGGAAATAGTTGGAGAATTGCTCTTTGAAAAATACAATGAACAAGTCATAATATATGACAACATGGCATGGTTAAAGCAATAAAAAATTTTATAGAAACTGACACCAAGTAAAAACTAATCTAAGAATAAGCTAAGAAGCAATCATCAAAATGCAAGACAAGATAATATTTAGAAAAAAATAATGACTTGATAACTGTGATAGAATCATCACAATATGAAGCACTAATATAGTAAAATTTAACAATTAATACAAAAGTCAATTATTGAGACTAGTAAATCACTCATTTATACCTAAAACAACCTCCAATTTTTCTTTTAAAACTTGAGGAGTAAAAGGCTTTACAATGTAATTATTAACGCCAGCCTTCAAAGCAGTAATAACCTCTGATTTACCGCCCTCTGTTGTTACCATAATAATAGGTATATCTTTATACTTATCTTCTGCTCTAACTTTCTTGACTAACTCCAAGCCATTCATCTCGGGCATATTCCAATCAGTAATGAGGACGTTAATTCCTTCTACGGAAGTCATCTGATTCCAAGCATCTACTCCATGCTCAGCTTCTAAAATATCCTCATATCCCAATCTCTGCAAAGTATTTTTTATAATTCTTCTCATTGTAGAACTATCATCAACTACAAGCAATTTCAATTTCTGCTCCTCAATAGCTTAGATTTTAAAATGACCGTTATTATAACATATCTTTTGAAATTAAAAAGTAAATCTTATGTTTTTAAAATCAAGCTTTTTCTCATAAAACGCTTTACCAACAATCACTGCAGATATTTCATCGCAATTACATAATGCTTCTAACTCATGATAGCCAGAAAAACCACCACTAGCAATAGTAAAGATTCCACTTCGCCTAGCTATATCACAAGTCAACTCAATATTAATTCCAGACAAAAGACCATCTCTACTAATATCAGTGCAAATAATAGCCTCAACACAAGAGGCTCGAAATTTCTCTGCAAAGTCCAATGCAGATACATCGTTATCTTCCACCCAACCATCTGTAGCTACTTTAGATTCCCTAGAATCTATACTAATTGCTATTGAATATAAATTTGCCATATCTTTTGCCCAGTTAGGGTTATTTAAGGCCGCAGAGCCAAGTATAACTCTTGTAGCACCACTATTTCTATATCTAATAATGTATTCCTCACTACGTATACCACCACCAACTTGAATCTTAAGAGAAGTATCACTAATAATATTTTCTATTGTAGAAAGATTTTTGGGACTACCCTCAAAGGCTCCATTCAAATCAACGATATGTATCCACTCTGCCCCACAATCTTCAAAATATTTAGCAAAATCTAGCGCGTTTCCATAAATCTTCGCACTTTTAATATCCCCCTTTACCAAACGCACAGCCTTAGAGTCCAACAAATCAATAGCTGGAAATATCTTCATATCACACTCCTAAAAAGGTAGATAACGAGCAAAAATTAATCTTTCAAATTATCCAAAACAGACTGCTTTAGCATCTTATATCTAGACATAATATTGCCATCAAGACTGCCTAGGTTAGAGGAAATAACCACACCTCCACGAGATATAGCATTATCAGCTTCAATCTGAACTTTCTCATTTCCCTTTAAATTCTCTTTAAGAAAAACATAATCAATAGGATTCACTTTTATATTAATTTGTGTAGCTTCTATAATATTAGACAAAAGAGATTTTGTAAGTTCTAATGCAACTTTTTGAGAATTATCATCAATCTCTTTAACAATTACTTCTCTAGCCATATCTATAGCTATACTGCTTAATTCTTTCTCAAGGTCTTCTAAATGAGCTTGAGATTGCTTCAATGTATTCTCTAAAGTAATTAGAGATTGAACAATTTTTTCTCTTTCTTGAGAAATAACAGATTCCATCTCTGCCTTAGCCTCATTTTTACCTTCTTCAAATCCCCTCTTATATGACTCATCTGTAGTTTTATTAATTGTTTCTTGCATGTCAACTTGAGATTTTTCAAACTGCATTTGTAGTTTTGCAAGATTACCAGAAAGCTCATCGCTCTTATGCAATAACTTCTCAATCAGTTCTTTCTCAAGAGAAGCAGTCATAGAATTTTTTTCAATATCATCAGATAATTGAGGCGAATTCTCATCACCGTTAGCAACAGTCGTATCGCCTTTCTGCATTAAAGGCTTGCTAGGATATTGTTGTATAGACTTAAATTGATATTTATTTACAACATGCGCACTCATCTGCTCTTCTTGTATGAGATTATGACTACGAGATAACATCGTCTTGTTCCCCTAGCTGGATTAGACCTTGTTCAGAAAGATTTTGAACAATTTCGATAATCTTTCTTTGGGCTGCTTCAATATCCCTTACTTTAACAGCCCCAAGGAACTGTATTTCTTCAGCAAACTGCTCACTTGCCCTAGAACTCATATTGCTCATAAACTTTTGCTTCAATTCATCTGCGCTAGACTTTAATGCCAATGCTAAATCTTTTTTATCAGCTACCTTTAATATCTCAATAATAGCAGACTTATCAAGTTTAATCATATCTTCAAATGTAAACATCATCTCTTTGATTTCATTTGCAAGCTGCTCATCTCTTTGCTCAATCTGCGCAAGCGTAGCTTTTGAAGTTTTTTGTCCCATTCTGTTAAACATTTCTGCAACAGCACGAGGACCACCAACCTCAACCTTGTAGCTAGTAAGAGATTCTACTTGTTGCTCAAGGACAGCTGAAACACGTTTAACAACAGATGGAGAAATATCACCAAGATTTGCCATACGAATAGATATTTCCGCCCTCAACTCATCAGTAAAAAATCCTAATGTTTCAGCCGCACCACCTGAATCCATATGAGCTAAAATAAGAGCAATTGTTTGAGGATGCTCATTTACAATAAAATCAGCAAGCTGCTGCGGCTTAACCTTATCAAGATAACCAAAGTTCTTTGTAGATTGCATAGTTTTTGCGAGCTTATCAAGCACTCTTCTAGCTACATCAGGACCAAGAGTTCGTATAAGCAACTCTCTAGCATAATCAACACCGCCAGAATTGATATATTGATTAGATTGTAAAATGGTATAAAACTCTTCTAAAACAGCAGCACCAACAGCTTTATCAGTGCCACCAAGTTGCATAATATGCTTGCTTATTTCTGTAATAGATTCTATATCTAGATGATGAAATACTTCACTTGTAATTTCCTCTCCAACTTGAATAAGCAAAATAGCCACTTTTTCAGACATTGATAATTCATCATATTGAGATCTTTGCTTTTGTGTTAATGTCAAAGCCATACCATACTCCTCAATTAAAATTAATAGATTATTTCATTTCTATTTCATCTCGTATCAATGCTTGAAACAATCCGGCCACTTCATCTGGTTTAGACCTTACAGCCTCCTTAATTTTCTCAAGCAATACATCATATTTTACAGCATCTTCATTAAATCCTTCCCCAATTCCTAATTGCTCTTCAACCCTTTTTCTCATCTCATTGGCACGGTTAAGAGTATCGTCATCATCATCAAAGTCAAATAGGGGCTGTTGCTCTGACTCCTCTTCTTCATGAACTTCTAACATTCTCTCGGCAAAAGGAACAATAACTTTCTTATAGAAGAAGAATAACACAATAATTACTAGCACATATCGTAACAATGGCATAAAAGGACCGAGATACTTCTCTACAGCTTGAGCCACTTTTTCAAAATTAGTTAGAGGAGGAATACCAGATCCAACAGAATTAAGCTGACCTGGAACAACACTCACTATATCGCCTCTATCTACCTTAAATCCCGATGCAGCTTCAACCGTTTTTTGAATGTTTGCTAGATCTTCTGCGCTCCTAGGAGAATACTGCATAGTTATAACACCTGTTTCCTCATTGACATTCTCTGTGTAAGTCCCATCTACTACAACAGCAACAGTCATTCTTTTTAGTTGTGGATATTGAACTTTTGTAGTAGTTTGCTTCTTGTCTGGCAAATAGTTGGTAGCAGATTGGGACTTCTCATATTTCTCCCTATTGCCACCATCTAAATCATTAACTTCTTTAATATTATTGATAACTCCAGGGACACCACCAGGCTCTTTTGGTGCTAGCCCTTCTCTCTTTTCCTCTAAAGCACTCTCACTAACAACAGCAGAATCCTTACTATACACCTCCTCTATGCTTTCTTGCTTACCAAAATCAAAGTCCATATTGACACTAACACTCATTCTATCCAGTCCACCAACATACTTGGCTATAGCTTGCTGAATCTTTAATGTAGTCTCTTTTTCAGCCTGAATGCGATATTGAAGCTCCTTGAAAGCTCTTTCATTCTCAACTTCATCTGGATTTTGCTCACCTAGTGCCCTACCCATTTGATCTGTAATAAAAACATTTTCTGGAATTAGACCATTAAAGGAATTAGCAACAAGATTTTTGATTCCAAATATTTGCTTAGGGCTAAGGCTAGTATTTTCATATAAAACTAAAGCAACGCTAGCCTTTGGTAAAGCCTTACTTTGAACAAATACATCATCTTTTGGCTCTGATACTTCAACCCTAGCTTCCTTTATTGGACTAAGCACCATAAGAGTCTGCTCTAATTGTCCTTTTCTAGCTCTATATGTCTTAATTCGTATCTCTTCAGAAGTCTGCCCAAAAGTGCTTTCATCAAAGATTCCATAATCAACTCTACCTTTTGGTATTCCCTGCATTGCAAGCTCATTACGAACTTCATAAACTTTATTTTGAGGAACAACTATTGTATTCTCATTTGTCATACGATATGGAATATTTTGCTGTTTAAGATAAGAAATTGCAGCACCTGTATCACTGGGATTCTCGGCTGAAAATAAAACCTGAAAACCATCTGAACTTCCTGATTGCCTTTCGCCTAAAGACGAAACAAGAAGATATGACAAAAATGCAACAATTACAATAACAGTAACTAAAACAACAATTTGTTGTTTTTTATTCAGCTTATTAATAAGGTTTTGTAATTGCACAAATATCGCTTTAAAATCCACGGCTAGCTACCTTATCATAAATAATGTGTTATCAAAAAGAATCTTTATAACTAATTAGTATCCCTGCCATTTTGCTAAGCAAAAAATCATTTTGACTAGGCGTTCCTATTGTAATCCTCATCGCATTCAACCCATAACTAGAAAGGTCTCTAACAACGATTCCTTGTTTCAACAAAAAACTGGATATTGTAGTAGAATTTAACTTATCATGCAATAAAAAAGTTACAAAGTTTCCATAAGATTCAATAATCTCTAAACCATACTCATCTGCAAAAACATAATATCTTTGCATTTGTGTAAAATTATTCTGTAGTGTTTTGCTAATAAAATCAATATCCTGCAAAGAGGCATTAGCAGCCCTAAGGCTCAAGGTAGTAACATTAAAGGGTGGGCGTAGCTTATGCAAAAGAGATATGATATTATCATTTGCTATACCATAGCCAATTCTCATGCCGCCCAAACCATATATCTTAGAAAATGTCCCAAGATATATGACATTTGGAAATTCCACTATATCCTTAGGATAAATGGCAAAATCATTATCTTTGTATGCGCAATACTCCATATACGCACAATCAAGAATAACCAAACAATCAGTAGAAATTTTATTTAAAAATTCAATTAAATCAACTCTCTTTAGAGCCTCACCTAGTGGATTATTGGGAGTGCAAATGAATATAATATCTGGTTTATGCCTATGATACATGTCTATCATAGAATCCAAATCGTGAAAAAAACTTGTAGTTTTAATAATATTGGCATTACATTGCTTTGCATATATCTCATACATAGCAAAAGTATATTGAGCCATAAGTATCGTCTTGGCAGAATCACAAATAGAATGCACACAAAATTCAATGATCTGATCACTCCCACTACCAATAATAATATTATCACTTTTAACATCATATTTATTGGCTAGTGATTTCTTAATATCGCTATAGGAATCATCAGGATAAACACTAGCTAGGTTAGCATATTCAATAATAGCTTTTTTAGCACTTGGAGCTACACCAAAAGGGTTCTCATTACTACCTAGCTTTATAATATTCTCTGGTGGAATATGGTAACTAGCCATCACCTCTTCTAACGGTTTGCCAGCTTGATAAGTAGGTAAATCGAATAAATAGTCATGAAACTTCATAAAAAATCCTAAAATCTATATCGGCATTATTATAGCATATGATTTGGATTTAATACTTTTGAGTAGTATTTTATAATAAGCTTATATACATTAAGACATAAAGGAGATATTAATGACTTTAGTGGATTCTAAACCAAATAAACAATATATTATAACTGCTATAGATAATGTTTCATACGATTTACAGCAAAGATTCTATGCTATGGGATTATATGAAGGAAGCGTTGTTACATTGCAACATGTATCTCTAGCAAAAGATACATATAGCTTTAATATTCAGGGCTCTCATGTGGCTTTGCGCAAAAGTGAAGCAAAGCTAGTAGTCATACAAGAACAAGAGCTAGATTCCAATATGTCTTAGAATCAAATTAACAATAGAGCCTAACTGCATTTATTAGATAGCTCAATAAATCTTTCCCATTTAAATTCTAGGTTTTCTTTAGTTGTTAAGAGATCTTGGCTAAGCTTCTCCACACCATAGCGCATATATTCATCTGGATTTGCTAAATAACTCTCTAATTGTTTTGCTATATTTTCTAGCTCTTGTATCTCCAACTCTAAAGTATCATATTCTAACTGTTCCTTGTAGCTCAATTTCTTTTGTGGCTTAATATTTGTAGGATTTACATTATTGGACTTTGGACTTTGATTTACTTCATGTTGAATTTGATATGATAATTCTTTAATCTCATTGTGTCTCTCTATTATTTCACTATAGCTACTATGAGAAATAAAATGTGTAGCCTTATTAAACAAAGAATCTTTGGGCTGAATAACCAAAAGTCTTTGTGCAATTTTATCTGTAAAATAGCGATCATGGCTAACAAATATAATAGCACCTTTGTAGCTTTGCAGATACGATTCTACAATATTCATAGTTGCTATATCTAAGTCGTTTGTAGGTTCATCTAGTATTAGACAATCATATTGCTTTGTAAGAAGCAAGGCTAGAGCAACACGCGACTTCTCACCGCCACTAAGTAATCCTACTTTTTTTTGTAACTCACTCTTAGGAAACAAAAAGCCTTTCAAATACCCATATACATGGATACTTTTTCCATCAATATCAATTGTATCACCACCATTTGGGCAAAATGTCTCAATCAAAGTTTTAGAATCTTGCAACATACTTTTATGCTGATCAAAATAGCCAATACTAATATCAGACCTAGAGATTAATCCCGAAGTTTTAATATGCGAATCTTGTAATTTCCCTAATAAAGCTCTCAAAAAAGTGCTTTTGCCGCTACCATTTTTCCCAACTATACCAAGTTTATCACCCTGTGAGATAATAAGATTCAAGCTATCAAGCAATGTAATATTACCTATCTTGATTGAAAAATCATGTAACTCAAATAAAATCTTTTTAGCATTCTTGGATTTCTCTTGGATAATATTATCAAATGTCTTCTCAAGAGTTTGGGCAATGCTACGAAGTGAAGTTGGCATGGATTTTACTTTTTCCCTTAGGGCAAAAAGTCTTTCTTTTCGCCCCTCATTTCTCTTAAGTCTAGCTTTTACACCCCTTTGTAGCCATTGCTCTTCATTTTTTAGAATCTTTTTTAGCACCTCTTGCTCTTTTTGGAGATTATGTAGCATTTGTTGCTTTGCTTGTAAATAACTTAGGTATGCTCCTTGTGCACTATTATTTTGAATAAAGTTATTTAGTTTTCCATTTTCAAGCTCAATAATTCTAGTAGCTACCTTATCAATGAAATATCTATCATGACTAACAAATATAATAGATTTTGACATATTGCAGAGAGTTTTTTCTAAGAATTCAACCATTTCTACATCTAGGTGATTGGTAGGCTCATCAAGTATAACAATATCACAATCTGACAATAGAATACATGCTAAGATTACTCTTTTTTGTTCACCACCGCTAAGAGAAATGCTTAATCTATCTTTATATTGCATTATGTCAAAGCTCTGCATAATGTATTTTACTTTTGATTCCAAATCCCAACCATCATGCTGTGAAATATAGCTATATAGCATATTATATTCTTGTTTAAGAATACAGTCATGCAAGAAATCTTGAGTATTTGAGATTTGAATCCATCTATCATGAGCCTCTCTAATATGGCTTAGACTAGATTCTATACTCTGTTGCACTGTGTGACTGGAATCAAATGAAATATGCTGTGGTAAGGTAGCAATCTTTAGATTATTTCTTACTATACGTTGACCGCTATCTTGTTGAATAGATGAATCAATAATTCCAAGCAATGTGCTTTTGCCACTGCCATTTTTCCCAATGAGTGCTATCCTCTCTTTCTCGTTAATTGTTAATGATAAATTATTTAATAACAAATTATCCCCATATTGCTTGGAGACTTCAAGCAAGCTAAGAAGAGACATATAATTTCCTTAAAATATATAAAATTGTAATGCTTTATTTACAAAGCAAATAACTAACCACTACAATTACACCAAACAAAATACCTAAAATATATGCAATAGGATAGAACAAATTGCAATATATCAATAATGCAAAACCAAAACACATAAAAAATAAAGCTAAGATTCTAACATATGAAAAACTAAGCTCAAAGCCTAAACTAACTTTAGATATATCTAGGAATTTAAGCATTTTTCTGTATCTATCTTTTTTGTGTTGTTGCGATGATTTTGGTGAATTTGATATGTTTTTCATATCATTAATATCTATGCTAGATTGACTTGATGTTTTATCTATATTGTCTACATCATTTATATAACTTTGAGCTAGTTCCTCCTTGGACATATCATTTTGCGCTTTAATAACCTTTTGTTTTATTTTCTTGCTAATAGAATAAAATGATGCAATCGCAGTAGCTATATATGATAGCATGGCTACCATTGTAGAATATAGCCAATGTGGTTTATAATACATGGTTGCTAGCATTAGTATTACTAGCAAAACAATTGACATTATAAGGATTTTCCTTCCTGATAAGATATTTATTAAATTATTAATCATGGTATTACAAAACTCCAAAACTACACATAGGCACACAACAACACGGATAGAATATATATAATAGAATATACAAGATTTTACAATTAATTTAAATACTAATTATAATAAATTTAGTAAAATGCGTTATAATCATTGCCTTTAATTATTTTGAGAAAGGAATGCTAATGCAAGCAATATTTAAGAACGGAGGCAAGCAATACAAGGCACAAGTAGGCGATATTTTGCTACTTGATAAACTAAGCCTTGAGCCAAAGTCAAAGCTAGAAATCAATGAGGTTCTAGCAATATTAGATGACTCAATAGAAAATAATATTGAGCTAGGTTCTCCTTTTATACCAAACGCAAAAGTAGAGTTAGAAGTGATTAATGAAGGCAGAGGCAAAAAAGTCATTATCTTCAAGAAACGGCGCAGAAAAGATAGCAAAACAAAAAGAGGCTTTAGAAGAGACTTTACAAGAGTAAAAGTTACTAATATTACAAAATAAGGACACAATATGGCACACAAGAAAGGACAAGGTAGCACTCAGAATAATAGAGATTCTGCAGGAAGAAGATTAGGAATAAAGAAATTTGGCTCTCAATTCGTTAGAGCTGGTAATATCATAGTTCGCCAAAGAGGAACTAAGATTCATGCAGGAGATAACGTAGGCATAGGAAGAGACCACACTATATATGCGCTCATTGATGGTATAGTGCAGTTTAAAAGCAAGGATAAATATAGAAAAAAGGTATCTGTTATACCTAACAATTAATCTCATGAATCTAACTAAAATTGATATATTCAATGATTGAGTAGTTAGTCCACTAAACCAATAAAATTTAACTACAACTACATAGGGCTTAGGATAAGTCCATAATTAATTATTTACATAATAAACCAAATTAAAAAATAAAATCTCTATACTTAAGCTATTAAACATATATAATTTGGATGGATATAAAAGAGATTCTATAATAGTTATTTTTCACATTTATATTGATTTAGTAAGACTTGCTCACCATCTCCAAAAACATTACCAATAGATTCTAACACAGTGTCATAACTCTCATGCTCTGCCATTGCTTTTAGCTTCATAGTCGGAGAATGCAAAAATTCATTAAATGCACTATGAAGGAGTTTCATAGCATTATCTCGCAATGCTTCAGGTATAAAGCCTTTTTTAATAGCTCTATTTATCTCCTTTATGCTAGCTTGCTTTGCCCTTGCTCTCATGCCCTTAATAATTGGATCAATCTCAAGAGTAGATAACCAATGTAAAAACTCAATCGTTACCCTAGCAACAATCTCATGTGCTTCTTTGGCACTTTGCTTGCGAGAATTAATAAATTCATCTGCTTTGCTTTTAAGATTATCTACACCTATTACTTCTATTTCTCCTAATTTATACTTTTCTATATCATGAGTATCAAATGCAATATTGCGTGGAATTGACAAGTCTATAAACAACCTCTTAGAATCCTTACGATATAAGCTATCTTTGGTTAGTAATATTCCCCCACCTACTGCACTAAACACAACATCATAATCATTGATACAAGGTTTTAGAGAAGAAAAATCCAAAATTTTTACACTCTTTTGTAACCCTAAATCTAGTAATATTTGTTGCGCGTTAGCTAATGTACGATTACAAATAGTAATATCAAGAGGATAACGAGTTAAATATTTTAGACATAAAACACCCATTTCACCAATACCAATAACAAGAATACGTGGCTTATATTCCTCATCTTTATATTCAACTTGCCTAATATTAGAATCTATCTCCAAATCATTCATAAGTTCTAAATTCTTCGATATAACAATAGAATTTATATTGTCCACACTATTAAGAAAATCAAGCCCATATCCAACTGCAACAGAAGCTATAGAAATAGGATTCTTAGAAATATCTGTTTTATTTCTAACTTCTGCTGCACAACGAAATGCAAAATGCATAAGCCTTGTTAAATGTTTAGCACAAAAGCCATTATCATAGCTAACTTTATAAGCATTCTTAAGTTGTCCGCTAATTTGTGTTTCCCCTAATGCTAGCGATAACAAAGAGCTAGCTACACAAAAGCTATGATATATAGCATCTTTGCCTTGCAAAATCAAGGCTTTATCCTTTAGAGTTTCTTTTTGAATGAACTTCTTATTAGAGATAGCCTCTATAATATTATCAAATACAGATTCAGGTTTAGAATCTATAAATTTGGCAGAATCTAAAAATAGATATATCTCACAACGATTACAAGTAGATAACAGTATAATCTCTACTATTCCATTAATATTTAGCAAAATAGGCAAAAATGCTTTAGATTCCTTATCACTGAAATGTAACTTTTCGCGTAACGACATGTCGGTATTTTGATGTGAAAAACTTACCAAAGCATACATTAAAAATCCCTTTTTATCATTATGTCGATTACGGATTCCAACTTAGCATTATTAAGTATTACTGCATATTCCTTAGCTATATTTGCATAATATAATGCCTTTTGTTTAGCTTTATCAAGTGATTTTTCTGCCAATAATGAACATAGTCTTTGTTTATCTTCAATGGACATATTTTTTTTAAAAAGAGAAAGTAACCAAAATTTTTGTGCACTATCTAATTCATGATAAAGATATATATATGGTAGTGTTGTTTTACCGCTAACAAAATCCATCATAGCTGGTTTACCAAGAGTCTTTGTATCCTGTGTAATGTCTAAAATATCATCAACAATTTGAAATGCCATACCAAGATATAAACCATACTTATAATGTAAATCAGCCTTATCACAAGAAGCAATATCTAATTTAACTGCATGTGGATTGATAGAATCAACTGCCAAACAATCCTGCAAGATAGACGCGCTCTTGACACTTGCAGCAATCAAATCGGCACTTTTATGCTCTATCATATGCAAATATTTTTCTTCGTCTTCATTAAAATTTTGCTCTAAATGCACATCTTCTAATTCCCCAATGCTTAATTTACAAACACTTAATGATAAACTTTGCGCTATGAGTGGATGAAGTTTTGATAACTCATAAAATGCACGCGAATATAAAATATCACCTAGCATAATTGCTTTTTTATTACCAAATTCCGCATTTATACTAGGCTTGCCACGTCTTAAATCGCTCTCATCTATTACATCATCATGTAGCAAAGACGCACTTTGTATAAGCTCTACAATAGCGCATAATATATATGCAAACTCATGATTTACTATGTCCAAAATTAGCTTTGAGCGTAACATCTTACCCTCTTGCAAATGTTCATATAACGATATAGCTAGGGGGCTTTTTGTATCTTGTATGATTGATAATGCTAACTGCGAAATCTTTCTTTTTTCATTATTATCCATAAGTAAGCCTTATTTTAAACATGAGAACAGCTATTCTAACATGTTTTTAGTATTTTTTTGATATTAGCTTTGGAATGGGCTAATAGATTTAATATGCTATAATTTTAAATTTATTTAATAAAGGAGAAATCATGGATATTTCAAAAATTAGCTTAGGCAGTATTCCAGATTCCATTAATGTAGTAATAGAGATTCCTTTTGGCTCTGATATAAAATATGAAATTGACAAAGATAGTGGTGCTGTTGTGGTGGATAGAATCATGCGTTCGGCTGTGTATTATCCAGCCAACTATGGCTTTGTCCCACACACATTAGCAGATGATGATGATCCTATGGATATCTTAGTCCTTAATGAATATCCACTTCAAGCTGGCTCTGTGATTAAAGCTAGGTTAATTGGCGTGTTATTAATGGAAGATGAAGGCGGCATGGACGAGAAGCTTTTAGCAGTTGCCATTGATAAAATAGACCCAACCTATAAAGACGTAAAAAGCTATAAAGACTTACCTCAAATAACACTTGATAGAATCAAAAATTTCTTTGAAACATATAAGATGTTAGAACCTGAAAAGTGGGTAAAGGTTACTGACTTTAAAGGTGTAAAAGAAGCCCAAAATATACTAGAAAAAGCAGTGAAAAATTACAAAGGCTAGAATCTTACCCAATATAATAACTACTAATCCATATATTTACCAATAATTAAGCTTAGCTGATTGTCACACCTTAGCCATATTTAAATATGGCTAAACCACATTGTTGTGTTTTGCTTGAATTACCAAATAGAAACATTTATTACCCAATATAATTTTATTAAGACTATTATTTGATCACAAAACACTATTTTAGTAATTTAAGCTTTTTATAATATTTATTAGAGTGATAGAATGAAAATCATCACTATAAAAGAGCATAAGATAGGGCTTATTTAGTTAAGCCGTAAAACAAAACTAATATGTAAAAAATTTCAATAATTTACCCTGCTAATAAATCAAACATTGTTTTTTTAGATAAAAATTGCGCAATCTTAAGTATTCTGAATATACTTAATAAATAACCACACACAAAGGAGAACGTATGTTTGACACAACATACATATATAATGGCATGGAGATATATTGGTATATAGTGCTATTTATGGCTTCTACTATTGGCGGTATTGTTGGCTCTATGTCTGGGGGTGCTGGTATGATAACCATGCCTATTTTGTTACTTAGCGGATTAAATCCAATAATAGCCCTAGCTGTGAATAAACTACAAGCCTGTGTTGGCTCATTCACAAGTGCAGCACATTATTATAAACAAGGCTTAGTAGATATGCGACAGGGTAGGATTCTAATGATAATTGGAGTAACATTTGGCGCGTTAGGCACTGCTACAGTGCAATATATAGAGCTAAGCTTGCTATCTAAAATCCTACCTTTTGCAATGATTATAGTATGCGCTTACTTCTTATTTTCAAAAAATATTAGCGATGAAGATAAAGCTAAGAATCCAAATAAAATCATACTTTACATCACAATGGTTTTAGCTGGATTCTATGGTGGGCTTTTGGGTGTTGGGATTGGCTCATTTATATTAGCTATACTTGTTAGCATTGGTGGATATGGACTAAGCAAGGCTGTAGCTTATTCACGTTGGATTGTCTTTAGTGTAAATTTGGCATCTGCATGTATATTTATAATAAGCGGAAATATACTATGGGCACTAGGAATTATCATGTGCATAGGGCAAGTAATAGGTGCTAGCATAGGAGCCAAACTAGCTATAAAACATGGTGCAAAAATCATTAGACCGCTTATCGTTGGGACTTCTTTTATTTTGTCATTACAACTAATCATCAAGGAATTTTTTTAGGCTTTATTATAGTATTGAGTTGTTGCAGCAGAAATATAACGTTTAATATTATATTGAATTGCAAAAATAAGTCTATATTACTTACTATGCAAATACGCATAGATTCTTTGCTTATAATAAAATCGCTGAAGCAAAAATCCCTCTATATGCTCACAATCTTGAATGCTACTAGTCCCCTTAAATAGTAAATATTTACCATTATTAGCTAAGAGATGTTTGCTACCCTTAACTAAAGAATGTCCATCACAAACAGCTCTGGAAGTAATTAAACTAGCTCCAAAATCTCCAATAGATGATATATTGTAGGAAAAATCAGCTATGACTTTCGCGTTACTAAGGCGTAGCCTAGATATTACATATTGTAAGAATGCCGCCTTCTTTTTACGTGGCTCAATTAGATAAAAATGAGAATCCAAACAATGACAGGCTAGCGCAATAGCAGGGAATCCAGCTCCGCTACCAATATCTACACAAATATCAAATGGTTGCAAAAATGACAAAGGGTATAAGCTATCATTAATGTGAATTTGAATATCCCTTGTATTTTTTGCTCCAGTTAGATTATGTATAGTATTCCAATGCAATAAAACAGAGCAAAACTCATCTAAACGCGAAATACATTCATTTGAGAGATTATAGGATTCACCAGTATTTAATAATACAGATTTGTCTTTAGTATGTATAGAATCTACATACAAACTAGCTTTGGTGATTTTAGAATCTTGATTTAGGTTTTGGCTATTTTGAAATATAATAGAATTTTTTACGTTTATATGATTCTTCACACTAGTCCTTATTTTTATAAATTCTTTTGAAATTTAACTTTTATTGCTCAATAATTTAGGGTTTAGCAAATAATATTGGGGGGGGGGGGGGGTAGATTAAATATGCTAACCCTACTATGCATACTCAAAACCTTATATCATTTTATATATGCTCCTATGATTAGATATTTTATAGAGTTCGCTGTTTTATATATAAAAAATTTAAAAAGACTAAACCAAATTTTGTAATCTTGATTTCGCGCTTTTTATAGTATTTTGCAATAATGATGCAATTGTCATAGGACCAACGCCACCGGGCACAGGTGTAATAAATGAACATATAGGTGCAACATTTTCAAAATCCACATCGCCTACAATCTTACCATTTGGCAAGCGATTGATTCCTATATCCATAATAACTACTCCTTGCTTTACCATATCTTTAGTAATAAGATTTGGTTTACCAACAGCCACACATATAATATCTGCGCGCTTAGTATATGATGCAATGTCTTTAGTATGTATATGGCATATACTAATGGTTGCACCAGCATTAAGCATAAGAGCACCTAATGGCTTACCTACTATATTGCTAGCACCTATGATTACTACATCTTTACCCTTTACACAAATATCATAATGAGCTAGCAAAGACATAATACCTAGCGGAGTAGCAGGTACAAAGCCACAAATTCCGCTATGTAGCTTCCCGCTATTTTTGGTATGGAATCCATCTACATCCTTATTAGGTAACACAGCCTCTAAAATAGCATTAGTATTAATATGACTAGGTAGCGGAAGCTGAATGAGTATGCCATCTATATTAATGTTGTTATTCAAATTTTCAATCATAGCGATTAAATCTTTTTGTGATATATTATCAGGCATTTCATGTAATATTGATGTAATACCTACATTCTTGCAAGCCTTAGACTTCATATTTACATAGGTTTGGCTAGCAGGATCGCTACCTACTAATATTACAGCAAGGCTTGGTATAATGCCCTCTTTAGAGAGATTTAGCACTTCTTTTGCTATATCTTTTTGAATCTCATTAGCTAATGTTTTACCATCCATTATAGTCATTAATTATCCTTCTTCACAAGAGAATCTAGCATATCTTTAAAACTTGCTTGAAAGCTTCGCAAACCTTGATCTAATAAATTAGCCTCTACATGCCTATAATCAACACCAATTACATGCAATCTATCTCTTATATCATTTAACAATGAATTACTAAATTCACTAGATACTTGTCCATCTAGCCTATCATAGTTAATTGACCTAAGAGTAGATAAGGGGACAGTATTAATACAATCAGGAAATGCTAAGGGATAGACATAATAACCAAGATCGTTATATGTGCTGTTTTGTTCCTTTACGCCTGTGCTAGCAAAGAGAATTCTAAAGTTTTTATTGTTATTACGGGTTAGGAAATCATGATAAATAACAGTAGCATTACATATACCATATTTTCCGCGCAAAGAAAAATCTAGCTTTGAATCTATTTCTCTATCAAAACGAGAAACAAATACGCTAATTACTCCTTGCGGATTAGCCACTGCATGATTTATACTTGCATTTGGACTAGCTAGATTTTTATTTAATTGCTTATATCCTTCTTGAAACGCCTTTAAAGTCTTTTGAGCTTGTTCTTGACTAAAAACTAATGTAGCATTTACATTTATTCCTATGCTCATAAGCTGCTCCATAATAACAAAGCCGCTACTAGTAGCTGGCACTTTTATCATGACATTAGAGCATTTCAAGCTCTCCCAAAGCCTTTTACCCTCATTCACACTAGAATCTATATTATTACAAAAGTATGGATCAATCTCTATGCTTATTAGCCCATTCATTGGATTCTCATCATATAGAGGCAATAATATATCAGCAGCAATTTTTATGTCTTGCAAAGCTAAATGTTCATAGATTGCTTTTTTTTGCATATCTTTTGGCATGGATTGAATTGAAGAATCATTAAAAATAAATTCTATATCATTAGAATAACTATCACCCTTTAAAGCTTCTGCGAATATATTAGGATTACTTGTAGCCCCGTTAACTAAGCCCTTATTTACTAATTCCCTAAAATCCAATCGCAAAAACTCGCGTTCAATAAAATCACACCATATACTTATCATAATTTATCCTTTTCATAGCATTCCTTTAAGCTATAATTCAGGCAATATTATAACTAAAGATTCCACTCCTTAGAAAAGACATAAAGGATATAAATGCTTCCTTATTTCACACCATATAGCACGCAAAACATTACAGAATCCGACAAAGAAATGGTAATAAAAGCATTGTCTTCATCACATCTAACGCAAGGGCAATATGTAGAACAATTCGAACAAAAAATTGCAAGCTACATTAACACAAGCCACACCATTGCATATAATTCCGCAACATCAGCACTTTATGCTGCTTTTTCAACATTAAGGGATTATATTGATAATAGTTTGTTTGAAGATTGTTCAATGCTAGCTAATTCCACTTATCTAAAACACGCTAGAGATTCTAAAACATATAGTATCATCACAACACCAATTAGCTTTGTATCAACTGCTAATATGATGTTAGCAAATAATATCCTGCCAATTTTTGCAGATATTACTATGGACGGCAACATAAATCCAAAAAAGCTAGAATCTTGCATACGTGAAGATACGATTGCTATTTGCTCTGTTGATTATGGTGGTAAAAGTGTAGATAGAGTAGAGTTAAGAGAATTTGCTAATAGAAATAAAATATTGTGGATTTCGGATTCTAGCCATTCCTTTGGTGCAGAATTTAACAACAAAAAAATAGCTAGCAATAATAATGAAGAAGCTGATATGTGTATATTTAGCTTTCATGCAGTTAAACCCATTACCACTTGCGAGGGTGGTGCTTTAACTACAAATAACAAAATCTTCGCAAACAATGCGAGATTAATTTGCTCGCATGGAATGATAAAGAAAAATCACTATAATCATGATTGCTTAAAGCTTGGATTTAACTTTAGAATGAACGAATTAAGCGCAGCACTTGGAATCTCACAGTTAGACCGCTTAGAATTATTTATAGCAAAAAGAGAAGAAATTGCTAGATTTTATGATGATTATTTTAAAAATAATCCATACTTCTACACCCCAAGCATTGAAAGCTACAAAAAAAGCAGCAGACATCTCTATCCTGTGTTATTAGATCCAAAATATCTATGCAATAAGGAATCTATAATCCAAGAGCTTTTAAGCCAAAATGTAGGCGTACAAGTGCACTATAAGCCTATATATCATTTTACACTGTATCAAGAATTGCCAATATCTTATACTCTTTTGCGCAATGCTGAAGATTTTTGGCGCGCAGAGCTATCTTTGCCATGTCACCAAAATATGGACATAGCACTTGCAAAAAATATAGCAGATATTATCTTGCGCACTTTTAAAAAGATTTGCTAATATTAATAGCATATATTGCTACAAATAAATTAAGGGGCAATTTAAGGAGGATATAATGAATATTGTTATGCTAGATTCACTAACATTAGGAGAATTTGATACAAATATCTTTTCAAAACTTGGAAATTTTAGTTTTTACCCCACAACAAAATCAGATGAAGTAATACCTCGTTGTAAAGATGCAGATATAGTAATCGTGAATAAAGTTGTGTTAGATGCAAATATAATAGAATCTCTTAGTAATCTAAAGTTAATTTGCGTAGCTGCCACAGGCACAAATAATATCGATTTAGAAACTGCAAAAAAAAGAGGTATCCCAGTAAAAAACGTAGTAGGATATTCAACATATTCTGTAGCCCAACATACATTAACACTAGCCCTAAATCTCTTATCAAAACTAACATATTATTCGCAATATGTAGCAAGTGGAGAATGGGCAAAAAGTGAGATATTCTGCCATCTAGCCTATCCCATAATAGACCTAAAGGATAAGGAATGGGGTATCATTGGGCTTGGTAATATCGGTAGACAGGTTTGTCATTTAGTCAAGGCATT
Organism: Helicobacter muridarum; assembly: GCF_000765805.2. Classification (GTDB taxonomy): domain Bacteria; phylum Campylobacterota; class Campylobacteria; order Campylobacterales; family Helicobacteraceae; genus Helicobacter_A; species Helicobacter_A muridarum. The sequence continues at coordinate 2,866 of NZ_JRPD02000014.1, read as the reverse complement.
TGGAGCTAGAGTTAGCTATCACTCTACTAGCGGAAATATACAAGCAGGTATTCAACACAAAAGCATAGAGTCTTTACTGCAAACAAGCGATATCATATCTATTCATGCACCATTTAATCCTAAAACACAAAATTTGATTGCAGACAAAGAGCTGCGTCTTCTTAAAAAAGGAGCTATCTTATTAAATCTTGGGCGAGGTGGTATTGTAAATGAACAGGATTTAGCAGCACGGCTAAAAGAACAAGACTTCTATTTTGGTAGTGATGTGTTAGAAAAAGAACCCATGATTCCAAATCACCCATTGCTAAATCCAGACATAGCAAGCAAAGTCATAATAACGCCCCATATAGCATGGGCTTACAAGGATACCAAAGATAAGCTCATAAGTATGGTCGTAGACAATATTAAGGAATTCCTGCGATCATGATTGATTTCTATTATATAGATTATAACTAGATACTGGATAAAGCTGTGCGACTTAGCTTTTTGAGCTTATTTCCAAATGTGATTGAATCATATCTTAACTCTAGCATTATTGGACGCGCTAAGCAAGCAAATATAATATCAATAGACTATATCAATATTAGAGACTTTTCTACTAATGCATATAAAAAGGTAGATAAAGCACTAATAGGTGGAGGGGCCGGTATGTTACTTGAGCCCTATGTATTAGATTTGGCATTGAAAGGATTAAAAGATTCAAGAATTATATTCCTTAGCCCATGTGGTGCTAAATTTAGTTATAAAGACTCAAAAAGGCTAAGCAAGTATTCACATATATCCTTTGTATGTGGGCGATATGAAGGCTTTGATGAGCGTATTATAGAGCTTTATGCTACAGAAATTTTTAGTATTGGAGATTTCATACTTACAGGCGGTGAGCTCGGGGCATTGTGCATAGCTGATTCTATAATAAGACATAAGGAAGGAGTGTTAGGCAATGCTAAATCCCTAGAAGAAGAGAGCTTTGAAGCAAATCTCTTAGAATCTCCCAATTTCACAAAATCAAGAGAATTTGATAGAAAATATAATATTAAGCCTCCATCTGAATTTTCTAATGGTAATCATGCTGTGATAAAGAAAATTAAGCACAATATGGCAACAATGAAAACGCTATATTTTAGACCTGATTTACTTAAGTAATATTTAGGCTCTAAATTATCCTAATACTATCTAAAAAGATTCTTAAGCAATAAAGAGATATTTCACTAGCTAGCTTCTTTAATATGACAAGAGCGGAAGCTTTAGACGAATAATATCTAAAGATAAACGCTATAAAAAATATGAAAATCTATAAACGTGCTTAATAATTGAACAATAAAACATAAATCAAATTTGATTGAATCATCTTAGAATATTACTGGCTTTGGATTTATCATATACAATTCTGTTTAAGCTTTGACAAAAAATTTATGACTAGCTATTATTTGCACTAAATAACATATTTTACTAAGGAGTGTTATGGAGTTTAAGATTGTGCAGATATCTGGTGGACTTGGGAATCAAATGTTTCAATACGCCTTTGCTAAAAGCTTGCAAGTGAGTTTAGACGTGCCTGTGCTACTTGATGTTACTTGGTTTGATGGATATAGTGATTTAAGAGAATTGGGTTTAAATCTTTTTAACATTGATTTGAAATATGCCAATCAACAGCAAATTGATTATGCCAAAATGATGGAAAATAAGCCAAAACTTATAAGAAGTATATTAAAAAGACTTGATTTGTATAGAATTAGCAATAATATAGAATTTGAATATATTCCCAAGCTTCTAAAGCCAAGCCGTTTAATCTACTTTCGTGGTTGTTTCCAAGATCCAAGATATTTTGCTTCTATATCTTCAATAATCAAGCAAACATTCACCCCCCCCCCCCTCCCCCCACAAGATTCCGAACACAAAGAGCAATATAAGCAAAAACTAGCACAAATTCTAGAATCTAAAAATAGTGTATTTGTGCATATAAGACGAGGAGATTATGTAGGATTATCATGGCAGCTTCATATAGATTATCAGTTGAGAGCTATTAAATATATGTCTGAGCGAGTGGAAAACATGGAGCTATTTTTATTTTGCGAAGACTTAGAATTTGTGCGGAATCTAGATCTTGGTTATCCATTTATAGATATGACGACAAGGGATGCTGGAGCTAATCAAAGCCATTTAGATATGATGCTAATGATGTCATGTAAACATGGCATAATAGCAAATAGCACTTATAGCTGGTGGGCTGCGTATCTTATTAATAATGAAGCAAAGATAATAATTGCTCCTAGCTATTGGTTGTTTGGTTATGAAAATATTATTTGTGATGATTGGATAAAGCTAGAGTCTAGACTAGAAGCAAAGTCTTAATTTACTTTTAAGATATTTCACTCACTAGCTCCTTTAATATAACAAAAAATAGAGGCTTAAATCATGGCAAAGGAGATATTTCATCTTTTACTATGTAAAAACCTCTTGCAATCCTCAAGGATTTACCCTTGACTACAAATATGACAAATTTGATTCTATTAATAAAGATATTTTAATCATTTCACTCCTTCAATATGACAATTAGAGATTCTTTAGTTTCTTTAAATGCCCAAATATGACAACCTTCCTCCTCTGTTATTCTAATTTGCTATCTTATCACTCTAAACTAGCCTAAACCTAGATAAAGTATCTACAATTAATAAATAACAAAAAAGATTCTATATCTTTAATTCTCTAAATCATTATAATCTCTAAACAAAAGATTCTATGATAAATAGAATCTAAAATCATCTTGTCATTTTATAAAAGGTTAATTAAAACTCATAACACAAAAGGAATACTATGTAAAACAAGCATAAAGCAATCCACAATCAGATAATTAAGGATTCTGTAA
>NZ_JRPD02000013.1 GCF_000765805.2 Helicobacter muridarum | reverse complement strand
CATTCTGAACCTGCGTTAGCAGGTGAAGAATCTCTAAGTAAAGAATCAAGGGATTCTCAAAGAGATGTTTCGAGCATTTGCCCTCAACACGACAAAATATCCGACACAAGCAAATTAGAATCCCAAATTGATAAATTAGTGTATAAGTTGTATAATTTAAACGAAGAGGAGATAAAAATTATAAACAAATAATGGGATAGTATGTCTATTAATTTTGATTTAAAAGAAGTATATAAGGATATTTTATAGCCAGCAGCACAACAAGCAGGTGTAACATTGGGCGAAATTGCCAAACTTATTCTTGCACCAATTTACTATCCCACAAAAACACTTAATGACAGATTTGGAAAATGGATTACAAGAATAGAAAATAATGTATCAAAAGATAATAGAATCAAAGCACAACCAAATATTGTTATACCAACATTGCAAAATTTAGCTTTACATCAAGATGAAACGCTTTTAGGCGAAATGTTTTTCAATATCTTGCAAAGTTCTGTTGATAAAACAAAACAAGGCTTCCTAAGTCCTGCATTCCCTAAAATTTTAGAGCAAATTTCTAAAGATGAAGCAGAAATCTTAACACTTTTAAAATATATCGTTATATTGATTGTATTTATTATATGAGAATTAATGAGAATGGCATATATGAAGAAGAATGCATTGAAGTTTCATATCATATTAATAAAGATTTTTTCGCTATCTACAAAAATCATCTTACACTTTTAGGATTGTTAACAGGTTCTTATTATCAGCAAACTGAAAGTTTTTTGAAATTGATGGTAATCTAGTTTCATACTATTCAACACAGGGACAAGAAATTTTAAAAAACGGACAATATAACAACTATAAAAATGTGCTTAAATATTTTTATAGAATTGAACTTAATGCTTTCGGGAAAGCTTTTACAGAAATTTGTATCAGTAAAACATGTGAAGAATTTTTAAAATGTTAGCTTTTATAAAAATGCACTGCTTACGCCTTAGCTTTGCAATCCCAGATTGATACATTAGTGTATGTGTTTTATAATCTAAGCAAAGCAAGATTAAGCTTATGGAAAGGAATTAAATGAGCATTACTTTTGATTTTGCCCTATTTAAGATAGGGGCTTTTAGTGGCATAGGTAGTATCATCATTTTGGCTATCCAGTTTTTTATAAAAAGATATTCATTTTTTAAATATTTTGATGCCATGAGAGAATTATTTAGAGAATCATTTCTTTGCTTAGCACTATGTAAAGCAGCATTAGAGAACTATAAATTTATAATAACTAGCAAAGGTATAGCTGTTTATGGACATACGCAAAATAATGCTTGGCTTAAGCCATACAAATGCTTTCCAAATGTTTATGTTCAAACTGCATTTAGAAATGATAATGAAGTATATTGTTATAAACTTGATTATTTTTTGCTTCTGATGATAAAAATTGTAAGATGTTTTAAGAGCAAAATTATCTTGGAAGCTGATTTACTGAAATTGGGGCAACTAAATAAAAAATGCCATATAGGCAATATATTTATAAGCAAGATAGAGTTTTTTAAAAATAAAGCTGAAGCAGAAGACAGACATAAAGAAATTTTGTCGAGCAATAAAACGTAATAATCAACTGCTAAATACAGAAATATTATCATTCAACCTTAGAATCTGCCATTAATTGCTTAGTCTATAATCTCTATAATCTTACTAATAAAGAGATTAAAATCATAGAATCTAAATAAAATTAAATAATATAAGCATATAATATTGCTCAAGTTTATATTATGGATTTAGTTATGATACGCGCTCTAGAATTGGCTAAATATATACTTAAAAAATCTGATAAAGATTTAAGTAATTTGGAATTGCAAAAAACTTTATATTTTACTGAGCTTGATTATATTAAAGAATTTGATAAGCATTTAATCTGTGATGATTTTGAGGCTTGGAAGTATGGACCTGTTGTAAGAGAAGTATATTACGAATATCGCAACTATGGAGCTAATTCCATTGATAAACCAGAAAAAGAAATCATATCAGAAAAACTCACCAAAAAAGAGTTGGACATTATTAATCAGTCTATTGATAAATGCAATCAAGAATCGTATTGGAATTTGGTTGAAAAAAGCCATAGAGAAGGTGGAGCTTGGGACAAAAGCTTTAAAGAAGATAAAAAAGAAATAATTAACAAAAAACTTTTAAAAGATGAAGCAAAATCTCAATGAACAACCAAGATATAAAGCTAGAAAGCATTGTTAAGCAACTATATGTGAAAAGCAAATTGTAAAAGAAATAGAAAAAGAAGATATTATTAATAAACTTAAAGAAATTTATAAAGAAAATTATAGACATAAATACTCAAGAATCACAACGATTATTCTAAATTCTGCAAAGGATAAAGAGCAGGATTTTATGACACTTGCACAGAACATAAGAATACTTGAACAGATTATAGAAGAAAAAGAAAAAGTTAAAGATATTAAACTAGAACTAGAAAAACTTTATGACCATATAAACTTGGAATGTATTAGGCTGCAAGATTCCGATAATAAAATTAATGAGATTAAAAATACCTCTAAGGAACTAGATAAAAAATATAAAGAATTAAAGGAAAATCTAGATAAACAACAAAGTCAATATATTACAATCTTAGGGATTTTTGCTTCTATTGTTCTAGCATTTGTTAGTGGATTGGTATTTTCAACCTCTGTTTTATCAAATATCGATAAGGCAAGCATTTATCGTTTGGCTTTTGCTATTGCTTTTATAGCTTTATTTTTCGGAAATATTTTATATTTTCTTTTTAACTTTATCTCTAAAATAGCTTTTGTTAAAAGTGTAGAGGATAATCAATGCAAGTTTATTATCTACTTTAATATAATAGTGTGTATTATTTTAATAGTAGGTTTTTGTTTGGAAATATACAAAGACTTGCAATCCGCAAAAATCACAGAAACTAATCAATCTTTAGCGTGCCAAATCATAAATTTATCTAATAAGATTCTAAACATTAAAACAACTTGTCGTCCTTAAATTTTTCCTTATCATTGCGGGTATTCTATTTATCATGCTAAATCTTTAACCAAGGCATTTCAAAGAAAATCTCAAAAATAGATATTTCGCATTCTATGAATACTCAATATGACAAGTAAAGAAATTTTGCTAAGTTATCATGAAGTCTTAAGGATTTTAATCTCACTAGAAAGTATGATGAAAATCTAAAAATGAAAGAGACTCCAAAGAGACTCCTATGTAACGTCTATGCCATAGAATCCCAAATTGATAAATTAATCTACAAATCATATAAATCTAAGTAATTAGGAGATTAAATTATGGAATTTAAATAATACTATAATACTAATATTTCAGATGTTAAAGGCAAGTAGAATAATGCTTAAAGAATTTGGTATTTATTTTTTAGCGGCATTTTTTGAGATTTTGGGTTGCTTTTCTTTTTGGCTAGTTTTTAAATCGCATAAATCACCACTTTGGTTAGCACTTGGTATCTCTTGTGTGGTTTTGTTCGCCTATATTTTAACCAAAACAAGTCTTGATTTTGCAGGTAGGTCCTATGTGATTTATGGCGGAATCTATATCATCTCCTCGCTTCTGTGGCTGTATTTCATAGAGGGTCAAAGCCCGAATCATTGGGATATATCTGGTGTTTTGTGCGTCTTTTGTGGCGTATTTATAATGCTTTGGGGCTCTCGAAGAAATATATTTTGATTCCAATTAAGATGTGTCAAGAGTTAATAGTTATAAAGTTAAAATTTAATTTTAGTTTTTACCAAATTTTATAAGGATTATAATGCAAACTCTCACTCTCAATAATGGCATTACAATGCCAATTCTTGGGCTTGGCACTTATACACTCACGGGAAGAGCGGGGAAAAAGGCGATGAGTGAGGCAATAGAAGTAGGCTATCGGCTCTTTGATAGCGCACAAATGTATCGCAATGAAAGTGAGCTAGGTGCAGCGATAAATAACGCAATTAAAGGCGGAATTAAGCGCGAGGAATTCTTTATCCAAACAAAGCTTTTAGAATCTAGCAGTGAGGAGGAGGCAAAAAGGAGTATTGAAAAATCGCTAAAAGTTTTGAATCTTAGCTATCTTGATTCTTTGCTCATTCATATGCCCTACGCACAATCAAAGGCGATGTATAGGGCAATGGAAGGCTTTTATAGGCAAGGAATCTTAAAGAGTATTGGCATTTCAAACTTTGGCGCAAAGGCATATAATGAATTTATCAAAACTTGCGAGATAATTCCGGCGATTAATCAATGTGAGACGCATTTACTAATGCAGCAAAAGCCCCTAAGAGAAGCAATGAAAGCTAAAGGCACACTTTTGCAAAGCTGGAGTCCTTTTATCGCAGGGAAAAATATAGCTAGATGTCCAATTTTAGAGAATCCCACACTTGTAAGCATAGCGCAAAAATACAACAAAACCCCCGCACAAGTCATTTTGCGATATTTCATTGAGCAAGGCATAAGTGTGATTCCAAAAACTTCTAAAAAGCATAGAATGGTAGAAAATATTAATATCTTTGACTTCTCTTTAAGCCCAAAAGATATGGAGTTTCTAAATGGACTTGACACTAATAAAAGCTTATTTTCTTGGACGAATTATTAAAAATTGAATTAAGGGCGAGTTTGGTATAATCTTGAAATAAATATTAAGATAAATTTAACCCTATAATAAGATTAAATGTAAAATCTATTAAACATAAAAATAGAAAGGAAATAATGAATTGGCAGCAATATTTTCCAACTTATTATTTTGATGAGAACAAAAATAGAGATATTGCATTAGAAGAATATAAATTTTGTTGCAAGATTGTTGAAAGTGAGGAAAAAATTTTTGATAATCTCATAAAATATATTCTTGCATTTGGTGCTATTCTTATTTCACTTTTAACTGGAATGAGCGAAAAATTAGAAAATATATTTACCAAAAATATAGAAATAGAAAATCCAAAATATATATGGTATTTTGTTGGAATTTTAATTATTTTGTTATTTATCTTTATGACAAAAAATTTTGCAGACAGGCAAAAAGCTATTATCTTTGCAAAGCGAAAGATTGTTATCTTAAGACGAATGCTAGGTATAGATTATGGGACACAAAAATTCTTATTTGAAAAAGGAATACTTGAAGGATCTAGTCTGCCTTTTAGTATTAAATTAAACTTTCATTATTTATATTGGATTGTTCCTATTTTGTGCTTTGTAACATTATGTATCATAGGTTTTCTTTCAAAAAATTCTTTATTCTATATTTTAATTTTTTCTCTATTTGTATTTGTAATTTTAATTTGTCTTTATATTTATTGGATTTTAGATTTAAATGAAAACTTCTCTTTAATTATATTTAGAAAAATTTTTACACTACTTAGAATAAAATTTGTAGATAATTTTGAACATATTTTATATAGAGCCAAATTATCAGTTTATGAATCTAAAAGGCAACAGATTGATTTAAATATTCTTAAACAAATGCTTATTAATATTGAAGATAAAAGATTTTACCAACACAAAGGAGTAGATTGGAAGGCAACAAGTAGGGCTTTATTATGTCGTGGTAGAAAAATACCACTTATTAAAAAAATATCTTATATCAAAGCAATACCTTTTTCTGGTGGTTCTACTGTCACTCAACAGCTTTTTAGAACCTTGTTTATTGAAAATATGGATAAAAAAATATAGCTAAGAAAACTTGCTGAAATTTGTTTAAGCTATTGTTGGCTCAATAAATTTCTAGCCAAAGAACAACAATTAGAAGTTTATTTAAATTCTGTACGTTTTGATAATAAAATATTTGGCATTATTGAAGCAATGAAGCATTTTTATGGAACTAAAATAAAACATCCCTCAAAGGCACAATGTTTTTTCTTAATTGAGCGTATTTCTATAACAAGTGGCACAATGCTACCAAAAGTAATTGATATTATTGCACGACTAGAAAAAGAAGGATTTTTAGACAAAACTGATATTAGAGAAATTATTGAAATATATGACAAATTTTATAAAGATGAAAAAATACAAGTATATTTCAAAGAAGAAAATATTTTAGAAATGCTACAAAGACGATTTGAAATTATAGAAACCTTATAGGTATTTGGTAAAAAAGTGAGACTTTAAGGGCATTAGCCTAAGGGGGTTTTTGTAAAGCCAGATTCCACAGAATCTAAAAATCCTTGAAATTCCTAAATCCACCTTGACAAACACTAGGTGGCAGGATTTATAATGCCAAATGGATTTTATTTTTCAAGGAGCTGCAATGCAAAAGAAGCAAAAATCCACAGAATCTTTAGCGCGTAGAGAGTTTCTAAAAACAAGCGTAAAATTTGGCACAATGGCAAGTGTAGCAAGTTTAAGCAGCTTTGCCTTAAGTGCGTGTGATTCTAAAACAGATTCTAAGGATTCTACAAATGGAGCGCAAAATCAAGGTGCAAAAAATGTAGAATCCCAAACACAAATTTCACAAAATAAAGGAGACACAATGGAATTTATCACTTTAAATAATGGCGTGAAAATGCCAATTTTAGGCTATGGGGTGTATCAAATAGAAGCAAAAGAAACACAAAGGTGCGTAGAGGATGCAATTTCTGTGGGATATAGAAGCATTGATACTGCCCAAGCATATTTTAATGAAGAGGGTGTGGGTGCGGCGATAAAAACCGCCTTGCAAGGTGGGTTAAAACGTGAAGAGCTTTTCATCACCACAAAGCTATGGATTAATAATTACCCTGAAGACAAAGCACTTAAAGCATGTGAGGAATCTTTACGCAAACTCGGGCTTGATTATGTAGATTTAATGCTTCTTCATCAACCTTATAATGATACTTATGGGGCATGGAGGGCGCTTAGTAGATTTTATAAAGAGGGTAGATTTAAGGCTATTGGTGTGAGTAACTTTTATCCTGATAGAATCGTGGATTTTTGCCTAAACAATGAAATCAAACCCACCCTTAATCAAATAGAGTGCAATCCTCTCCATGCGCAGTTTGAGGCACAAAAAGTCTTGCAAGAATATAATGTCGCTATGGAATCTTGGGCACCTTTTGGCGAGGGACGAAACAATATGTTTAGCAATCCTACTCTTGGTGAGATTGGCAAAAAATACAATAAAAGTGTTGCACAGGTGATTTTAAGATGGCAGATTCAAAGAGGCATTATTTGTATTCCAAAAACCACACGCAAAGAGCGAATGATTGAAAATATCAATGTATTTGACTTTGCCCTAAGTGAAGATGATATGCAGACAATCGCTAGTTTAGATAGCAAAACAAGCCTCTTTTTTAATCATCAAGATCCAGAAAGGGTGAAGTTTTTAGTTGAGATTCATAAGGATAAGTTTTAAGGTATTAAAGCACGATAAATAGCAAAAAGGCAAGAAAGGTGCTTTGTCAAGCCAAGTTAAGCCTTGATTATAGCCATTTATTTTGCAAAGAAATGTTATATTTACTTTGCCATCATTAGAATCTAAAAATATTCGCAAAATTATCAAGCACTATATTTTTGTCTTTAAATTAGTCAAATCACCATTTTGGCTTCTTTGATAATTGTCAAAGTGAGATTTTGCCAATTATCAATGGCTTTTGCGGTGTTGTGCTTTTTAAAACAGCATTGCTTTAAAACAAATAAGTATTTGAGTTTGGGGTTATCTCCTCATAAACATTTTGTCTATTTGAATATATAAGCCTTAAGTCACATAAATAATGTGTTACCTTGTAAATTTTTCTTGGCAAATTACTTAAGTAACACATTTTGCTTGTTTAAGATTTTACTATTTGCTAGTTTTATGTATTCCTCATTAATTTCATAACCTATAAAATGTCTATTAAGCTCTATTGCCGCCAATGCAGTTGTGCCACTACCCATAAATGGGTCCAAAATAATATCATTTTCAAAGCTATAAAACTCAATTAATCTTTTTGGTAATTCCAAAGGAAAGGGTGCAGGGTGTCCTATCTTTCTTGCGCTTACTGCGCTAAAGCTCCAAATAGACTTGCTCCACTCCATAAAATTTTCTTTAGAAATAGAATCTTGTTTATTATTTTTATCTCTCTTAAAATCACCTTTTGAAAAAATCAAAATATATTCATGCGTATCTCGCAAGACAGGATTGCTCGCACTTTTAAAGCTTCCCCATGCAAGACTTACTCCACTGCTTGCACTTTTATTCCAAATAATCTCGCCACGCATTAAAAACCCTAACTCAAGCATTATCTGATTAACATACATTGTAAGTGGTATGTAAGGCTTTCTACCTACATTTGCGATATTTATACATGCTCTACCACCATTAACTAATACCCTGTGAGTTTCACCAAAAACATTTCTTAAAAGATTGAGATATTCATTTAAACTTAGATTATCATCATAATCCTTTCTTACATTATAAGGAGGGGAAGTTATCATTAAATGCACACTGTTATTTGGCAACTCTTTCATTGCTTCACTACTATGAAAATAAATTTTGTCTAAATAATTTTTATCGATATTATTTTCTTTTGCTGTTTTATCAGCCTTAATATCAAGCTCTTTATAGAGTTTAGAATTATAAAATTTACTAGAATTATGTCCTATTCTAGCACTTACTCCAAATGATGATGTTTGAGAATTACGCGTCATAATTAGCCTTTAATTTTTCTAAAAATGCTTCAGCAATTTTTATTTCATTGCCTTTAGTGCTTGATTGCTTAATGATTTTCCCTAGTGCTTGCTTTTCTATCATTGCTGAAAAATAATAAAAGTCTCTTTCTGGGACTTTTGTTAAAATCTCATAGAGTTCGTTTGTATCTTTTGGAGTTTGAAAATATCTAAGTTTAGATTCCTTGTTAGAGTTTAAATGTGGATTGAGAGAAATTATTTTTTGCAAAATTCCATATTGTCCCAAATGGTCTATTTTTTCTAAATAATTATTGCTTATATGTGTATTGCCTAGTACAATAATGGGAAGTTTTCTCGCAGATTCTGAACTCACCCTAATGTTGATTGCTTTTCCTATAGCTTTTAATACACTATCACTTCTTGTTAATGAGGGCAAAGCCTTATGCATGGTATAATCGCCGACATATTTAACGGCATTGTCTATTAATTTATAATTATTAACAATACTCATTTTGGTTTCAAAAATTAGCTTAATATTGACTGGCTTTTTAATTGATTTCATTTGTAGAGCAAAACGCCAAATCTGCCCTCGAACTCTTTATCAGTCCTAATTCCTCGCATATTACACCATTTATAGCAAATAACTCTAATTTATCAGCTAGAGGCTTCAATAATTTTTGACACCAAGTTTCTGTATAACTACCAATAAGAGAATCTCTTGACTGAAGCGTAGGAATATTATCTTTGCAACTTTTTGGAATATAGGCTAGAGATTTATTGTTAATTTTATAAAACAAATCTTTTTCTGTAGCAAAGCCACCCCTCAATGCGCCTTCAAAAAAATTTATTTCATCATTATTTTGCCACACTAATTAATTACTCCTTTTTTGGCATTATACTAAAAGCTTGCTTTTCTATTTTATCTCTTGTGGAATCTTAGTTAGGTTTGCCATCTTTAACATACACACTTATAAATTCACTTGTATTTTGTGCGTAAAAATTACTTGGATAAGGATAGCTTCCAAATATTAGAGATTTTGTTGCATTAGTGCGATTCCAAATATATAAATCAAGCAAAAATAAAGGGGTAGATTCTAAAATGCTCTGCTGAATATCGCTTTGCAAATCAAAAATATGGCGATTATAATGCGTGTTTAAATCCTTTTTAAGCATTGGTATTAAAGGCACATTGATACAAAGTTTGCCATTTGGCTTTAGCACCCTAAAGCACTCTTTCCACACTTGAAGTAAGGCATTAATATAATCTTTATAATCGTTGATTGCCACCAAATCTTTTTGTTAGATTGTGAATGTTGCGTGGTTTGATAGCCATTTTTGGAATAATCTTTGATATTAAAATAGGGCGGAGAAGTGATGATTAAATGCACACTACAATCTTGCAATTCGTTCATTTTATGGCTTGATTTGTAAAATACTTGATTTAATCGCAAATATGGAGGCTTTGTCATTTCTTTTTCCATATCGTATTATACAAGCATAATCTTAATTTAATCACATGATATTTTAAGAGCATTCCAATCACTTTAATAAATTTTCTACTCCCCCTTAAGAAATACAAAATGGCAGGATTATAATACTAAATGGATTTTAAATTTCAAAAAGATGCAACAGTGTTACGCTCCCAAAAGCATTGTAGAACCCCTTGTTGTAATGCTAAAGCCATACTTTTGGGTATATGTTTAGCCCTTGTTGTAGAAGCAGCAAAATGTTTGCATAAAGTGAGCTATACGAGCAAAGCCATTAGGACAACATTAGTGATATTTCTATTTATGGATAAGAGAATAACCAAACGACTTGGCGACTTGCAAAGATGAATTTAGCTATAAGACAAATTGACTCTAGCTAAATGCAATGGAATAGCTGGGATAATTTTTTAAATGGCACACACAAAGACTTAAAAGTCTATTTTGCCATCGCTAACACACCCTGCAAACCAAAAAAGCATTGTCTCGGTGGGGTGGGGGAGTTTGAGATGGGGATAAAGCGACTTTGCGTATCAACGAAGCACTAACCCATACTTGCACATTCAAGCTCCTCTCCTCCTCTCTTATAAAAACGATTCTATATTAGGAGATTATGGGAATATAATTTGTGGTAAAACTCTACCAAAATCCCAAAAAGAATATTTTAATGGCGAGATTCCTTTTATAAAAATCCCTGATATGCACCATAACACATTTATCACTAAAGCCACCGATACATTAACTCAAAAAGATTTAGCCTTTCAGCCAACAAAAACTTTACCTCCATTAAGCACTTGTGTAAGCTGTATTTCAGCAGCAAGAGTCTCTCTGAATACGCAAATTTCACAAATAAATTCCATTATTCTACCAAAGTAATGTTTTAGATATTTTTGTATTGTTTTATGAAAGAATCATTTAATGAACTATAGGCTATGTAGAATGGTGGAGTAGCTACAACGAATCTCAATACAACAAAATTTTCAAAGATTCCAATTCTAAAGCCTAGTTATAAAGAATTGCAAGGTTTTTAATCTTGTAAAGATTTATTTGGATAAATCTACAATAATTCTAAGCAGATTCAAAACCTAGAATCTTTGCGCGATATAATGTTGCTAAAATTACTAAAAGGAGAAATGGATATGTGAGATAAGCATTTTAAAAGCATCTATTTTTAATGTAAAAATATTTAAAATCGAACTTTATTTCAAAGAAATTTTGATGAAATCCTTAAAGAACTTGCCTCTTTATGATGTATTTCGACATTTTTTAGGTGATTTGGGAATATGGCTTTGCTTACTTCTCGTCAAGCAAGTGCGATAGGTGATAACGAATTTAATACAGTTGCCATAAGCGATAAAATAGTAGATATAAATTTCTATCGCAGAGGAGGGGAGCAAGTAAGCCCCCTTTATGTAAAAACACAGAATCTACTAAAGATTCTAAGGATTGCCATACTAAGGGTAAAGCCCGAAGTATCTCACAAGATTCTAAGAGAGATATTTTACTAAAGGTTCAAAATAACAAAGTGGTGGTTCAAAATGGCAAAAACAATTGGGTAGAAAACTTCACACCTAAATTTAGAGAATTTATAGATTCTAAATACCAAGAGCATTTTACACCCGAGGCGATTTTGGGCTATATTTATGCGGTGCTATTCCATAATGACTATAGAGAAAAGTATATTGATTTTCTAAAAATTGACTTCCCAAAAGTGCCTTTTGTAAAATCCAAAGAAAAGTTTTTGCAATTAATCAAACTAGGAATGCAGTTAATAGAAGTGCATTTAATGCAAGATTCACAATAAGAGAGAGTAAAAATCATGAGAATGGCTTGTAATATAGGGCTAAATGTGGCAAGACAATCAAGACTAATCTGGACTTGGCAATATGCGATATTAACGAACACTTTGGTAGATTTAAGTCTAATGGGTGGTGGCAACACTGGAGCTGGACATATATTTGCGCTTTATCTCAAGGAGAGAATCTAATGCAAAATCTAGGCTTAGTGTGCGATAGAGGGTGCAAACTCCAAGAAATAAACAATATTTTTATCACCCAAAATAGTATTGATTTGCATTTAGTGGATAGCGGAAGCTATGTTTTTCCACTTTATATAAACAAAGGAGCTAAGAATGAGTAAGACAATCGGTGAGGCACAATATAAAGATATTAAAAACAAAAACTTAAAAATTGAAAAGATTGCCTATGATGAGACAGAACAAAGGCACTTTATTAATGAGAGCTTATATTTTTGCAATGTGAGTAGGTAGGTTTGAGAATATAAAATCGGTGGTTATGTTGTGTTAAATAAATACCTTAAAAGCTACAAAGGAGAGGGGATAGATTTTAGATACTTTCAAAAAGTTATCTAAAGCTTAGATAAAAGTCTAGAGATAGAAAAACAAATTGTAAATATTGAGTTAGTGTAAATATAAATCCAAAATGTATTTATGCAATCCATGATGAAATCTTGCCACCTTATTAGCTTTAAAGTGAGTAAGTGCAAATTGGCGTATGTGGGTTTAGGTTATGGCGAATGATTGCCTATGTAGCAAAGTTTAAATCTCATCATATATACTAATAAGCTAGTTTTTGTAAAGTTAATTTAATAAAACTAGAAGTTTTTCCCTTGCTTTTTCCAAAAATAGCACTTTAATTTGTGTTTTGTGTAATTTTTATAATTTCAAAAAATAGTAAACTCTTATCATTGATTTCTCTAAGAATCCAAAATTAGGCTTTAGAATATTTGAATATTTCAAAAAAGTGAACATACTTACATTTGATATATTTTAGAATTGGGATCAAAAATGCAAAACTTAGATTCCATTTTTATCCTTACCGAAATCTAAACTTAAAATATTATATAAGCAGACTAGTCTGCTTTACTTTATATACAAGTTTATTAGTAAGCACGATAAGATTCTATTTTTTAGGCGGATTGTCTGGATTATCAGGGTCATAAATTTGATGTGTTTTACTAGGCACAATTTCATTGCCTATTTCTTTAGGACTTACATCTTTGCCATCATTACTTAGTTTTAAAATCATTTCTTTAAATTGATAAAATCCATTTGGCTCATAGAAATTCCCACCTGTAGCAAGAGTAAGCTCTTTTAGGACATTAAGATCTTTATTCAAGGCTATAGTGTGGATTGTAACCCAATTTTTCTTAGAGCCACCGCTATTTTGCACGATATTGCGATTAAGATTCTTTGTGAGATAGAGCATTTTTTCCGCACTTCTCATATCGCTTGGATTGCCATCAGTAATTAGATAAATTTCTTTTTTCAAACCATTATCCTTTGTAAAATGCCTCATTGCCTCAATTAGTGCGTAATTTATAAATTTTGTTTGGGAATCTGTAACCTTTAATTTTTTGACATTATCGATAAATTCATTAGTACTAAACATATCATCATAATCTTTTACCTCATAATCGCTAAAGGTTACAAGCGTGATTTTAGAATAATTGCCCTTGTTTTCCTCAAGTATATGTTTAGCAACAAATGGAGCAATCTCTTTAAAAGCAAAGACATAATCTCTCATTGAATTTGCGACATTGATTACAATAGCTACTTCTTTGGCTGGTTTTGGGCGAAGTTTGAGGTTGTAGGGCTCTTCTTCTTTGTTGTAATTGTTTAAGGTAAGATGCTGTTTATCGCAAATACTTGTAATCTCTAAATCTGTCCCATTAAGTGTATAAGAAAAGTCTCTACTAGGGCTTGTATAGGTGCTATTTCCGTTCGAAATACCACCTGATAGAATCTTACCTGCAAAGCGAATATAGCGGATTTTATCTGGGATATTTTTGATATTAATTTTATCTTTATCATATACCCAAAGCACACTAGGGTCAAAATGCGAAATCATCGCCATTTCATCACATTTTGCTCCATAAATAAGACGCGAAAGCATAGTTTCAATGAGCTTTCATCGACTTCTGGAATCTTTGTCGCAGGATTTGCTGTGATATCTGCACCCCATAAATGAGAGACAAGAACAAAGCAAAACAAAGATTTAGCCAAGATTAATTTCATAAAATATTGCATTTGAACTCCTTTTGTGCTTATTTGAATTTTATTATCTTAAAAGATTCTATTAAGCTTTTATTTATAAAATAGATATTTTTTTGATTCTAAGTAGATTCTATAACAAGTATAGCTTAGGGCATTTCTCTAAAGCATCTTTTGTTATCTTTGTGCATCTACAAATAATTGTCATAGATAAAATCGCTATTAGACAAAGCCTATTTATTAAGTGAGATGATATGATTTTGCTTTGTAGTATTTAAAAAGACAATGTAAAAAGCTTTGATTAAAAGACATTTGGGAGTAAAAAAAGAGGCAAAAATATTAAGGATAAATTCAAAGGAGCTAAAGAGTATAAAAGCCTTACAAATAGAATAAATAAAATAGAATGAAAAATGAAGCAGATTGTAGTAGAAAGAGGGGGGGTGGATGTAGGCAGATTTATCTTATTATATATTATTGACCCAAGACCAGATAGATAGAGCAATTATTTTAAGATTGTAAGTTGTTTATCATTGTTTTTATTTGGGTTTGATACCATTTGCTACCCCAAGTTTCACTACTTGCGAGGAGTTTTTGGAATGTTGGGAAGAGATCGTTGTAGCTTGATTTAGATTCTAAAATTTTAATTAAATCTTGTGTGCTTAATGGCAAAATTTTCATTCCTGAAATATATGTATTTTCATTCTCAAAATAGCAATTTAGGCGACTTCTAAAATCATTTAATACATTTTTATCCAAATAAGGCGCAATAAAAATTCCATAACTTTTTGATCGCCGATTTGAATCTAAACTCAACAAAAGATTTCCTAAATGTCTTGAAACGCTCTCCATTTCTGCCCTGCGTTGATTTGTCTTTTCTGTCAATGTTGCCTCTATCATTAAATGATGATTTTTATAGCTATAAACAAAATCCGCATTTCCTCCTACCGCGTGGGATTTTGGCAAAAGATTAGAATCTAAGCTAAGCCCAGCTTGTAAAATGCATTCAATTTTATTGTTATCAATATAGTACCAAGCGATAGCAATAATGTATTCAAAAATCGTAGGAATTGTAGCTTCTGTGGTTGTTTTTTCAAATATAAGTTTATCGTTCTTTCTATTTTCAAAAAGCCTTAAGATTTCAATAATATACTCTTTTTGAAATCTTGTTTGCAAAAGATTTTCAAGCTTCTCTTTGTCTAAATTATATTTGTAATTCTTAATATCTTGATGATTTGCAATACCCAATTCTTTAAAATATTTTTCAAATTCTTTGTTATTAAAATATTCACTTAAAAGTTTCTCTGAAATTGTGTTTTTGGCTATTTTTTCTAAAATTTCATTATGTTTTGAATGTTTTAAGATGATTGCAAAAATTGTATTAACACTCACTTTGTCTTTATCAAATTCAAAAATACCTGTAAGATTTAAATATCTGCGATTCAAATCCAAATAATCATGTAAATTTGCCCATATTCTCGCTTCAAAAATAAATTTAAAAAATCTCTTGCCAAATTCCTCTAAACTTCCTTCACAAAACTTTGTTAAATCTTTAATTTTATCTGCTTTTTTATTCTGCTTAGTAAGATAAGGCAAATAAAGTTTCTTAAAATCTTCATATTCATTTGGGTTGAATAATTTTTCTAAATCTTGTGTGTTTTTAGAGTCCTTAAAAGGTAAAAATACTTCTTGTAATGTTTTAACAATACTTAAAGCTGTTTTTTCACCCTTTGCTGTTTTGAAATAATCAACTCTCAAAGCATTGTTTTCTAAATCATTTAGAAATATTTGCAAATTTTGCTTGTAAGCGGAATCTTGTAAAAGTAAAGTTTGTATAGTTGTTTTATTCTGTAAAGTTTGTATGAAATCTTGTGTGTTTTTAAAGTTATTCACAAGTGGCAAAAGTGTAAAAATCTCAATATCTAAATTTCCATTAAATGGTTTAAAAATTTCTAAATATTTTTGCAATAAATTATCACTTTTTGAAAAATTAAGTGTTGCTTTAAGAAAGAATAAAGAAATTAAATCAATTTGCAAAAATTCATTATTGATTTTATAGCTTTGATTTTTGATAAGATTTAAGAGTTCATAGCCTTGCTTTGTTAGTTGTTTGTCTTTGCGTTTAATAAGATTGTAATCCTCTAGAGGAGCAGACTTTACCCTTGCATCTTTAGTGCCTAGATGCGTGGTTTTATTTTTAGATTCTAAAAGATTATGTTGCTCTAAAAGTTCCAAATATCGTAGTTGTAATTCCGAATCATTAGCCCAAACATCAGTTTCATCTGTATTCTTAAAAAGATCTTCAAATAAAAGTAATTGACTTTCAAAATTATAAAGTAAATTCTTTACCCTTAAACTCGTGTTGCCAAAATAATCATATCTCATTGCTTTGCCTTAATAGTTTGCAATTAGCACTTCTACAGAATCCGCTCGTTTGGTTTGATAATTGCAATTTTTATAGGAAAAATCCAAAAAATGTATCTTTAATTGCTTATTTTTTTCTAACCAATTTTGTAAAATTGTATGCTCTTTGCCTTTGTGAAAAATTGTATTTGAGAGAGCGAAACGAATCTTTTTAGAATCTAAAATATTTAAAAACTCTAATAAATCTAATTCGTCTTGCAATCCCCAAGCATTGTTTTCATTGTAAGGAGCAGTAGCTAAAAAATAAGGTGGGTCAATATAAACAAAGCTTTTGGAATCCAAAATATCTAAGGGAAACTTTCTGAAATCCACATTTAAAATTTGAATATTTTTGCTTTGTAAATTAATAGTAAATTGCCTTAATTTTTCTTGCATATTTTTGTTAAAATCTCGTTTTCCACAAGGTAGATTAAATTTTCTTTTGCTATTAAATCTGATTTGATTATTAAAGGAAAAAATAATTAAAACAAACAAATCAAGTGGATTTTTTGTTTGATTATAATGATTTCTTAGGGCTAAAAAATGTTCTTTATTATAACTTGATAAACCTTTTGCACTATTGCATTGATAGAACTCATAGCCATATTTTGCTGAATTTGATAAGTTAAAGGAATCAATAATATGCCAAATATTCTCAAAAATGTTTTGTAATTTTTCATTTTGCAGGGCTTGGTAAAATTGTGTGAGCTCTATTAAAGAATCGTTTAAAATAATCTTTTTGGCATCAAAATTCACGCCTACATTTGCCCCACCACAAAATAGATCTAAAGCAAGATTTATATCTTTTGGGAAAAGAGGAAAAATTTGCGAAAGAAGTTTATATTTGCCACCGATATAATTAAGCGGACTTGCGATAAAGGAATGGGGATTTACAGGATTTACACTTGACATATAAATACCCTTTCTTTGTAATTGCTTAAATTGCTTTTACCGCTGCTGAAGGCTTTGAAATCATATTCAAAAATCTTTAATTCTCCTACACTCTTTAAAATATTTATTATCTCTGCACTGCTTAATCTTGCATTGCTTCTTGCATTTGCACTATAAGTATTATTATAAGTCACCACAAGTATTTTAGATATTTTTGCTAAGGACTCTATTAAATCTCTAAATGCTTCTTTTGCTTCTGCTTTACAATATTTGCTTAAATTTTCAGGCTTTGGCTTTAATGCTACTCCATAAAGCTCTGGCTTTTTATTTTGGGCTAAATTTTCTAGCAAATGGTAGAATCTGCTATATTGCCTAGAATTATAGGGCGGGTCAATAAAGGCTATATCAATATATCTTTTTTGCTTCACAAAATATTGCACTAAAGCATTAGAATCTTCTTTGTAAATCTCAATTCTTGAGTATGTTTGCAAAGGTGAAATAAGCTCAAAGTGAAATCTATCTTGTAATACTATCTTTTTGCGATAGGCATCATAATGTCCCACCGTATTTGCGATTCTATCTGTGCTATAAAGTAAGGAACTTAAAAGTATGTAAAACTCCTGTTTGTTTATCGCTTTTGTCTCTAAAAGATTGTCTAGTCTATCACGAATAAAGCCTATAATCTTGCTATCGCCTTGGCTAAAGAATTTACCCCCAAAGTGCTTTGAGTAGTAATTCTCTAGTAATTTTTTGGAATCCAAAGTGGCAAACTCTTGCTTTAAGGCTTCTAACTTCTCCTTATCGTATCTAACTTGAGCGAAAAATCCTTGATAAATCACAAAATTTGAATGCAAAAAGTCATTCATTACACAATGGCTAAATTGCGGTTTCTTGGCAAAATACTCACTCACCACACCCGTGCCAGCAAACACATCAAAAAAGCTAAGATTGCTTTTATTCCTATAATCAAAATTCTTTAAAATACTCTTATCAATAGAATCTAAAAGCTTTGTTTTTGCTCCTGTATAACGGCGATTTGCAAGAGAGAACATAAAACCCTTAATGCTAAATTTGAGCGTATTGATTTTGGTTTTAGTGCGCTACTTAGTTTCAGTTTTAAAAGCTGCTAAATTTATCTTTTTCTTCATTGCGATTTTGCATTCATCAAAGCTAGAATGCCTATAATCCGTTCCATTTTCAATAAGCTTTGTATAAAGATCCTCTTTATATTCAAGCATTAATATATTTTCTTGCGCCTTTGTAAGTTGTGCAAGATTCTTTTTCTTTTGTTCTTGAATAATCTTAAGTCTTTCTTGTAAAGTTTCATCACCCTTATCACAAAGATCTTTATAATATTTAAGCTCCTTGATGCTCATTCCAAGCTCACGATAAAGGTTAATCCAACAAAGCCAATCAATATCTTTTGCGCTAAAGAGTCGCACACCATTTTTATTCTTATAAATCTGCGGAAAAAGACCCTTATCTAGCCAGAAACGAATCTTGCGGGAGGGAATGCCACTCTTATGCTCTGCTTCTAAAATTGTGTAAGTCATTGTATTTCCCCTATTGATGCTTGTATTTATTTTTCTTGTATTGCCTTTAGATTATATGTAATTATAAATCTTTATACTTAATGTCTATCAAGAGATTTTTAAAATATTTTTATGCCTCAAATTTTAAGGCACAAAAGCCTAAAGCTACGACAAAAATCATCACAGCCCACAACAAACAGGTATTTTGCAAACCGATACTTAGGCTTATAGGAGTGGCAAGCAGTGGCGTAATAAATTGCCCAAAAAAGGTGCAGCTTGCCAAAATCGCATAGAGTTTTGCGCGATTGGTAGAGAGTGAGAGCGCAAAAAGATAATTAGAGTTGTTTGTTACAATCAAACCGCCAACAATTCCAAAGCAAAATAAGCTAAATGCGGTTACATAAAAATCTTGCACTAAAAATACAAGAAAAAACGCTAGGGATTCTATACATAAAGCCACAATATAAATCAACTTAATGCTTAAAAATTTCGCAATATTTTTATAAAAGAATGAAAAAATCCCAAAGCTCAAAGTTGGTAAAGCCATCGCAAGTCCTATGTATTTAGGCTCTAAGCCTAGCACATCTCCAATATAATGGGGAAATTCAATCCCTGCTAGATAATAAGCTACCATTATAAAAAACCCTATGAAATACACAGGAAAAAGGGCTTTGTAAGAGGTTTTGGCTTTATTATTTGTAGAATCTTTGGTAATTGTTTCTTTTGTCTTTTTTGTGCGAGGTTCAAACAAAAATATCACGCACAAAGCAATAATGATAATCCCGCTACCATAGACTAAAAACGCATACTGCCACGCATAGTTTGTCAAATATCCGCTAAGCATTGTGAGAATAGCCCCGCCTGCACTCATCACAAAGCCTTGCATACTCAAAGCCCTCTCTCGCCTACCAGCACCAAGCGCGTAATAATCACCAAGCAAAGCATTCACACCTACACTCACAAATGCCCCCGCAATCCCTAGCACACAACGTGTGGCAATGAGTGTATAAATACTCTCGCACAATGCCCCGCTCATACCCGCTACAACCCAAACAATCATCGCAGGATAAAGGAATCTAAGCTTCGTGTATTTATCCATTAAAACACCCGCAATGGGAGAGAAAATCATTACAAATAATGCAGGAATTGTAAGCATCAACCCGCTTAAAATCTCAATATGCGGTGTATTGCTAAAGTCTTTTGCAATGGCAGGAAGTGCGGGAGTAATGAGAGCTGCCCCTAAGATTGTCATCGTAGAGGCAGAAAAGAGAGCGAGCTTCAAGCCTTTTTTATCAGTAATTTCTATCATTTTTTGCTCAAGGCGGCTACAGGGCATTTATATTCTCTTTTAAAATATTTTTTTGAGTGTTTGATACTTTTATACAGATTCTAGCGAGATAAAATACATTGATTGCTTAAAATTTTTAACTATAATATAAAAGAATAAGGAGAGTTACAATGGCAGAAATGAAAACAGAGCGTAAAAGTGTATTGGAGTATTTATCTAAAAATAAATTTTTAATCCCAATGTATCAGAGAACTTATATTTGGGGAGAGGATGAATATGAGCAACTATGGGCAGATATTTTGGACTTCTTTAATAGTGAGCCTAACGAAAACGGAAATTCTTTAGAAAATGATGAGTATTTTAGGCTCTATTATCATTTATAAAGAAAACAATCAACAAAATATCATAGATGGACAGCAAAGAACGACAACATTAAGCCTTTTAATTCGTGCCCTGTATGAAAAAGCCATCAATCAACAAAATAAAAATATTTCCGAACTCATTAGTAAATTATCTTCTTGCCTTTGGGATAAAAATCAACTTGATGGGGAAATAAATTTTAAAAAGCCTCATTTACAAAGTGAAGTAGCTATTGATTCAGACAAATCTTTTAGAACAAATTTTAAGTGATGATTATAAATTTGAAAAAGAATAAATAGACGACATTATAAGAAAATCTCCTTCAAATTATGAGAAAAATTACCTCTTTTTTATAAAGAAAATTGATGAGTTAGCAAAAGAATTTCCAGCGGATTGGTTTAACTTTTGCCTTACCCTATTGAATGCTTGCATTGTTTTACCTATTGAATGTGATGGAGAAGAAAATGCTCTAAGAATCTTTAACACCTTAAATAATCGTGGCATTTCCTTAAGTGTATCTGACATCTTTAAGGGACTCATTTTCGCAAGCAAAAAGAATGAGCAAGAAAGAAAAGAATTTGCAACGCAATGGAAAAAGCTAGAAGAGAAAATTACTAACTCGCAATATTTAAATAAAGAGAATATTGGTTTTTTATTTACACAATATGAGCATATTATAAGAGCTTTAAACAACCAAAGAGACACTGTAATCCCTAGCACTTTAGATTTTTTTACCAAAAAAGACAAGGCTAACTCCAAAAATAAAAAAGCAAATTTTGCTGCTAATGAGGATTTACTCAAGAAAAATCAGACTTTTGCATTCATACAAGAATTAGCAGAATTTTGGTGCAATCCTAAAGATTATTTTTCACTCCAAGCACAAAAATACTTTGATATTTTAAACACTTACCAAAATAAGCTTTGGCAAATGGTGGTAAGTATGTGCTTTTATGAATATAAGCCTAAGAAAAATAATGGGTATGAAATGAATATTTTTGATAGCGTATTTCCACAACTTGTGAGCTATTGTGCACTTGGGCTTATTTATAGTAAAGGTGGTACTTCAGGACTATTTTGGGGATTTATGAACGCAAACATACTTATCCATGAAAGACAATAAAAGATTTTTACACCCTCTCTTAATATTCCAGAATTAGTTATGCCAAAGATAGATTATTTTACAAATTTTTGTGTTAAAGCTTTACCTAAACACATAAGATATATTTTGGCAATTCATACATTGCTTTATAATGAAAATCAAGAATGGGAATGGAACTCCAACAAGAAAAATCATAGTGTTATTAAAGGCGAAATTGAACATATTTTTCCCAAAAAATGGGCAGAGGCAAACTATAAAGGCTGGAATGAAAAAGATGCTGAAAAGTTTTTGGAATACATAGGTAACAAAACACTACTTGAAAAAAAGCAAAATATTCAAGCAGGAAATGAATATTTCACTAGAAAAAAGGCAGAGTATGCAAAATCACAATTTTTAGAGGTTCAAGATTTGGCAAAATGCCCTAAAAATGATTGGCTAAAAGAAGATATAGAAGCAAGAAATGAGAAAATTTACCAACGATTAAAATCATTCTTTGAGGCAAACTTATAGTCTAACTTAAAAACCCCCATAAAGATAAATCCCCCATTAGAGGAATTCACAATTTAATAGAGTTTGGGATAAGATTATTTAGAATCTAAAGCATTTGTTTTGATAAAATACTTTACCTAAACCATAAGGATATTTATGCAAGAGCTAATCACTCCCAAGGAAATACAAAATGCCTATAACTTAATGCAAGAATTGCGTCCTTATTTAAGCCTAGAGGAATTTACAACCAAAGTAGCATATCAGCAAGAAAATATGCAATATCGCCTCTTTGCCTCCTATCATAAATCACAAAACATCATCGGGCTTTGTGGGGTAATGCCATTTTTTGTCTTATACAGGGAAAAATGCCTATATATCTGTGATTTCATCATCGCTCCACATTTAAGGGGGCAAGGCTTGGGGCAGAGATTCTTACAAGAAATAGAAGAAATGGCAAAGAAAGAGGGTTACTCACAAATAGAATTAAGCTCTAACCTCAAAAGAGAGGAGGCACACCGCTTTTATGAGAAAAAAATGAATTTTCAAAAGATGAGCTATGTATTTGTAAAATCCCTAAAATAAGATAAAGTTACGCCCCTAAGCCCTCTTTACCCCTCTTAAGCTTTTATGCTCTGCTTAAACATAGGCTCTTACCTCATCAAGGATTCTAACTCGCTTTGTAGAGGGCAGAGCTACTATGATTTATCCGCTATAAATACAATACTCTTAAGACTAGGTGCATTGGTTTGCAAGTCTTGTATGAGATTCTAGCCTCAACGCTTTTGCTTTGCTAGAATCTCCAAACTACCCAATGCAAAGATAAGAGAATAAGGATAAAAAATTAGATAATCCCTTAGTTTCAAGCGTAAAGATAGCATTCCCACCAAGCAAAGAGTGAAGCACAAACACAATGTGTAAAGGCTCTGTGGCTTATGCAAAAGCGTGCATGGCACAAAAATCCCTCCAAAACAATGCCAAAACTCTTTTGAGGCACACCAAAGCACTATCTGCTTAAGCCCAATGTTTATGAGGCTTACCAAGTAACTTATAAAAAGGGTTACATAACTTGCGTAAGAAAATCTAAAACATTTATCTTACAATCCTTAAAGAAGGCATATAATCATAAGTTCATAATGCCCTATCATAGGCTAATAGGCTACGCTATTGCTACGACAATAGGCAATGCTTTAAAGTTTGGGAGGATTCTTTTATAGCTATTCCATTAAGCAGCAAAGAAAAAAAAAGGGGGGGGGGGGGACGCACATTAACCGTAACGCACTCTTTTTATCCGCTTTACGCTTTGGAATAGCAATATGGATATTATAAAACCTCCCCTGCGTGTTTTGCATACGCACTAATTCTATTGTAAAAAGTTCCTTTGCCTCTTGTGTAATGGATGGAATCTCTTGAGAGGGTGCACTAAAGGCATTAACCAAAACAAAAAATTAAAAGGATATAAACTTTCACTCTCCCCCTTTATCCCTTTTACCCCCAAGCACACAAACAAATAACATGCACAACAAATAAAAGCTGGAGTGTTTAGGTCTGCAAAATCTAGGTGCATTATACCAAACTAGCCCTCATATTGCCTTTAACGCACTCTACAAAGAGGATAAAATAGGCTTTAAGAGGGGCTAAAAGATTTGCATTTAATCTCTTTTAAAAATCTATCTAGTTTAATACATATTGGCATTTATATAGCTTTTAAGAAACCTCTTGTTTTGAATATTCTAAAAGAGGGGATATAGAATGCGTAATAGGGGATTTTACACTTTCTATTATTTAAAGTAGCAGAGATTTATAAAAGCTTATCGACACTCTCTACCCACTAGAGCCTATTTAGCTAGCCTTTATTATTTTCTCCACCTTTTTTATGCCCCCTCTTGCTCTTTGAAATTGAGTTTCT
This sequence comes from Helicobacter muridarum, assembly GCF_000765805.2. Classification (GTDB taxonomy): domain Bacteria; phylum Campylobacterota; class Campylobacteria; order Campylobacterales; family Helicobacteraceae; genus Helicobacter_A; species Helicobacter_A muridarum. Next base: position 33,482 of record NZ_JRPD02000013.1, on the reverse strand, counting down.
AAAATCCTAAATCATTAGTTAAATTTTTGGCTATGGCACATTTTCCATAAAGTTTATTTTGCAATTACCTTCTCCCTTAAGTTCTCTAAGGATTTTATCTACTTTGTTTTAGGTAAAGCCATTCTAAGCCATTTCTACAAAATAAACTAAAGTCTTTTCCTCTATTTTCAAGTTTTTTGAGATTAAATTGCAGTCTTTATTCCCTAATTTTTCTATTATAAGAGTCTTGTTTTTGGCTAGATTTAAAGTAGCAATAGCATTTTATTTGATGCTGTAAATGAAGCTACACCGCATAAGATTCTTAAAAGATTACTAAAAATCTTTTACCCTTATTAAAGCTTAACCTCATCTTGCTTGTTGCTTAAGCTATTTTCAAGGATTAAAGCTTTTTGTTTCTCTAGGTTTCCAAGCTTAGAATCAATCTCTGTAATTTTGGATTCTATATTTTCAAGTGCTTGAGCGATTTGCTCTTGGGCTTTTAGGGGTGGGAATATGATTTTTAGGGTAGCGATTCTTTGGATAGAGGCTCTTAAATTCCTAGAAAATCCTGCTTGTATCCCCTCATATTCCAAAATATAAGCAATAAGTCTAGCCTTTCCTTCATTTACGCGTAAAACTCCACAATGGTCAGTGGGATAAAAGGGTGTATTTTTAGGCACAAAACCCACCACCCAATCACCATCAATCCCCCATAATACGCTATCTTTTTCATAATTGCTTAAAATCTCCCTATCTATAAATCCAAATGGTTTTTTCACATTTGCACTATAAACAGGGATTCCCCCCTGCTCCTTTAGCTCGCTATCAAGCACCCTTTTACCAATGCTTAAACTAAATTTTGTTTTGTCATTTAGTCTTGCTCTCTCCCAGCCCTCTTTTGGTGGAATCGGAAGTGTATTTAAAAGATTTTTTAAATTTTGGATTGGATTTTCTTTTACCTCAAGGGGTTTAGTTAATAGAGTCTTAGAGAGGACTTGCTTAAACGCCTTTTGCCAAAACTCTTTTTGCCACTCCAAAAGAGCAATTTGAGTTAAGATTAATTTAAGCTCGTCCTCGTCTCTCTCTCTCTCTCTCTTATGGCTCAGGCTATTTGCAAGGATTAAAGCTTTTTGTTTCTCTAGGTTTCCAAGCTTAGAATCAATCTCTGTAATTTTGGATTCTATACTTTCAAGTGCGGAGATAATTTGCTTTTGGATTTTTAGGGGCAGGAGGGGGATTTTAACTTGCTTAACCCTGTCTATGTTTAAATTCTCAACCAAACTACCCAATGCTTTTTGCTGAATCTGTTTTTGCGTATCATCACTTATCAAGGCATAATATAAAAATTCCTTATCTATATTTTGTGAAATATTTGATAAAAGCAACCAACCATCGTGAATACAACCATCAATCTTGCAAATATAAGGGCGTCCTACACTCATAGAGTTTGAAAGTATGAAATCACCCATTTTTACCCTTTTGGACTTATTTGCTCCTTCTTGTGTTATTTTTTCTTTAGTTTGCGTGATGTATTTTAATCCTTGAGCAACATCTCCTATCTTAATCCAACTTACCCCACCTTCTTTATCAGTCAAAAATTGAGAAATTGGGCGAGGAGATGCTCCTCTAGAAATATCTGCAATTTCTCCTAATTTTACCCTCTCCCAACCTCGTGGTGGTGGTGTGGGTAGGGATTCTAAGATATTTTGCAATTCTTGTATATCAAGTGCTAAAGATTCTTTATTTGCAGTTTCCTCATTCAAATTTTGTAACAATTCAAAATCAAGCTTGGATTCTAAATTTTCAAGTTCTTTTAGGATTAAACTTATAGCTTCATCAATATTTTGAGAATCTAGCTCATTATTGGCAAATTCTGTATTTTGCAACTCACAGATTCCACATTTGATTAAAATGGCTTTAATGAGTTTTTGGTATTCCTCTATACTCATTCTTATGGTATTGTATTGCTCCTCTACCTTTTCGCATTCGCTCACGATTTGCTTTTGGATTTCTAGGGGTGGGAGGGGGATTTTTAGGTTTTTTAAATTTGTTTGATTAATTCCACCTTGTGCCGAACCTGTAACGCTTGATTTCAAAAGACTTTGCCCTACACCTGAATGAAGTATAAAGAATAAATATTTTTGTTTTACTTCACTCTCATTACAACGCACTAAAAAAATATGCTCATTTATCATAACACTTTGATTTAAAAACTCATCTCTTACTAATGCAACTTTACCGCTCAAAGCCCCATCTTTACAGATTAAAATATCGTTTTTCTTAACTATGCCTTTGTCTTGTGATTCAAATTGTTTGTAAAAATCCATAGGCACATATTTTGGAGAATCTAATTTAATATATCCGCTTGTGTTATTTATGTGTTCTCCACCCAAACTCAAAGCACCATCTGTATAGTTTCCAACTCCACCTTCTGGTCGCTTGGCAGTTTGCAATTCTGAAATAATCTCTCCCAACCTCACCAACTCATACTTACAATTTCCCCACAAAGATTCACCATTTACTCCGCTTTTAGAATCTGGACTTAGACTTATTGCCTTATTAAATTCTACTTTTTCAAAGTCTATCATATCTATGAGCTTTGCGTATGAAGCGTAAGATTCTAGCTCTTTTGGGATAGCATAATCGCTAGAATACCCTAAGAAAGCCTGTTTGATAAGGAAATTTAGCTTATTTTTGTTCTCTACATTATCCCTTTCAAAAAGTGGGCTAAGATAGGGGGAGTTTAGCTCTTTTAGCCCTTCATCACCCTTTCTATTACTCCATTCATAGCCTAAAAATTTCTTTTGCTCTTTATTATCACTTGGGGATTTGATGATTAACACTTTTTGATTTAGGCTTAGTGAAAAATAAAGCAATTTATCTTTTTCTATATTTAATGCATAATCTAAAAAAGCTTTGTTTTCTAATTCTTGCTTGTGTTTAGAATCTTTGTAAGCTTTAGATTCTAGGAGCTTTTTATATTCGCTTGTTTGTTTGAAAGCATTTAAATAGTCTTTAAATACAACAGAATCTAAAAGGTTAGAATCTAAAATACCACTCAGAAAATCCTCATAAGCCTTTTTAGAAAAGCCCCTAAAATCACAATAATGGCTTAGATAATTTTGCTTGAAATTTTTTTCATCATCTTTGAGATTCTCTTCTTCTAGTCTGTCTTTGATATGGCTATAAATGCGTGATATATTCCTATCATCTTGTGGCTTTGTGGTTTCTTTTTTGCTTAGGAATAAAATATATCGTATTTGTGCCTGTCGCCCCAAAAGTCTGGTTTCCTAACTCTACAATAGCGATAAAATCAAAGTTTTGCAATAAAATTTCTCTCGTGCTTTTGTAAATAGAATCTTTATTTAAAATAGAGCTAGGTAGAATGATAGCCGCTTTTGCGTTGTCTTTTAGAATCTGCTTTGCCCTCTCACAAAAAAAGCATTCTATGGCATTATTGGATTGCATATTTATATCACTACCAAAAAGGCTATATTCTTTTTTAGACTTTGTGCTTAAGGTTTCTAAGAAACCTTTGACGGAATAGGGAGGATTGGCGATGAGTAAATCAAAGCTGTGATTTTCTATTTGTAATTTTGCTTTTTCGTCCTTGTTGCTTTTGGGGTTTGCTAACTCATAGCTTGAAAGAGAATCTGCATAAAGGATATTAATCTCATTTTGTCCATACATTGCACTTGAGACTTTAGAAACCTTGCTTAAGCGGTATTCTTTTTCTATGCCATAAATATTTTTGTAATATTCTTTTAAATCCTCTTGTGGAATATATCGCTTAAGCTCATTGGCATAAGTGTTTAGAAAATGTCCAGCTCCACAGGCGTAATCAATCACCCTTAAGGGCTTAGAGCTTTTCTCTAGCATAGAATCTAGTGGCAGGGAATACATAATAAATTCACAAATTTGAATAGGGGTGAAAAACTGCCCCTCATCTTGCTTCATTCCTTTTTGTAAAAATAGCTCAAAAAGATTACCTAGAAATTGGTTAGTGGAATTTTGCGTAAGCTTATAAGGAGAAAAAAGCCCAACTACTTCTTTTAACACAAGGGCATTTTTTAAAAACAACTCTTTATTATGCACTTCTAGGAATGCAAAGTCGTTATTGGAATAAAATTTGAGCTTTTTAATATGCTCTTTCATTGCCTCTTTGAGTGTTTTTTGCTTTAGCTCTTTGAAGTCTTTTTCTATATCCTCATTTGAAACAAAGGTAATTTCTTCGCCTAAAAACTCTCTCATCGCTTCTTTATAAAGAAACATTAATCTATCTTGCATGTTTGCATAAGTGTCTGCCATAACGCCGAAATAGCCAAATTTTAGATTATTTTTATTAAAACTTTCATCATAGATTTTGCAGAGAAAAATATTTACAAGTTTATCAAAGGCATTTTCTTTGCCTGAAATGTTGTGTTTGCGTAAGATTTTAGCAAATTCGTGATATTTACCGCTTTCTTTTAGCTCTTTTAGGTTTGCAAAAGTGGGGACTGATTCTAAAATCTTGTAGGCATTTATATTATCTTCAAAAATACCAGATTCAAAAGAGTGGGATTCATAGCTTTCTTTCCAAACAGAAAAAAGTTCGGTGTTATTATTTGCATTCTTGTAGGATTTCTCAAGCTCTTTTTCGCTTAGATATTCTTCATTGTCATACGATTGGATAATGTAATTTTTATATTTGACGCTTTTAGATTCTGTATTGTTCGCATACTCAAAATCGCTCGTATAAAGACAGAGATATTTTACCCCTTTTTCTTGTTGCAAGTAGGAAAAAAGCTGTCCGCCATTTTCTTGCATTCTGCTCCATTCCTTTTCAAACTCACTATTTTTAGAATATGTGGTCTTGCACTCTATGAGTAGATAGGGCTTATTCTCATTGTCTCGCACCAAAATATCAGCCTTACCGCCCTTTTTGTCTCTGCCTAGATTCCAACGCGGCTCTAGCTCTAGATGTCTTGCTTTATAGCCTTTTTGCAAAAGCCTATGCACGCATTCAAAGACGACAAAATTTTCAGGGTGAGAGAAATTTGAGGTGGTTTTGTCGTGGATTAAAATCTGTTTTGGGTAGATGAGTTCTCTGGTCTTAAAATTCACCTGCAAGATGTCTTTATCAAAGCTTTTAGTATAGATTTGGTCTTTATGTATAAAGCCTAGAGACTGCAAAACTTCTGCTAGATTTTCTTTTGTTATCATCAAAACGCCTAAGAGTGATTTATCGCAAATTATACCAAACCAGCCATCATATTGCCTTTAATTCACTCTACAAAAGAGGTTTAAGGGGGGGGTTGTGTTTAAAAGCGCATATAAAAGCCGTGCAGAATCAATTATCCAAATACTTGCTTTAAATGTGCTTCATAGTCTTTAATATATCGCTCTACTTGCAGATTTTTGATTACATCATTGCAGATGTTGGCAATGCGTGCATTCCCATAAATTGATGTGCTTTGTGTAAATGCCAATACACAGCATCTACGCCCACACCCTCAAAAACTCATTAGGCTCTGTGAAAGCCTCTAAAGGGGCATTCCAAGTAAGCCAAATATAGTTCTTATTTTTTAAAAATCCGCCTGTGCCATAGCCTAGTGCTGGATTATCCCTATGGCGTCCATCGCCTGTAAAAAACTTCCCCACCCCCGCAGTGAAGACTTCATCGATGTATTTTTTCACAATCCAAGGCTCTCCCATCCACCATCCTGGCATTTGATAAATAATCGCCTTGCTTCTTAGCCACTTTTGCACTTCTTGTTGTGTATTATAACCCTTATCAATATGGGTTTGCAAAACTTCAAAGCCTAATAATTCCAAAGTCTGCTTTGCGGTATTATGTAAGGTTTCACTAAGCCTCCCACCCGAACTTCCAAAAGCCTTACCACCATTTAAAAGCGGTGGTTTCCATTTTTGCCCCTTAAAATAAAAGTTAGATTCCATGATGTTTTTATTGCCCTATAAGAATCTGAACTGCGCTTAATGCAAGTAAGATTGCCATTGTGAGGTTTGCGATTTTGTAATGCTTCATCAAAAAGCCTTTAAGCGCGATCCATACTACTATACACAAAAATATCCCCAAATAGCCTATGATGATAGAATAAGTGATAAAAGCGCTCGTGTAAAAAAGGCTTTGATAATAAGGCTGCACAAAAGAAATATGTATAGTAATTGTGTAAAGAATAATTTTTACATTGACAAATTGTAATAAAAAGGTATTAAAAAATCCTAGATTGTTATTCTCACTCTCTAACCCTTATGGTTTTGATTTTGCGACTTTATAGGAGAGGTAAAATATAATATCCTGCACCTAGAATTTTCAAGATTCCTAACGTATTTGGCAAAAACTCGATGAGAAAATGTGCACCAAATCCACATAGAATCATTATAGAGGCAAATCTTGCATAAATACCTAGAATAAGCCTTTTGCTCTGCGCATAACTATAATTTACTACGCTATTAAGGGCAAGAATATTGTTTGGTCCCGGCGTAGAGGCAGTTATAATCATATAAAAACTAAGAGAAATAAAAGTTTCAGTTCCCATAGATCTCCATTTCTATTTTGTATGTCTTAACGTCATATTTATCAAAAAGTTATTGCAATACGCATCTCCCACTTGCGCATTGATTGACAAGGCTGCTAATGGGCATATTGCGGCTGCCTCTCCTATCCTCTCCTTCGCCACTGCAATTGTTGCTCGATACAAATGCGCTCACTGGATTAGGATAAATCTCGCGCAAACGCAAAGAATAAAACATACGTAAGTTTATTGTGCCATAGCGCGTAACAATATTGTATGCTTCTCTTAGATTATGAGCAAGAGAGTTTGATAATACCCGCTCATAGCTTTCATAGCTCATATTGATTAAGTTGGTTTGGATAAATTGGACTCCATCGCTTGTCCTTAGAACAGGCATTCCGTGCGCGTTATAGCTCCCATCATGAGCCATATAATACATCTGCACTATCCATAAAGTCCCAGCAGGTTGCTGAAACAAATCTCTTAGCGCACTTCTGATACTAACATCATTTGTGGCAAATTCTGAAGAATGCCAGAAATGCCCTGGAAAAAGGCTTAGGGCAACCGATCTATACATTTGCGCTGCGTATTCAAACATTGCAGAGCGAGATAAACCCGGCGGGGCATTAGAAGCGCGGTATTGCTCAAGCGAAGCCGCAAGCATTGGATAGCGCGAACGAAAAGAAATGAAAGGATTGCGTCCAAAAGCCGTATCAAAGAAATATCCGCCAGATTCTAGTGGGGTTGCTGTGTATTCGTTCATTTCAGCAATCATTTGGTAGCTATGCAATAAACACACGCCACAATCTCCAGCTCTATCTGCAATGCCGTCAGTTGTTGTGGCAATCTGCCATAGTCGCTTTTTCCACTCTTGAGTTAAAACAAAGCTAGGTGGTAATTGCATGGTAGCTTTTATATTCTTTGGATTGGAGCCATTTGCGGGGCAAAAAGGTAGAGAATCTGAAAGATTTGCATTTTTAAACCTCTCCCAATCCTGCATATCATGGTTAAATTGAAAATAGGAAGTTTGTCCCTCACTTATATCTTTAGCCATAAAGTTTGCCTTAGCAGTGTAGGGAACACCCCAATTTAAGCCATATTTAGTAACACGCAAAAAATTACCCAAATAATCTTTTAGCATCGCGCTATCATTATCTGCAAATATAAAAAGATTCCAATTTTGCGCGTTTAGCTTAGATGACTTTGTTTTAATCTCTTGTAAATTTTGTGGCAAACATTCCTCCCAACTAGTCCAATTCCAATCTTGCTTTGTATTCTGTTTTGAGGTGAGACAAAACATCTTTGCATTTATTGGATTATATTGTGCGATAATGCCATTTTCAAGGTTGAAATAAAGTTCTTGAGGCTCATTTCTAATTGATTCATTATTGCGCAAATAATACAAATCAAAGCTTTGAGGAGTGATAAATTTCCACGCAATAAAGCCCTTTTGCATTAGAGGAGAAGGGGTGGCTATAGTCCCAAGCCATTCTTGCATATTATAGAGAGTGAGATTAGACTGTGTGTGCTTAGATTGGTTTTTTTGCAAAGTGAGAAAACCATTGCTAATTTGAAGCACAAAGTTCAAATTAGGGGTATAGAGCATATTGTCTTTAATGATGAAACTTTGTGTTTTGTCATTTATAACACAAGGTCTTAAGATGAGTCTTTCACCTTGCACATATTCTTCATTTTTTGCACTCAAGCATACCCAACCATCGAGAAGTTTCCACGATATGCGGCTAAAGACATCATAACGAGCATCTTGTGCTTCTTCACAATGGCTTACACCCACATAGCTTTCATATTGTGTAAAGACAGGTGTGAGGCATTGTGTCAGCGCATTGGGCTTACTTACAAAAGCAATGGGTCTATCTTTTGGCTTATTGGCAAGTTTTTGGGGGACTTGTGTAGTCTTTGTGAGATTAATATTTTCAATCTTAAGTGGAGTAGAGAAGGGCGCACAAATACAAAGGGAGAAAAAGGTAATGGCACATAAAAGTATGGCAAAGCTTTTCATCATAATCCTTTTATAACGGAATAACTTTATATTCATTATAGCAACTCATTGCATTAATCTTGGCTGAATAGAAGATATTTTTGCAAATGCGTTTTTGTAGAGGATTCTATATCTTATGAATCTAACTTCTTTGGTAATTATTTTCTTTTGCTCTTTAATATTTCCTTAACTTAAATCTCTATGAATTGTTAGATTTAGCACATTCTAGCATTTGCAAAGATTGCCTCTTGAAATGACTTCGACTATTGAACTTAAGTATTTTAGTTTCCCAACCTTTGCGGAATATTATTCATCATTTTCCTAATCCATTATAAAAATATTTTAATATATACTCATCAAAACCATCGAAATCTTTATATTTTTTAAATAAGTTTATTATTTCTTCAACATTAGATTCTTTAAATTTTTCTAAAGCTTCATCAATTTTTAAATCATTATTTTCAAAGTTAATAAAGTTATATTTGTGCAGTTTCTTTGATAACATTCTTGGCAAACCGAATTCTTCTAAGGTATAGACAACAGAGGGAAGAAATGCGTTAGAAAGTTTGCTTACAAAGGGAGAAATATTAATGTGCTTATCAGGATAGAGAATTTGCTGTATTTCATTAATATCATTAAAAAAACTAGCGATATCAAAAACAATGATTTTTTCAATATTAAAATAATCATCTATGTTAATAGTGCTATTATTCAATAATGTAGAAGTGCCATTCCAATTATATTTTGCAAATACTTTAATATTTTTATATGCTCTATCTAGCTTCTTATCATTGTTAGAAAAAATATTTCCAACAGATTTTACCTCTAACAATCCCCAAGAATCTGGATTATCATTGTTAAGATGTTTAATGCTCTTCATAATTTCATTGACACTTTCTATGATTTGCAGGACATTTTCAATATTCATTATTATTTTGTAATTTTTTATATAGCTTATTAATTTTTGAAATTTTTGTTTATCTTTTATGAGACTGAATAGCTTCTGTTCAATTAATTTTTTACTTTCTAAATCAGGATTTTCTAAATCATTTCTATATAAAAACTCTTCATCAGGATTAATATCAATTTTTTCAACTTCTTTTTCTTCTATTTTATTTTCATTATCCAACAAATAAATATTTCCTACAAAATACTTAAACATTCTTCCGCCTCTACCAATTATATTTTTATAAGTAAAGCTATTCAAAGAATCATTAGCAACTTGATTATTCCATATAATAATATTTCTTGCTGCAGTATTTACCCCTTCAATTAAAGAAGTAGTGCTTACCATAATATTCATACTAGGGTTTTCAGAAAATAATTTAACTTGTAATTGTTGTATATATCTATGAATTGCGGAATTATGTTGCCCTATACCATTTTTTATATTTGTTGCAAAATCCCATTCTCTGGCATAGTATTTTTGCAGCCATTGAGAAAACGAATTAAGTTCCTCATTGCCTGCTTTAATAAATTTTAATAAAATTTTACATAATTTTTTAGAATTAGGTTTTGTGCTAACATAAATCAAACTTTTGCCAATTTCATTTTTTAAAAGATTTTGAATTTTTAATTCCTTGCTCCCTGTCTCTTTGCTTAAGTCAAATTTATTGAGAGCCACTGTTGTGATTGTCAAAATTTCTTTCTTTAAACCTGCTAGAAAAATTTTATTTTTAGACTTATCTTCTATGTCGTCTGCATTAGGGCATATATAATATTTTTGTTTGGCAATATTTTTAAACTTATTAACAATATTGTGAAGTATATGCGTTCTTCTGTCTTTATTAGACATTTTATAAAACTCATCTACTATAAATAAATCTAAGCTTTTTTCTCTAAGATTCTCAAAATATTCTAAAGCCCTTTCCTGCGGGAAAATAAATATATTTTTATCTTTTAGTTGAGAACCGCTAGTTGTAATAATATGATACTCACCGCCAAATTTTAGCGTTAATCTTCTTCTTGCTTCGTCCATAAGCGAAATAGTTGGAACGATAATTAAAATATTGCTTGGTTTTTTAATGGCGATGAGTGCATCAATAATAAAGCTTTTTCCAAAACTTGTAGGAGCTGAAAGAATTAGATTTTCTCCCTCCAATAATCGTTTTAAAATCCTTGATTGCTCTCTATGTAGTATCTTTGGTTCATTCTCTCCTACATCTGCTTTAAAACATTCGCACACGAGCCTATCTGAAAATATGGCTGTATCTTGATTGATATAAGGATATATTCCAACCTCTCTAATTAAGTGGTTTAATACATGGGGATAAGCTTGTTTATCACCAATTTTATCAAGCAATCTAAAAAGCTCATTGGCTTTTTCTTTGTCCTCAAGTGTGTAGATTCTTTTGCATTCATCAAAAATTTGTTCGTTAGTCATCATTGTCTATGTGCCTCAAAAATTTTATTGATTTGCGCTACTAATTCTTTTTTATTGGGAATTGGAAAAACCATAATATGAAATTTAATATATTCAATCAAAGGTATATCATTAAGTTTGCTAATAATCTTTTGCGATAATTTACTGCATTGATTCCTATGGAGTTCAATAATTAAATTTTTATAATTATTATCAAGACAAACTGGATAATTTTGTAAATGTTGTTTTGTAATATCACACTCATAAATAATAGAAATAGGTATATGCAAGATTTTTTTCATCTCATCTAGTGAAGTTCTGTCATTGAGTATATTTTTTAACTCTGTTATTGAAGTTTTATGTAAATTATTAGAATCACTTAAATAACCATCAATATCATTTAAATTTGTTATTAAAGACTTCTCCTTTTTTAATTTATCGGTTGCCAAAAGTTCATATACAGACTCCACTACCTCACTAATGGCGCGAGTTATATCGCTATAGATCTTTGATTCTCCAAGCCATATATGATAAGCATTTTCTTCTAAGGTTATATGAACACTATCTGCACCTTTTGCGTTATCATTAGGGTTTTGTTTGTAGAATATTTTTGGAACAACTGGTAAAGCATTGTAATAGTTTTTCATAATACCATATAAAAAAACTTCTCCAATTTCACCTCCTAAGTTATCAATGTGCATTTTAGAAATAGCTCTTTCTAATATATCGCCTTCATTTCCACTCAACGCATCTCTCTCTTTTTTATTTAAGGCAACTTCTTTTAGATTATTTATAATAAAATTCCTAAATTTCTTGCTCCTCCATTGATTACTCTCAAAATCATTAACAAGAGATAGCATAGCGTGATTTGCTGAAGTATTTATAAGCCACTCATCAATCAAAACCTCAAAATCTACCTTATCCTTGTCTTTATATTTTGTAAAAGTATAATCGTTCATTTTTCTCCTTACCCTAAAAGAAGTCAAAGATCCTTAAAAATAGTTTTATTTTATAAACCCACTCAAATCTTTGTAAAATCTTAAGATTTTACCCTCTAACTTATTTTTAGTTACCATAAATTATCTTAAAATATCTTCTATATTGCCCATCCTTGACCAAATAATACTATTTTATTGATTGGTTGATCTTTGTATATTCATGGAAAGTTCCTCTTTTGAATTAAAATGTTTCTACTAGAACTTAAAAACTCTTTGGAGAGACTTTGACAAGGACTTGCTAAGTATTGGTTGTATCTTGTCTATTAGCTAGTTCAATACAAAGATTTTTAAACTTTATATTCTTATTAAGGACAGCATATCTAATAGGAATATAAAGATGTATTTAAAATAAAACCTTGATGAATCTCTAACAATAAAGTTAGAGATGAATATTTTTTTGTAAGCAATAGTTTAAAAAGATTTGTTCCTATATCGAATAGGATAGAAAGCTCAATCTTATTATGAGTATAATCAAAAATCGTATAGTAATCCTTGTGCTTTCATACTTTTATGTAAATTTGCCAACCTATTCATTTTCATTATATTATCCTTAATTTTTGATATTTATTTACCCCACCAAGCTATTCCTCTACAAGCTTAAATTCCCACAATCTGCTAAAGAATCCTTAAAATACTCTATAGATTCTGCCCAAATCCTAGCAAATCCCTTGAATATCCCTCATCTGCAAATGGTAACAGCAAGTAAAATATAAAATAATTTTTCATTAAATTTATTCATAGGGCTTAGAATTTTAACGCCATTAGCTCTAGCATAAATCAATCTACAAACTTAAAAACATCTTATATGCCTTCCAAAACCAATAACAGATTTTTCAATATAGTAGCAGATTTTATCATTAGAATATCTGCTATAAGTCTTTTGTTTAATCAATGATTGGGTATCTACCATTTTTAAATCTTTCATTTTATTGAATGCTATTTTATTCATACATTTAAAAAATTGTAATGTTTCCCAAGCGTTTAACTTCCCAAGCTTACTAGAGATTTAAGAATTTATTTGTCATTATTTATATCCTCACCTTTACCTATACTTTCTAAAAATGCTTTAAATTGTTCTTTATCATTTTTTAAACATTCAATAACCATTTTAGCAACCTTTTGTATCTCTGGCAAATCTATGGGTATTGTAGCTCTAATGGTGGTTTCTTCTAAATGGGAAAATTCATTAATGATTCTATTTGTAAAACTAGCTTTTTGGGAATCCTTAAAAAAATATTCATACTTTTTCATCAAATTTTCATTGCTTGGATATTTAAAAAATAAATAATAATCTAAAAACTTTCTAATATTATTAGCAACATTGTAATAGGTATCCAATGTAATATCACTAACTGCCTTAAATTCGGCACATTCTAAAATTTTTTCAAAAAGATAGTTGAATTCTGTAACATATTTTTTTATATGAAGTGGTAATTCTTTGATTACGCTTGATTGTTGCTTCTCTATTAAAAACATTGGTGCTTTATTTATTTCTCTATTTGAAAAACCCCTTAATTGTTTTAAATACTTTAAAAAGTCCAAATTGTGCGTAGAGATAAAAAGCTGGGTATAATTTTTTGGTTTTGCGATTTGATTTTCAATCAAAGAAAAAATAAAAAAGATATGGTTACTATCCAAACTGCTAATAGGGTCATCTATCCAAATGATAGGTTGTTTATCTTGGGTATCTTTATCTTGTAATTTAGCCACAAAATAGCAAAAAGCCAAAAGACTACATTCCCCCTCACTTAAGTTTTTAGCCTCCTGCTTGTTTCTATAAATTTTAAATTCGCCCTTTTTATCTGGAATAATTTTGAATTCAAGCTGATTATTTCCAAAAAAAGATTTAAGATATTCATTTGCTTTGTTTGCCCCAGCCCTTTCATCGTTCAAAGAATTTTGTAGTTCTTGAATTTTATTTCTTATTGTTGCTATCTCTTGTTTTTTAACTTCTATCTCTTCGTTTTTATGTTCTAAAGCGTTTTTTAGCTCATTAATTTCCTCTTGCATTTTAAAATAGTCTATACTTTGTATAAATTTTTCTATTTCATCTAATCTTAGTGCTTCTCTAGCCTTTTGTTTGTCATGTTCTAAAGTTTTTGTTCGTTCGTTGTTTTGGTTACACAAATGCTTGATAGAATCTAAAATTTGTTGAATCTCTTGGGAATAATCTGTTGCCTCGCAAAAATTAATGTTTGGATTATAAATATCTCTTGCCTTATCCTCTAAATTTTGTTTTAGTTGGCAAAGGCTATGATTACAACGCCCTATTACTAATTCTAACCCATCTTTATACTTATTAAAATCCTCTTGTAAATTTTTATAAAAATTTTGGGATTGAATTTTTTGCACTTTTTCTAAGACTTTTTTAAAATCTTCTTCCATGTCTTTTATTTCTTTAAAATATGTGTTTATTTCAGATTTTATGGAATCTGTCTTATCATCTCTAATATTTTCTAAAAGCCATTGGATTCTCTCTTGAGTAAGAGTATTATTACAAAATTTGCATTGTTGCGTATCTTTTTCATGTTCGTGTAACTTCAAACCCTCATCAAGCCAACTTCTAAGTTGATTTTCTATATTTTGTTTTGGTGTAATTTTGGTTTCTATTAATTTTCTACCTTTGTTAATAAACTCTGAAAAATTGATATTAAAAGATATTTCAAAATCTAAAGGTTTCTTTATCTCATCGCCAATTAAGGCTTCTTTAGCTTGTTTTTTGCAAGATTCAAGAATGAAATTTGAATTTGCTATTTTTTCTATATCATCTTTAATACTTCTAATATCATAATTAATCCCTTGTGCTACAAAGTTCGAATCTGCCTTTATTTGCTTTGCCTTATTCTTAAGTTTTTTATCTTGACTTTTTTCTTTAATTTTATCTTTGATATCATCTTTTTCCTTATTTAAATCCTCCAACTCCTTACATAAACCACTAACAAAAATATTATGTTCTTTATCATCTTGCTCACTTCCAAGTTTGTCTTGTAATTTTTGTATGTTGGCTTGAATTTTATTGTTTTCCTCACCTATAACAACAGAAGCAAAAGCTTTAATATCTCCTACTTTATCATCAATTAAGAATCCTAGATTATCTTTTACAAAATCTTTGTTATATACCCTAATTATTAGATCATTATCTTTGATATTACCCTTAGTTAAAAAAGGGTTTTCACTCTTATTAATTTCAATTTCAAAGGTGGAGTCCTTATAATCATCATGTAAATTTTTAACCTCAAAACTTCTTAGAATCCTTGATAAAGTCGTTTTACCCGAATAATTACGCCCATAAAAAATATTTATTTTTTGAAATTCCTTCACCGAATTATCCCAAGAAAAATCTTGATAAGAACCATAGTTTATCTTTAAAAATTTCTTAATCATTTTCTCCTCCTATCCACCAAGATAAGCTTAACTATTCTTATCCCCTACCAACTCCTGCAATCTCTCTACCAAATCCACCACTTCTGTATAAGGGGTTTGTCTTTGTTTTTTATTTTGGCTATTAATTTCTTTAGCGTTTTTGATATTAGTTTCTAAGTGCTGTTTTGTGATTATTTCTTTAAAATCATAATCTTTAGTATAATTTTTTATGTTTTCTCTAAATACTTTTTCCCTTTGCACTTCTTCACTAAGCGATAACATTAATAGATATAAAGCTATGATACCTTATATGTTGCAGTAGGGCTATTTCAAAGATAAACTATTTAACTTGTTATTTTCGCTTATTCCTCATAGCCCTCTAGTGTTTTTAGCACTTTTGCGGGGTTGCCCCCGACAATGACATTAGGCGGGACATCTTTGGTTACGACACTTCCAGCGGCGATTATGCTATTATCCCCGATACTCACACCCGGGCAAATCGTTACGCCTATGCCTACCCACACGCGATTGCCGATTGTTATGGGCTTACAAAAAGTCGCTTGGCGATTATAGGGGGTCAAAGTCGTGGTTAATCGTTGTGAGATTGCACTTTGGCGCGATAAAGACATCATCGCCGATTGTGATTCCACCCCTATCCATAAAGGTGCAGCATTGATTCATAAAGAAATTTTTGCCCACCTTGATATTTTTGCCATAATCCACATAAAAAGGCGGAATAATCCAAGTGCTAGAATCTACCTCCTGCCCGATGATTTGAGAGAAAATCTCCCGCGCTCTCTCTGGGCTATGGTGTGCGCTATTTAGCTCACTTGTAAGCGTAGTTGTCTCTAAAATCACTGCTTTAATTTTCTCAAACTCGGGGTCATTCATATCTATAAGCTCCCCTGCCAAATCGCGCGTGAAAATATCGCGATTGGTGCGTGGTGCGGGTGTGCTTCTTGGGCTAAAGGTTGGTTTCATATTCTCTCCTTTTTTAGAATCTACAATGAGATTGCATAATTATAAAGCATACCACTAAGTGTTTGTCAAGGGGAGCTTGAAAGAATATGGGGGATACAAAATTTATCTTACTTGCTTTTGTTGATAGTAGGCAAGGATAGCTTTAAGATGTTTAGATTCTAACTCACGCATAAAAGATTCCATAAATTCCCAATGTGGATTGCCATTAGAATCTATGGGTAGTAAGACTTTTCTATTGTGCAATCTCGTTCCCGTTAAGCCTTTCCCGTATCCAAAACCACAATTTTCAATACTCTTTCGCAAGGTTTGTGTGATAAATAACCCTATATATCTGTTAATTCTTTCATTACCAAGATAATACATTTTATTGCCTGTAATGTATTCTATACCTTGATAGAAAAAATCTGCATTTTCTGCACCTAAACTAATCGTGTCTTTTGGATTTAGAGAGAAATTTTCATTTTCTACAATATCCTCTAAACCATTACTAAAAGAAGTTCTTGTGATATAGGGAATTTTTCCCTTTCCTAATTTCAAATTATTTTTATGATAAGGTTTTGAATTCGTTATTGTAAAATTCTCCCCCACAACAAATTCTCGCCACTGCACAGATTTTAAACTTAACCTATTGTTTTTATGACTCAAATCCTCATTTAACAGGGATTTAGGATTAGCACTAAAGCCCTTATATTCTTTATAATCAAAGGATATTACCCCCCCCCCCCGATAGACTCTGCAAGTTTGTTTTGATAATAAGCTATGATTTTTTCTAAATGTTTTTTCTCTAGCTCACGCATGAAAGATTCCATAAAAGCATAATTTGGTTGATTGTTGGAATCTAAAGGGAGTATAATTTTTAAAGAATCTGCATTTTGCTGTCTAAATTGTTTTCCATACGAAAATTTACTTTTTTGTTTATTGATACAAGAAACAAAAAAGAGTTTCACATAAAATGATAATTTCTCATTAACAAAAAAATAAATATTATCATCTCCTGTGGCTTTATAGGGATGATAAAAAGCATTACCAAACATATCAATAGAAATAAAATCCTTATATTTTTGCATAGACTCGTTGCCAATAAATGAAGCGACACCATTATTTGCCTCTCCTGCTGTAAGTAAAGGAGTTTTACCTTGTTTTCTATCTCTTTCAACAAGTCTTTTTCCGTGATAGTTTTTCAAAAATAAAGAGAGTTTAAACTCCCCCCATTTTATAGATTCTAAACTCTCATTCATTGTTTTACTCCCCATCTTGCAACTTCTCATCATTTAGCCCAAACAAGTATCCCCTGCCGTGCGTTATCATATTAAATTCAAAGGTAAGATAATCCGCCATTGTCTTATCAAAGTCTTCGTATTTTGGAATCTCATCATTAAAATAATAAAAACTATGTAACCACTCATCTTCTGCCTCTATGGTTGTTTTAACACAAAATTTAGATTCTGCTTCCATTTCATCTCGCCAGACTTTAAGCAAATGTGCCTTTTTATCTTTTGCGTGGATTGTCTCCACTAAGCCCTTATGCTTTTGCACTTCAAAACCATCATTTTCAAAATTTATAAATTTGCAAATTTTATCTTTAGAATGTGGAATCCCAGCAGTAAAAATTGCTATGCAAGGGTTTGTCCCTACATTATAAAAGGTATTTTTATTTAATGTTATAACACCTTCTAAAGTATGTTTCTTTAAGATATTTGCCTTAATGGCTTTTTCCTCTTTACTCTTTCCTGTAACCGCACTTTGGGGAATTATGACAATACCTTTTGCCTTTTTCACTAGAGAATCTAAAAGCTGCTCACAAAATGCGATTTCATACAAATTTGGATTTGCCTTACTTCCTTGTGAATAAGGTGGATTCATCATTCCAATCGTTGCGGATATTTCTTTTTGCAATTCAGCGGGATTTTGTTTTAGAAAATCTTTATTGTCTAAATTACTCTTGCCATCTCCGCGTAAAATCATATTTGTTGTAGCGATAGAAAACATATAGCTTTGGTCTTCTATGCCAAAGAGTTGATTTTCTTTAATCTGTTGTCTTTGTGTGCTATCTGTAACCTTCGAAAGCATATTGTGCATAGCAGCGATTAAAAATCCAGCCGTGCCACAGCAAGGGTCAAATACAATATCATCGGGCTTTAAATCTGCCAAATCACAAAAGAGTTCGCAAATATGCTTAGGGGTTAGCACAATACCTAGAGTTTGCCCATCACCACCTGAATAACTCATAAATTCACTATAAAATCTGCCTAAAATATCTTCGCTTGTTTGTGTATATTTGATATTTTGATAAATATGCTTATGGAGAAACTCTGTGTAATGCTTTAAGGGTGTTTTGCCTAACTTGCTATTTGTTTCATTAATCTTTAGTGTGTCTTTAATAAGTGAAAACTGCGATAAAAGCTTGTCTTTTTTTACTTCTGGGCGGACATTTGCGCGTTTTAAGTTATCGCCAATAGCTTCATATATTTTTTGCCCATCAGTTTTGTTTCTATCACCATTTAATCGCTCTATATCAAAATTTTTGTGCTTTATCTCTTCTAAAGCTAGAAGTATGCCTGAAACAATTAAAGGTTTAGATTGGTCTGTGAGTGAGCCATAATTTCGCAAATCTTCGTGTAAAGTCGCAGCGTCTTTAATGATTTCTTGTGTGGTTTTTTCCCTATCGGTCTGCTCTTTTAAAATCTCTTTTGTGTAATATTCCTCGATATTGTCTTCATTAAAAACGATAAAATCTTCTAACTCTTTTAAATCTTTTGTTACAAAACCTTTTTCATTAATGAAATAAGGTGTAATTTTATGCCGCTTTTCATTCCCACTTACAGCTATGGCGATGATTTTCTTAAAATTTGTGTGCTTTGCTAAATGCTTACCATAATGAATTGCACCATTAACAGCATAACCCTGAACCGAGTCCTTATTTTCTAAATCAATGCAATCTTTAGAATCTAATTTACAATGTTTGTTTATATCCGCTTTGTTTTCAAAGACAAATACAAAATCTTTTACTACTGAGCAAAAATCTGGATACCCTGCATTGCCATTAAGGGCTTTAGAAGCAGTTTAAAAGCATTATCTAGCTCCTCAGTGCCACCTTTTTGTTCTTTAAAGGGTATTTGTGCCTCTTTTAACAAATCTCTTACCCAAGAATCTGTTTCCACTTCATTTCTTGCCATTGCATTCCTTTGCTCTACATAAAATGCAAGATTATACCAAACTTCCACTTAACAACTTATGCAAGAAAGCTTAAAACAAATCTACCTTACCGCACATCAAAGCTATGCGTTAGGACTTATAAATGCAGAGGCTACGCTCCTAATTCCTCAATCCATTTTTTCATACTTGCCTTGCTTGTGTTAAAGTGTCTGCCCTCTTTAAAAATCGCATTGAGAGCGCACTTTGCCATTTTACGCGGAGCGTTGCTAAATCGCCTACACCGCTTCTTGTCTCCTCTTAAGTAATCTCCAAACGCCTAGAGTTAAAGCAAAACTCAAAGCTCCTAAGATTCCTAATGTATAAGAAAAAGATTGCAGATAGATAGAGGAGGCATTTGCTAAAATCTGCGAATTTTCAATCAAACCAAGATTTCCACTTGCGATACTCTCCACAAGAGGGTATAAAGAATCTCCATTATCCACAGAATCCACAGAATGAGAAAGGCTTGCAGTGATAAACACCACCATAAGCGCACCATAGAGGCTTACTCCCACTGCTTCACTTCCTAAACGCAAGGAATTAAGCACTCCCGCACCTAAGCCACTTTTAGTAGATTCTATACTCCCAAGAGCTAATCCATCAATCGCCCCAGCGTGTAGCCCCATACCACAGCCGATGATAAAAAGCATTAAAAGTGTTATGATTTGTAGCATAGCACCACTTAGAGTATGCAAGATAAGTAAAAGCACAAAGATTCCTAAACTCATCATTAAAGACATTGCAATAGCTAGAGATTTAGAATTAACCCCTTTATTTAGCGTTCTCCCTGCAAGAATGGGGCAAAAGAGCATAGGCGTAGTGAGGGAGAGCATAAAAAGCCCAGAAATAGAAGCAGAAAGCCCAAAGCTTATGGAGAGAAAAGTAGGAAAATAAGTCAGTAGCACGACAAAGCTAAATCCAGCAATAACTGTTACAAGACTAAAGCCCAAAAATTGCGTATTTTTAAGCACTTCAAAGTCTAAGAGGGGTTGAGGAATACTTAGATTTGATGTGGGATTTGGTGCAATGTTTTTATAGTGTAAATTTCTCTCCCTTATTAAAAAAGCTATCCCACTTAACACACAAAAGGCTAAGATTCCAAGCGTTTGAGGTTCTTTAAAAGCGTGGATTTGCGTGATGAAAAACATAAAGCTTGACATAAAGGCAATAAAAAGAATTGCACCAAGTGTATCAAAGCTTGTGCGTTGCTTTTGTGAATCTTGTGGCAACACAGGAGAGAGGAGTAAAACACACAAAAGCGTGAGAAAATGAAAGGCAAATATCGCCCTCCATGCAAAAATATCAATGAGGAATCCGCTAATTGTGGGTCCTAAAGTAATGCCAAGCCCTGCAGTTGTGCCAAAAAACGCAAAGGTTTTAATGCGTTTTTCATCTTCAAAGTCGCGGATTAAAATCGCGCTGCCACAGGCAAAAATACTCGCTCCGCCAATCCCAGCACAAGCCCTGCCAATATCTAGCCAAAATAAGCTAGGAGCAAGGAATGAGAGTATTGAGCCTAGCAGATAGATTCCTACTCCTGTAATAAGGCAGTTTTTCGCACCTAATTTATCGCTTAGTGTGCCCCAGATGAGCGTGAAGCACGCAAAGCAGAGATTGAAGCTATTGACAACCCATTGTAAAAGCAAAGATTCACTTCCAAGAGATTGTGCAATATAGGGCAAGGCTATGGCTGTGCCAGAAATTGAGCTAGGCACGACAAATACAGCAAGTAAAATCAACAAAAGAATGCAATTCATTATAACTCCTTAAAATCTAGTAATAGGGATATTTTGGGGTCTGTGTAAGATAATCCCATTATCCCACAAAACTTGTTTTATCAAGTTTATTCCCTTACGATTTGGGCTTCAAGCTTTACAAAATTCTGCCCCATACAGCTATGAACACCTCGCCCAAATTGAAAATGTTGCTTATGTTTTCTAAAAGGATTTATCTATAAATGGATTGTCAAAAATTAAAGGGTCTCTATTGGCTAAAAAGACATCTGCATAGACGACACTATCTTTTGGAAGAATAAAAGAGGAAAGATCTATATCTGCTGTTGTGATTCTAGGAAAGGTAGAAGTTGTACCTAAATTCGTTAGCCTTAAAAGCTCATCAATTGTGCTATTAAGAATGCTTTTATCCCTAAGCAATAAATCCCACAATGAAGGAAAAAAGAGTAATTTATTATGTGCGAGATTATTTGGAATATCATTGTAATAAATAGGGGTTTGTGGTAAAAATGCACTAACTAAAAATGAATGATGAGATATTTTGTGAGAATCTGTCAAAAAAACCTCACTATTAAAAAATTTATGAACTAACTCTTTGCAAATATTTTGGCTAAAATTTGCCCTCCAGTTATTAAGAAAATTTATAGTCTCATATCTAGTCAATAAACTCTTTTATCCCAAAGCCCATAGAATCATTTTTGGCTAATTGTAATAAAATATATTACAATATAAAGTTTGGGATTGTAACGCAGTTTAGTTGTAATGTAAAGCATTACAAGCTTATGCTATAATGGTGCAAACTAACCAAAGGAGTAAAATGCAAATCCCCTCACGCTTTAGTATCGCTATCCATATCTGTTTATGTTTGGAGTTTTTCAATGAGGATTCTGTGATGAATATCAATGCTAACAAAGCACATTGCAAAAAAATGACAAGCGAGGCTTTGGCGGATTCTGTGGGTGTTAATAGCGTGATTATCCGCAATATCCTCTCTCAACTTAAAACCGCAGGGCTTGTGAGTGTAGCAAGAGGCAGTGGGGGGAGTGTGCTAAGCAAAAATCCGCAAGACATAAGCCTTTTAGATATTTTTAATGCCGTGCAATCTATGAGTGGCAAAGGGATTGATGGTAAAAATAAGCTTTTTAAGTTTCACGCTAATGCTAGTGGGCTTTGCCCTCTGGGTAAAAATATCCATCTTATCTTAGATTCTTCTTTTGAGGAAGCACAAATTGCTTTAGAATCCTATCTTGCAAAGGTAAAATTGAGCGACTTATTGGAAAAATTGCAAAATTTGCCTTTGTGATAGGGTTTTTAGAGGTTTTTAAGGAAGCCCACTTTTACGCATTTTATATAAATCTCGCATTCGCTCCTTTGGAGTATGGAATGCAATCAATAAGAATGCAAAAGATTATGCCCTGCTTGTTGGCGTGTCGTGATACACGCTAAGAGTGCCTTTGATGTCGCTTAAAATCGCGCACGCCGCCTCATTGGCACTACCCATAGCACAAGCGACCATAGTTGTAACGCCGCTCACAAGCCCCGCTGCATAAATCCCCTCTTTCACCATTTGTCGCTCTTTTGTCTCAAGGCGGATTTTGTTTGGTTTTGGCATAAGAGTATGTGGCTTGACAAATCCCTCTAAACCCTTAATATCGCACTTTGAAGCACCTGTGGCTACGATAATATAATCTGATTTTACCTCATTCCCTGCATTATCTTTTGTGATAAAATTGCCTTTTTGCCCACTAATTTCCACAACGCTTGAATCAATATAGCGCACAGCAAGCATAGGAGCGATTTGGGCTTTAATATGTGTGTAAATCTCCTCTGCTTTCGCGCCTTTAGGGAAAAATGGCACATTATAAATTGCCGCTGCGTTCAAATCTGCCTTTTTATCATCAAAAACTACGATGTCAAAGTCAAGTTCATTATTTTTCGCTGCTGCAAAAAACAAAGCCGCACTTAGCCCAGCAATGCTACCGCCGATGATTGTAATTGATTTTTTCATACTCTCTCCTTTAAATCCACAACAAAATTGCGGAATTATAAAACTTGATAATTGGGTTTGTCAAGGGCTTGGGATAAAAGTCCCCAAATGTCTAAACGCTTTTAAAAGTATCTTACAAGAATCCCTAAATCTTTTGATAGATTTGTTCTATCCTTAGTAAATCACCTTTAATCGCTCTTTTAAAAAGCTTTCTAGATTCAAATAATCCTCCAAGCTAAAATCTGCATAGCCGCTAATGAAGCAAAGCTCATTTTTACTTTTTTGCAAGATTTCTAGGGCTTGTTTATCTAAAGCCACGAGATAAAAGCTCTCATCAATCTTATAAAGCGCGTTTTCTACTATGGATTCTAGCTTTTCATCTAGCCTTTTGCTATCGTGCAAACTTAAATTTATCGCTAATTCTAATGGGCTTAAATTGGCGTGAGTTATAAGCTTTAGTTTGCCTTTTTCATCTAAGATTTCGGGTTTATTGACTAAGCTAAAAACTTTAAAATCAAATGACATCTCTCGTGTAGGCGTTGTCTCTTGTGCGCTTTCTTTGTCATATTGAGCTTGTGAAACAAGCGAAATATCTCTTTTTGTGGAATCTTTGCGAGATTTTGCATTGTGAGATTCTTCGGGCTTGTCGCCCTCAGAATGACAAGTGGAATGTAGCTTTTGCGCGGCGCGGCGGACACGCTCAATGGTAATATCACTTATCACAGGATTCTTGCTTTTTAGCTCATTTTTGCAAAAATCATAGGCGGTTTTACTTTTAGATTCTATAATTTCCTCATCAAGCTGCACTAGGATAAATTTGCGATTCCCTCCGTCCTCTTTATTTAACTCCATTACTGCGTGGGCAGTCGTGCCACTTCCAGCGAAAAAATCTAGCACAATATCAGGCGTTGTCTCTTGTGCGCTTTCTTTGTCATATTGAGCTTGTGAAACAAGCGAAATATCTCTTTTTGTGGAATCTTTGCGAGATTTTGCATTGCGAGATTCTTCGGTCGCTTCGCTTCCCTCAGAATGACAAGCTAGGGCTTTTGTGGAGATTTGCAAAATGCGTTTGATTAAACTCACTGGTTTAGGCGTATCAAAAACCTTTTTGGCATTAAAAATTGATAAAATTTCCTTTGTAGCGTCTGTCGTTGTGCCAAATTCTGTGAAAATTGTGCGAGTTTTTATAGTCTTTTTGTTGTCTTTAACTTCATCAAAATAAATCACTTCATAAGGCGTCAGTCTGCCTTTAGAATTTTCTTGCCAAAAAATATGATTTTCATCTAAATTTTCTGGCTTTTTTCGCCATCGTCCTTCTTCGCCATTTGGAGCAAGTGGATAAAAATCATTGCCATTTGGGTCTTTTATCGCATAATAAAGGCTCGGGGCATCAGTTCTTAAAGCACCAATACCCCACTTTTCTAGTTTCAAGATTTTTGCTTTTCTATTATTGATGATTTTATTAAAATCTTTTTTATTGCTTTTTTCTCTCTCATCATTAATTTGCCATTCTTGTTTTGCGTAACATAAAATATATTCGTGTTCTTTTGCTAGATATTGAGAATCTTGACTACCTCCTTTTTTCTTTTGCCAAATAATACAACTTACAAAATTCTCCTCCCCAAAAATTTCATCGCAAAGCAATTTAAGATTTGCTTGTTCGTTATCATCTATGCTAATAAATATCACGCCGTCCTCTCTAAGTAAATCTCGTGCAAGTTTAAGGCGCGGAAGCATAAAGCTAAGCCACCCACTATGGCTACGGCTGCCTGTAATGTTTCTAAAAAACTTTAGCTCCTCACTCTCAACTTCATTGCCATTTTCATCTATGTTTAAAAGCCCTGTTTCTTGTAAAATCTCTTTAAAATCTCTCCTAAAATCATCGGGGTAAAGGAAATTATCGTTTTTTGTGTTATAAGGTGGGTCAATGTAAATGACTTTTATTTTCTCATAATACGCACTTTTTAGCAATTTCAACGCGTCTAAATTATCGCCTCGTATAATCACATTTTGTGTGTTTATATCACTGCTTTGCTCTCTTTCTAACTTTAGCTCTTTATCACAAGGCGTGGAATAAATGGCATTTGCCATTGCCTTGCCTGTGAAGTTTAGCTCATAGCCTTTTTGCTTTGTTTTTGTGCTTTGGTCTAAAATTTGCTTTAAGGATTCCACTTTGAGCGTATTTTCGCTTACCACTTGGGGAAAATGCTTTTTTAAAAGCTCTAAAAGCGCGGTTTTCTCATCTTTTTGCTCTTGTAAATTTGCTTGTTTTATGTCGTTTTTGTCTATCATTTTAACGCTCCTTGCATTTTAATCCTTTTGTAAAATTTCGCGCAAAATTTCATTCAATTCCTGCTTGTTTATGCGCGTTTTAAACTCTATGCGGATATTCTCACTTTTCAATGCCTTGCTTAAAGAAGCAAAAAATACCTTTGCATATTCAATCTTTTTAGCCTCATCTGGTGGAATCTCACTTTTATCGTTATAGCCCTTGCTTTCGCAGATAAAAAAGATTCTTTTCCCTTGAGAGTCCTCCAAAAAGTAGGCAAAATCGGGCTGGTATTCTTTATAAGGCGTGGGAATGCTTAGCTTTGGCAATTTGGCAAAGACTTTGATTTGTGCGCCCTCTAAACTCTCGTTATTTTCTTGGCTAATGTCTTTTTCAATATTTGAATCCCGCACAATTTGCTCGTATAGATAATTTCGCGCTGGACTTGTATCTCGCTCTAGCACTTGCCCCAAAATATGTCGCTCTATGCTTTGCTTCACATTGCCTTTAGAATCTATGAGATTTTTATAGGAAGGGGAAAACTCATTGCGTGCAAATTGATAATCAATTTTTTGCACCAACTCGCTGTGGATTTGCCTTTTAATTATCGCATTTAGCTCATTAAAGGCAAGGCTAGGATTATTATAAAAATTGTTTTTATCTAAGCTTTCATAAAGCCTTAATACAAAATGCAATGGGAGTTTAAATTTCTCCTCTTTCTTATCGCCCTTTGCAAAATCTAAAAGCAAAGATTTAATGTTTTCTTGCACTGCCTTTTGGTAGCTCATCGTATCTAACGTTGTGGAATCCTCTGTGATGATGATGTTATTTTGTGCATCAAAGGTTTTGCGCGTGTAGATAATGTGATTTTTAGGAATCTCTAGGGCGTTAAACTCCTTTGCGATAGAATCTATAAGCGCATTTTCTTGTATGTTTTTATACACGATTTTTGCTTTTTTGTTGATTGCCTCCCATAGCTCTTTAAAATCTTTTGCTAAATGTGGCTTAATTTTAATAAGCTCTTTTGGCTTATTATTATCTACCACTTGCTTATTTTTGTTTGCATTTGGCACGAAATGGGCTAGGAAGTCGTTAAATTTATCGCCTAAAAGCTCTTTTATCTCTGCACTCTCTTTGATTGCTTCATAAAGCGGGACTAAAATATTGTAATTTTCGTTTATCTCATTATAGGCGATAATCTTATCTCTTTTCAAAAGATAG
Source organism: Helicobacter muridarum (assembly GCF_000765805.2). Lineage (GTDB taxonomy): Bacteria > Campylobacterota > Campylobacteria > Campylobacterales > Helicobacteraceae > Helicobacter_A > Helicobacter_A muridarum. The sequence continues at coordinate 6,880 of NZ_JRPD02000013.1, read as the reverse complement.
ATAATATCATTTGCCTTGTCTTTATCAAGCAAAGATTCTAATTGCTCTAGGCTCAAAGTGTTTTCATTAAAGCTAAAGCTAGATTCATTAATTTCTTTTTGTAAATTTTCAATAAATAGCGGCTCTTTACCGCTCACAATCACATCTAGGCAATTTATTTGATAAAAGCTTGTATCATCGCCTTGCATAAAGTTATGCGTAATGCGCTTACCCGCTTCATTTACACAAAGGCGCAAACCTCTGCCGATTTGCTGGTGCGTGGAAGTGTCTTTGGAGCTTGCAAGTTTGGTTAAGGTAAAAATATTTGGATTATCCCAGCCCTCTTGTAACGCCCACACGCTAAAGATAAAGCGCAAAGGTGAGTTAAAAGAAAGTAATTTTTGCTTATCGCTTAGGATTAGTGCAATGTCTGCGGCTTCTTGGTTTTCACTATTGTTGCCACTAATTTTCGCATCGCCACTAAAATAGCCTTGATGCACGCGCAAAATGCCATTTTCATCAAAATCGGATTCTAAATATTTTTGGTATTTTTCTAAAGATTCTCGCGCATTTTCATCGGTAGTTTTTGAAATTTGATTTTCAAGCTCTTTTAGAATCTTGGTGCGCTTCTGTCTATAAAGTCGCTCAAATTCTAGCTTGATAAAGGGTGGATTACCCCCCCCCCCCCCGAAGCCTCAAGGGCGTGTGCAGAAGTGGAATTTATAGAATCTATCGCCCTAAAATCTGCAATGCTTGGGATAAAAAAGAGGCTTAACGCCTTGATATTTTGTGAAAATAAAAATTGCTCCTTTTGGAAATGCGCTTCTATTGCTTTTTCAAGCATTAATGAAATTTCATCATTGCTTAATTTGTAGTTTTCTTGGCTTTGTATTGTCGCGCCATTGTCAAAATACGCTTTGCCCTTTTCAAGTCGCACTAAGGTAGCAAAATTTTGCCATTCTAAACTCTCGCCGATTTTCACGCGCTTGTATTGTGGTAATTCGCCACTTTTTCTACGCACAAAAGTCGCTTCTTTATTCCTTATATCTTTTAAAAAGATTTCATTTTCTACGCCGCTGATACTTCCTACTGCGATTTGTTTAACAAGATAATTTTGGAATGCACTTATAGAATCTAGCACAAAGGCGACATTGCTTAGAGTGGATTCTTTTGGTTCTTTAGGAAAAGTCGCTCCAAAGCGGAAGTAAAGTGTGTTGATTTGTCTAAAAGCCGCACTAAACCTTTCACCCTTTAATAAATGTGGCTCATCAATAATACAAATTGGCTTTAGGGCGATAATGTTTTCAAAAATGCTTTTTTCATTAAACAAGCCCTCACTTTGCTTGTTTAAAAGATTATCTTTCTTATCAACCGCACTATTTGTCAGCACAAGCACAGATAGTTCATCGGTGTTTTTAATGTAGTGATTAATAATTGCACTTTGGCTTTTAGAATCTGTGTAGTAATAAGTTTTGAGATATGCACCAAATTCACTAAAAAAGTAGGATTTGGTAAGCTCAATATTTTGCTTTACAGATTCTAAAATCGCCTTTCGTGGCACAAAAATAATAAATTTATTTTGCCTATAAGTTTTGTGAAGTGCAAAAATAAGATTAAGATAAGTAAATGTTTTGCCCGTGCCCGTTTCCATTAGAATATCAACATTTTTGCTTTGGCTTAGGGTTTTTATGGGCTGGGGGTGCGTGGTGTGGAATCTTTTTAGGCACTCTGGTAGATTCTCTTGGCTTTTAAAATCAAAATCTTGCAAAAGCGTGAGGATATTATTAATGCAAACTTGTTGGTAATTTTGCTTTTCAAAAATCATTGTCTGCTCTTATTTCTCATCGCAAAGTCCCTTGAAAGACAACTGCTTTTGTTTTGCTTTAATCTTTTAAGAGCGCAAAGTATAGCATTTTTTGATTAAGCTTTAAATAAGGGTGTTAAAAAATGAAATGTTTAGTTAGACAAATGCGCACTTACAAATAGAAAAAAGGCTTTTGTGGCATTAAGCCCAAAACAAGGCTCAATGCCACAAGAATATTTCGCAAGGCTATAACCCCACGCTCTTTGCCGCATCGCTTCCGGGTGCGTATCTATCGCCCACAATCACAAGCTTGCTTAGCTCTTTGTTAATATCTGCTAACTCACTTGGACTAAAAGTTAAAAGCGAAGCGTTAAGATTCTCTTCAAGTCTATGAATTTTAGTCGTTTCAGGAATTGGAATCACAAAGCTTTTATTTGAGAGAATCCACGCTAAAGAAACTTGCGCGATAGTAGCCTTTTTGCCATTAATGCTTTTATTTTCCGCTACTTTTTTGATAAACTCTATCACGCTTTGGTTTGCCTCTAGGGCTTTTTTGGTATAGCGCGGCATAGACGCGCGGAAGTCAAGGGTAGGGTGGAATTTCGTATCTTTTGTGAAGTCTCCGCCTAAGAATCCCCTATCAAGCGGAGAGTAAGCGACAATTGCGATTCCAAGCTTCTCGCATAGATTCATTATACCATTTTGCTCTAAGTCGCGAAATGCCATAGAATATTGACTTTGCATTGCCACAGGAGCAAAGACTTTGTGCGCCCTTTGTATCGTCTTAACCCCCGCTTCACCTAACGCCCACGCTTTGATTTTACCCATTTTGACTAAATCTTTCATCGTCTGCGCTACTTCCTCAATGGGCGTGTCAATATCCACTCTGTGCTGCGTGTAGAGGTCAATGCAATCCCTTTGCAATCGCTTCAAGCTCCCATCAACCGCACGCATAATAGACTTACGAGATGAATCTAACTGCTGTTTGCCAAAGGGATAGTAGAATCCAAACTTAGTATTAATTATGATTCCATCTTTGTAGCCTTTCAAAGCCTCGCCCAAAAGCTCCTCATTTGTGTGCGGTCCATACACTTCGGCGGTATCAAAAAATGTATAGCCCAAATCCACTGCCTTATGCAGTAGCTTAATCATCTGCTTTTTATCTCTTGCGGGTCCGTGATTTGCGCTCATTCCCATACAGCCTAAACCGATTGCCGAGACGCTAAAGTGCCCAATTTTGCGCTGTGGAATCGCTGTTTTTGTCATTTTTGCTCCTTTTGTGCTATCGCTTTCTTTTGCAAAAGCCTGTGCGCCAAAAAACGCCATTGTCGCTAAGGCTGCACTTGTTTTTAGAAACTCACGTCTTGAATGTTTCTTTATTGAATCTTGTTGCATTCTTGCTCCTTGATATAAAGATAAATGAAATTATAAATCCTAACACTTGGTGTTTGTCAAGGGGATTAAAGTTATACTTATTCATTTTTACAAATTAGAACTTCCTGCATATTAAAGATATATAATTTCATTATCTGTAACAAAGTGAAGCTTTTGTGTTTTACACTAAACATACGCAAATGATGGAGGATAGTCAGACGCAAATTCCAATGTTTAATCCGCTTTTATCCTTTTGGGCTGGTGCTTTTTAAGCATCTCATAATGTTTCTTTTATGTGCATCTTTTGGTATAGCGCATTGCTATATAAGTGCGTAATATTTGTGGATTGTGTAGAATCTTAATTTTACCTTTTATCAAACACACTTCCCGCAGAATCTGCAAAGTCCGCTGCTGCTCCTGCGTAGCTTTGTGTTACTTTGATGTCTTTTTGCACAGCAGCGATTTTATTCTCCGCACTTTTAAAGGCTGCCTCTCCCATAAAGAGATAAAAAGGTGGCTCTTGCATTCGTGAGACTTCATAGAGAATCTGCGCAAATTTTTGCGGATTCCCCGCTTGTTTGCCACTATAATTCGCGCTTTTTTCCAAAAATGCCTTGCGTCTCTCATCATATTTGTTTATGTAAATATCGCTTTGAATCATGCTCGTGCCTAGAAACTCCGTGCGGAATCCCGCTGGCATTATATTAATCGTGTGGATTCCATATTCACCCACATCGAGGTTTAGTCCCTCACTTAGCGCAGAGATGGCAAATTTACTCATACAATAAGGCGTGGAATTATTACTCACCCTAAAGCCCGCAATGGAGCTTAGATTAAAGATTCTCGCTCTAATATTTTTGTCATTGCCACCCTCTTTAAGCTTTATGGACGCATTATTTTAAGCGCATTTTGCGCGACTAAAAAGGGCGCGAAGACATTGACTTCAAACTGCTCTCTTAGCTGCTTCTCACTCACCTCCTCTACAAATCCTAAAAGCCCATATCCTGCATTATTTACTACATTATCGAGCCGGCCAAATTTTCTTTACAATGCTTCTAAATTTGCAGCGATTTTTGCATTCATATCACCGCTAAAGATAAGCTCTAAAGGTAGGAAATTTTCGCTTTCTTTGCCGAGCTTAGATTCTATGTTGCTTAGTTTTCTTGAAGTCGCAGTGACTTTGTCGCCTTTTGCTAACACATGCTTTGCAAGTTCTAAGCCTAGTCCGCCGCTTGCCCCTGTGATATACCAAACTTGTGGATTTGTGTTCATATTTTCTCCCTGATTTTGTATTTGTGTATTTTTCGTACCTTGTAGATTCTGTGTGGTATTTGCAGAATCTAATTTTGCAGAATTTTTAGAATCTTTGTTGCACGCGTTTAAGGCAAAACTACTAAAACTTGCTACACTCGCTATTGCGCTAAGCCTTGCAGAAGTTTTTAAAAACTCCCTTCGCGATTTAAAGATTCTGTATATCTGTCTTGCATTACTCCTCCTTATAATAACAATATATTTGAAATTATAAACCCTCACACTTAGTGTTTGTCAAGATGGTATTTAGAGAAATGTATTAACACATTAGTTATTGATTATCTTTAAATCAAATAGCCTTTAGTTCGCATTCAAACAAGTTTCTTAAATGTGTTTTATAATCTATGGTATACGCTTTACTTGTGTGTTTTGACAACATCATTACAGATAAAAGTTAGCAATATGCCTATTTATGTAGATTCTAAGTCAGTTGTAGAGGTTTTATAATTTTCAATTTTCTTTGCATTTAGTGTTTGTTAAGCGTGGAATAGGGTGTATGTGCTGCAACCATTTGCGAACTTCTTAGGCTTTTAAAGCCGCATTAATATAAGCTTGCATAGAAATAGCTATCCCTACTCAAAGATAATTTTAAAAACTTAAAGATTAATTAAATTTTTATTGATTATTGTCTAAAACTTATTTAAACTACTAAAGTGGGGTGGGGGGCATATGGAGTTTAGAATCTTAAAATTAAAAATACTAAAATATCTCAAAAAAATCTGTGGAGTCGTTCTTATATAAATTGTCCTTATCATAGAGTGTTTAAAGATAGGAATTTAGGGGATTATTACTAAGGAATTGCAATGCTTGAAGTTTTATTTACTTATACCTTAGCGGTTTTTATGTTGATTGTAACCCCCGGTCCTGTGGTCGCACTTGTTTTACGTAATGCCTCAATTTATGGGTTTAAAGTAGCACTGTTTACGAGCATAGGGTCGAATTTTGCTTCCTTGCTTTTAATAATCCTAGCCATTGCGGTGATTTTGGGCGTATTTAAAGTTTCTCCTTTTGTATTATCCCTACTTAGTATTTTAGGCTGCATGTTTATCTTTTATTTAGGCTCTAGCTCTCTTTATAAAATCTTTAAAAGCTATCAAGATAAATCTTTCCAAGATTTAGATACGCAACTAAAGCTTGATGAAAGGAATGTTAAAAAAACCTTTATTTCCAGCTTTTTGGAGGGTTTTAGTATTGCTATTAGTAATCCCAAAGACATTATATTTTTTATAGCGTTTTTTCCACAATTTATTCGCATAAGCTATTCTATTACCCTAAGCTTAAGCTTATTAGTAGCAATATGGATTATCCTTGATTTTTGTGTCCTTATGAGCTATGCCGCCCTTATGCAAAAGGTTATTTTCTTGAGTTATAAGAATCTAATTGGAATTGTTAGTGATATTATTTTGATGTTTGTTGGGGTATTTGGTGGTTATTATTTATGGCAATCCCTATAATACAAATCTTTATAACAACATAAAATTTCTTAAAAATCTTTAATATCCCCTAACAACCTAAACCCTCTAAACATTATTCTAAAAGTAACCAAAAGTTTCCTATAAATAAAACTTGAATCTCTAAAACAAAATATCATAAATACAACAAAATTCCCTTTTACAACCCTTGCCAAGCCTTTTAAGTCAGCAAAACCTCTTTTTATGCTTTTAATGATTACTATTCTCTATTTTGCAAATCTCTTAAATTTCTTATCCATTTTACCTAAGATAAATTAAAACCTTTTCTGCACGTTTTGTGTAAACACCAGCATTGCAAACAATGCCACTCCTCTAACCCTTACACTTTACGCTTCCTAGCTTATATTACTTATTCCCACTTTAGCAACACATATTATGCAAATACTTTATTTAAATGCGCCTTATAATCTTTGATATATCGCTCTACTTGAGGGTTTTTCATTACATCATTGCAAATAAAAGTTGGCAAGCTTTGCATTCCTATAAATTGATGTGCTTTGTGTAAATGCAAATACACGCCATCTACACCCACATCCTCAAAAAATCCATTAACCTCTGTGAAAGCCTCTAAAGGTGCATTCCAAGTAAGTGAAAACATATATTTCTTATCTTTCAAAAGTCCGCCTGTGCCATAGCCTACTGCTGGATTATCCCTATGGCGTCCATCGCTTGTAAAAAACTTCCCCACCCCCGCAGTGAAGACTTCATCGATGTATTTTTTCACAATCCAAGGCTCTCCCATCCACCATCCTGGCATTTGATAAATAATCGCCTTGCTTCTTAGCCACTTTTGCACTTCTTGTTGTGTATTATAACCCTTATCAATATGGGTTTGCAAAACTTCAAAGCCTAATAATTCCAAAGTCTGCTTTGCGGTATTATGTAAGGTTTCACTAAGCCTCCCACCCGAACTTCCAAAAGCCTTACCACCATTTAAAAG
>NZ_JRPD02000012.1 GCF_000765805.2 Helicobacter muridarum | reverse complement strand
CTTGTCGGTGTTTTTCTAGTTCATGTATAGCTACAACCATAGTATCTTCTATATCTATAGGCATTAAATCTTTTATCTCATATCTTAATAAGATTTTTAAGTATTCATCAGATACTAACTATACCATTTTTATTCTTATTGCACTTTAGTTGATGAAAATTCTGTTTATATATTACTATTATGTAAGATAGACATATATGTGTATATCTTATGGAAATGCTTAATTTTTATCATTATAGATATTAATTATGCTACTATCTAAGGTTTTTGGAATCTATTTTTATGTTTGAGCGCATAGTTGTGTTAATCTTTTCTTGTATATAAATATAAAACAATGGAAGTGAAACTTGATAGTATTGTTATGAGTATTATCAAAATCTCCCAGCCAAATATCTCAAAAATAAATGATGGTAAATATGATTCAAAAGTACCCCATGTATAGTAAAAGCTTAAGTATAAGCCGCTTAAAACACCTTTATATTGTTGGTTTAATGAATTATTTAAATTGTTTAATATAGAATGCGTAAGAAATGCACCAAAGCACACAATAAACATGCCGATATAAATCCAAGCTATGGAGTTTATTAGAAAATACATAATCCAAGTACATATAGATTAATTCCAAATAGTATAGTTTTTTTGTTTATTTCCACATAGTGTAGTAATTTTGCCAGCCATAAGGGAAGCTATAATACCAATGCTATAACCCATATATAGCCTGCCAATTTCATATTGATTTATATTTTGGAATGTATTTTTAGTTTGAAGTGGTAACATATTTAATACAGCTTGAAATCCAAAAAAATACAACAAATACGCTATCCAAAATTATTAGTGATGTTTTATTACTAAGGAATGAAATCATTTCAGATAAGTTGATTTTAGATATACGGCTAGGAATTGAATTGATACATGTAAATACAATCAATGCTCCTAAAATCAAAGAGATTCCTAATATAATAAATGATATTTGCCATGAAAAAATCTGTGTCAAATATGCTCCTCCTATTCTACCAATCAAGCCACCTGCTATTGTTGATGCTATATAGATGCTAATATTGAATGTAATTTTCTGCTTTGCAAGCGAGTTAGAATTGTTAGCAAAGTGCGTAGAATAGCTGGAAAGAATAACGATTGTATAAAGCGTAAGCATAGGAATAACTTCAAATCATCACAATAGATAAGCAGAATCTGAAAAATTCCAGCAATCAATAATGTGATTCCTAAAATCACTTTTTGTTTGTGGTTCTCTAGTAAATATCCGTAGAAAAGCGGAGCAAATGCCATAGGCAAAAGCTCAACAGAGATAGTACTAGAAGCATGTTGCATAGAAGTTTGGAATTCTTGAGATACTTGTAAAATTCTAGAATCTAATATAAAAGATTTTAAGTAAGTTCTAATTTATTTTGTGCTCTATTGACTATTATTTGTTGTAGCTTTATTTCATTTTTTATTTTAGTTTATTTTGCTGATGTGAGTTATTTAAGTAGGTTGATATTTAATTATTGCTTCGTAGGATAATTTGGTAAATTAGGTATTATTATATTTCTAGTTTCATATGCTTATTTTTTTTTGCTAGAACACAGTGTGAATTTATTAATTTATCGTTTTTTCATTTTTCGCATAGGCTTTATGGTTAAATATCAAAATAATCAATAATTATTATTCATAAATTTGTATGCTATCGCGCAAGTCATACAATACCTCTTGAATTTGAGTATAATCTTGACACTTTAGGAATACAATTCCTGCTTTATATCTTGTATTATCATCTATCTTTTCACCTCTTTTAGCCCAAATTACTTGATCTGTTATTAGAGATTTTACAAGAGATGAGTGTCTTATACCATTGTAGATTCCTTGTTTATGTGTCATAAGGCATATGCGCATAGTCGGCTTTAGGTTTAATATGGGGAAATTTATTTCACAATCTGCTGTATTTATATAATTTTTCATCATTTGTTTATTAATATTATAATTATTGTTGATTATAAATTTGATATTAGAATCATATTGAGGAATGGATTCTAATATTTTTGTTTGTTCATTAGCATATATTGCATGTATTTGTAAATTATTGTGCAAGCTAATTGCTAAACGCATATAGTCTATACCGCAAGATTTTGCAATGAACTCAGAATATAAGTCTCCACCAGCACGTCTGCATACCTCTATGATAAACGGCTTTTTTCCTTGTGCTGTATTTGTAAGAATGATTTGAGTATGAAATATTCCATCTTTTAGATGCAGAGTTCTGGCAATTTTCTCAATTTGGTGAACTATGTTTTGAATAATCTCGCTTGAAAATATATTGCTTGTTGTTGTTCCCGAAACAGCAAATGGATTATAATCATGCAATTCATTGTCATAAAAGTAAAATATGACCTTTTGATCCTTTATTAACGTACTAAATCCATGATTGCTTCCTTCTAGAAATTCTTCAACTACTATGTGCCCACTTCTTGAGGCATTCATGGCTTGTTTTATATTTGGTGTTATATCTGTGTTTTTGGATATTTGTATCTGACTTATTCCTTTACCTGTTGCAAAGTCAACTGGTTTGATAATAACTTTGCTATCTTTAAATATACGAGGAATTTCATGTAGAGCAGATTCTATATTACTAAATCCTTTTGCTTTTGGTGTTACTAAATTATTTTTTTGTAAGAATTCTCGCCATAAATCCTTATGATGTATTGTTTTTGTAGTTTCAAAGCTATCAAAGTTACCTATATTCAAATGTTCTGATATAAAGCTGCAAGTAAGAGCTGAAAAGTCATCGCATGCAGAGAATAGGGCACAAATTTTCTCCTTTTTTGCAATATCTAGCATTGCTTCTTTATCTGAATAATCACACAAGATTGTTTTATCTGCGTAAGAATGTCCCAAATCGTCCTTGTTGTTTCCACTTGTGATAACAAAAAATCCAAGTCTTTTTGCTGCTTTTATTGTGGGAATATCTGTGAATTTTCCACCTGCAATTAAAATCTTTTTCAATATTTATCATCTCCATACTTTTATGATTTTAAAATATTAACTAAAATAATGTTTTATTATTTATTATTGGTCATTATAATACTAAGATTATCTTATTATTAATTGAGGATTAGTTATGAAAAATATTATTAGTAAAATTGTTGTAGGTAGCTTATTAAGTGCAACAGCAAGTGCATTTTTACATGCTGCAACTATCGACAAATCTAGCGTAGAGGTATGGTTTATAGGATATAAAACTCCTGATATGGTTGATTTAGCTGGAACTTTTAAAAATATTAAATATACATTTGGCAAAGATGCTAAAACTTTTATGGGCACATTGCAGGGTGCTAGTGCCGTTATAGTTCCTACAAGTAGCGAGATTCCAGATATTGAAGCAGCTACAAATAACATGAATAAGGTTTTCTTCCCTACGTTGCTTGGTAAGAATAATATTCAAGTAACATTTGTTAAGGTTATAGAGGGTGATAATAGAGGCGTTATTAGTGCTCGCGTTTCGATAGGTAAAGAATCTACTATTATTCCACTTGAGTATGAAATTAGTGATAATAAACTAACAGCAAAAGGTAGGCTTGACTTACATAATTTTAGCAATGCCTCCAAAGCTCTTAAAGCATTAAGTGATGCAGCAGCAGGGCATGCTGGTATATCTTGGCCAAATGTAGATATTATATTCAAAGCGAATATTAAGTAATTACTATTTATTTTGTTACTATAGCCTTATGGGATATTTTTATTGATATATGACTTAAGCAAATTTAGTTTGATGTCATTTTCATTTTTATGCTTTTTATCTAACTCTTCTAACATAACCTATAAATGTAAGATTTGTTTTTGCTTATATCCAACCTCAAGATTTTGGACTTATAAGTATTAAGAGTAATTACATGTTATTTTTTCTTGAGAAATATCTTTACAATTGGTGGTAAGAACATTACTAAAAAAGCAGATATAAGCAATATTGGAGCAATGTAGCCTTGATATAGTATAGAGAAATCCCCCCCGCTGATACTTAGTGCTCTGCGAAGGTTTACTTCTAAATGTTCTCCTAATACGAATCCAAGAACTAAAGGAGCCATAGGTAGCTCAAGCTTGCGTAATACAAATCCTACAATTCCAATAAAAAATATCATAATTAAATCCCAATTTGTTGCATTTACAGAATAGATTCCTATGGCTGAAACTATAGCAATAATAGGTGCTAGAGACCACATTGGTATGCTTAATACTTTGATAAACATACCAATTAGAGGGATATTTAGTATTAACAAAAAGATATTTGCAACAAGTAATGCTGCAACCAGCCCCCAAACTATATCAGCTTGTTGATCAAACATTGCTGGTCCTGGGTTAATGTTATATAGTGCTAAAGCACCCATCATTATAGCTGTAGTTCCAGAGCCCGGTAAACCAAGTGTTAACATAGGGATAAAAGAACCACAGGCAGAAGCATTATTTGCAGCTTCTGGAGCGGCTACCCCTTTTAAATCACCATTACCAAAATTACCTTTTTCTCCAGCCCATTTTTTTTCGCTCATATAGGCAATAGCACTTGCAATAGTTGCTCCAGCTCCAGGTAAAACTCCTACAAAAAAACCTAGAAAAGAAGATCTGATGATAGTGTAAAAACAAGATACTAGTTCCTTTAAGCTTACTAGAATTTTACCTGTTTTCTGAATCATAACCTTACTAGTATGTGTGTTCTCAAGGATCAATAAGATTTCACTAATAGAAAAAAGTCCTATGACTAAAATTATAAATGAGATGCCATCATATAAATGATGATTGCCAAATGTGAATCTATATTCGCCTGTATTTCCATCAACTCCTATTGTAGTTAAAAAAAGTCCAATTAATGCTGCCAGGAATGAACGAATGGGTTTTTGAGCCATCATAGATCCCAAAGTGGCAATTGCAAATATAATGAGAGCAAAATATTCAGATGGTCCAAAACTTAGAGCCCATTTAGCAAGTATTGGTGCAAATAGTATGATTCCGCAAATTGCTACAAATGAACCAGCAAATGAGCTTAGAGCTGAAATGCAAAGAGCCTTTCCTGCTTTTCCTTGTTTGGTTAAGGGATGCCCATCTAAAGTTGTCATAATAGCAGAGACATCGCCTGGAATGCCTAGTAGGATAGAAGAAATCCTACCACCATACTCACAGCCCATATATACGGTAGCAAGCAAAATAAGTGCTGATCCTACAGGAAGATTCATGGCAAAAGCTAGCGGCGTGAGTATGGCAACACCATTTATTGGACCAAGTCCTGGTAACATGCCTACTGCTGTTCCAATAATACATCCTATAAGCGCAATTATGATATTTTCCGGAGTTAAGGCTATGCTAAATCCTTGTGCTAGTTGTAATAAAATATCCATTTATCCTTCTTTCTTAATACTTTCGTGGTTAGCTTTATTTGTATCGAGATTTTCATTAAACCCTAGTGCATAGCCTGCAGTCTCTCTAACTATATTTTCATTTGAGACAACTTCATTTGAATTGGAATCCAATGTTTCAAATATTTCTCCCCAAGGCAGTGTAATTTGGAGTAATTCATCAAAAACGTAATATAAAATCACGCTTGATAAAGCGGCAAAAACCAATCCTTGCACAGGTTTGGCTCCAAATAATAAAGACATAACTGACATTAGTAAAAATGAAGATATAATGAATCCTAAGTATTCAAAAATTTCCGCAAATATAAATAAAGATGCAACTAATACAATAAGCTTCTTCCATAGTCCTAAGTCTCCCCATTGCACATTTGTATCTTCTGCAAAGAATAGCAATAACACGCAGCAAACCATGATTAGAGACAGGCTAAAAATAGGGAATGGTTTTGGACCTAATGGCTCATAGCTAAACTTTGGGTTTATGTCTAAACCATGATAAATCAAAAAGGCACTTAAAATAAATAAAAATATCGAAAAAATTCTAGTACTTAGCATGGTTTTACTTAATTAAATTATTTTCTCTAGCTAGCTCTCTCAACCTATTTGTTTCTTCTTTTACATAGGCTTCTAGCTCTTTACCGTTTTTATTAAATTCAAATAATCCCCTAGATTCTCTTTGTTGTTTAAATTCATCTGTCTTTTGCAATTTTTCAAATGCGTTTAGCCACCATTCATACGCGTCTTTGGGAGTATTTGGAGCCATATAGAATCCACGAACTGTGCGCCAAATTATGTCATATCCTTGCTCTTTTGCGGTTGGGATTTTTTCTAGATTCTCATCTATATTTAATCGTTCTGGGGCAAATACAGCTAAAACTCTTATGGAATTATTTTCCAAATGTGGAATAGTTTCTGAAAGTCCTTGTATAGAAGCATCTATATGTCCTCCAAGCAAAGAGGTCATAGATTCACCACCTCCCTCAAATGCTACAAATCTAGCCTGTGAGATACTGATTCCAGCTGACTTTGCTAGTAGGGCTGTTTGCATCCAGTCTTGTCCACCAATAGTTCCACCAGCACCAAAACTAACAGACTGAGGATCTTTCTTAAGGGCTTTGAGTAAATCATCTAATGTCTTATATGGAGAATCTTCTCTTACAGCAATAGAACCGTAATCAACGCCTACAGAAGCAAGCCACTTTACATTATTTTCATCATATTTGCCATGTTTCCCTGTTGCGATGTTTAACAATGTTCCAGTCGAGAAAGCTACTATAGCATTTGGATCCTTTGATTTTGATGTATTCATGGTTGTATAAGCTACTGTGCCAACTCCACCTGGCATATAGGTTGTACGTATGGGTTTTTGGATTATTTTAGTTTGAGCTAAGCTTACTGTAGCAAGTTTACAAGTAAGGTCAAATCCTCCGCCAGGCTTAGCTGGGGCTATGCATTCTGGACGATTTGGTGCTTTTGCTAATGCTATAGAACCAACCAATAATAATGATGATATGAATAGTTTGAGTTTCATGTTGTATCCTTTTTAATTGAAATTGTTGTTTGCAATTCATACCATTATAAACAAAAAACAGATTTTTGCCATTATTTTTATATTATAAAGCCAATGCATCCTAAAACTTGTTTGCAATAATCTGTAAACTATTAGGCTGTATAAATATAATTACATAGTTTTCGGGTATATAAACCTAATAAATAACTATTTATTAGAGTTTGATATATTATTAAAAAATAAACTATATTCCACTTTGTTAATTTGTATAAATTCTTCACAATATTTGAGTTGTTATGAGCGAAGTAGATTTACACATATATTTTTATTGATTATTGATAAGGTTATTGATGTTAGATTCTTGTTTATTAACTATGATAGCAACAAATAATGCGTATAAGATTCAGGAAATAAGAGATATACTGCAAACAAATGTCATATCTCCAAAAGATATTGGTGTTTATGAGTTTAACCCAATAGAAACAGGGGACACCTTTGAAGAAAATGCAATGATAAAAGCAAATACATTGCTTAAAGCTGTTAATAATCTATATCATGATAAAAAACCATATTTTGAATCTAAGAGTAAGATTTTAATTATTGCTGACGATAGCGGTATATGTGTAGATTTGCTAGATGGTATGCCGGGCGTGTATTCTGCTAGATATGCTACTTTATTTAAAAATAATCTACTTCCTTTAAATGAGCATAATAAAAGATTGCTTAATAAAATGCTGGTTTCTGTGTCGCCAAGTGATGAAGAAAATAGAGAGGCTTTAAAGCATGCTTTAGAGCAAACAGGTTTTCTCATTAGCACAGCAGCATTTAGATGTTGTATTGCCTACATTGTAGTGCAGATAGATTCTAATAGAGGTTTTCAAGAGATTTTGAAAGGTGAAGTTAATGGTATATGTAGCGGTGTTGTAGCAATTAAGGAGTGTGGGAAGAATGGTTTTGGCTATGATAGCATGTTTTATTCTAAATATGACTTTGGGGCTTTTGGGAATGTTGAGTTGTTAGACTTAGATAGTAAGACAGAATTTAGGGCATTTGCCATTCCTAAAAACATATATGGCGATATTGCTTTACAATCATTACAAGAGTCATTTGCAACCATTTCATTAGAAGAGAAGAATCAAATCTCACATCGTAATAATGCGCTATTAGAATTAAAGAAAAAACTCTGTAATATATTGGACTAGATTTTGTTATCTTGAAACATGTTTTTAAATCTGTATTAACTTTGCTGCCTTGTCATTCTGAGGCTTTGCGTAGTAAAAGCCGAAGAATCTCTTTATTGCCTATAATCTCTTTAGATTCCTGAGAATATTTATTTTTAGATTCTTTATGAGATTCTTCACTTCGCTCAATATATGACAAGAAGAATCATAATGTAAGGATTGAGTATGATAAGGTAAATCAGAATGACAAGGCGTTAGATATTCTTCGAGCTTGTAGCCCTAAGTCATGACAAAGTAGAGCGAGAATAACAATGGGGTGAGCACTCAAATCCATTTAACACAAAACATCTCTCAGATTCCTCTATATTAAGTAATCCAATTATCTATAAGTAGTGTCCATTAATATCATAAAATATAACTCTTAATTTCTACTATCATATTTAACTCTTATATTAAAAAACGTTCGAATTCCATTGAAATTGTGTTTTATCGTACATTCTCATAAGGCATACTAAGTTTCGAAACTATCAATGCTATATTGTATCCTCTGTGCTATCTAGCCGCTCGTTATCTTGCTCTAGTTCTTCCTTATTGCATATACTTGCAAAAGCCACTTTATCTTTCTCACCAAGACTTATAATCTTAACTCCACTTGTGTTTCTTCCTGCTTCCCTTATAGAATCTAGAGGAATGCGAATCATCTTTCCTGATGTGGTTAGTACCATTAAGTCCTTATTAGAATCATTTATGCTTAGGACACTAACAAGCTTTCCTGTTTTACTTGTTAGTTTCATAGCAATGACACCTTTACCGCCTCTATTGATGATTCCATAGCTGCCTGCAATGGTTTGCTTGCCAATGCCTAACTCACTAATGCTAAGTAGTTTATCTTCATCTGTTTGTATGGTTGTAGCAGCTATGACGCTATCGTTTTTTACCTTAAACTTTATCCCAATCACTCCTCTACCAACGCGACCAATCTCTCTTATAGAATCTGCGGGGAAACGAATACACTGTCCTTCTTTTGTAGCAATGAATAACTCTTTTACACTAGAGTCAATAATGCTTGCGCTAATTAGAGAGTCATCGCTATCAAGATTAATAGCTCTTATCCCATTATTGCGAATATTTTTATATTCACTTAGATTTGTCCTTTTCACAACACCATTTTTTGTAAAAAAAGCTAGAGACTTGTCAGCATTGAAATCACTTGTTGTAATGGTTGTCATTATTTTTTCTCCATCTTGGAGGTTGATTAGATTTACTACTGCCTTGCCAATAGCTGTTCTGCTAGCTTCTGGGATTCTATAAACCTTTAGCCAATAAAGCTGTCCATAGTTTGTAATGAACATGATAGTATCGTGTGTATTTGCCACAAAGAAAGATTGTATAAAATCATCATCGTGAGTATTGGCACTCATCTTGCCCTTACCGCCACGATTTTGCTTTTCATAGGCTTTTAGTAACATTTTTTTTACATAGCCTCTATGTGTCATTGTTACAACTACTGGCTCATTTGGTATTAAATCTTCAATATCGATAGCATCATAATTATCTTCTATTGCTGTTTTTCGCGAGCTAGAGAATATTTCCTTTGTTTCCTGTAACTCCTCTTTTATGACATTGTTTAATCTTTTCTCGCTCTTTAAAATCAAGTCTAGTTCTTCAATGAGTTTTAAAAGCCCGTTATACTCTTCTTCTATTTTATCTCGCTCTAGTCCTGTTAACCTTTGCAAGCGCATATCAAGCACGGCTTTACTTTGTATTTCTGTTAAGTTATACTCTTGCATTAAGGAATTCTTTGCTATCTCGGCATTCTCACTATTACGTATAATAGCAATTATAGAATCTATAAATTCAAGAGCCACGCGTAAGCCCTCTAAGATATGCGCTCTGGCCCTAGCTTTTTCTAAGTCGAATATAATACGGCGAATGATAACAGTCTTTCTATGTGATATAAAAATATCCAAAAGTTCTAATAGATTAAATATTTTTGGTTCTTTGCCTTCGATTGCTAGGAGTATGATTCCAAATGTGGTTTCCATAGCACTTGACTTGTATAGATGATTTAGCACCACTTCACTAATTGAATCTTTTTTTAATTCTATGACTAGACGCATACCATCTTTATCAGATTCATCTCTGACTTCAGAGATTCCATCTATTACTTTTTCTTTTACAAGAGAGTCTATTTGCTCAAATAATCTTGCCTTATTTACTTGATATGGAATCTCGTCTACAACAATTATTTCCTTTGTTTTTGTTTGCTCGATATGTATTTTTGCCCTAATGCGAATCCTGCCGCGACCTGTCTTATAAGCTTCTATAATGCCTTGTCTACCATAGATAATGCCACCTGTTGGAAAATCTGGACCGTCTACAAATTGTAATATATCTTGAATTTTTGATTCTGGGTTATCAATGCGATAAATTAGGGCATCTGCAATTTCATCAATTCTGTGCGGAGGAATTGATGTAGCCATACCAACGGCTATGCCATTTGAACCATTCACAAGTAAGTTTGGGATTCTAGTAGGCAAAACGCTAGGCTCGTTTAAGCTATCATCATAGTTTGGGATAAAATCTACTGTATCCTTATCTAAATCACGAAGCATTTCTTCGCCCGCTTGTGTCATTCTAGCTTCAGTATAACGCATAGCCGCTGCTTTATCCCCGTCAACAGAGCCAAAATTACCTTGCCCATCAATAAGTTCTAGTCTCATAGAAAAATCTTGTGCCATACGAACTAGCGCGTCGTATACTGCCGTATCTCCATGTGGATGATATTTACCGATTACATCACCAACTATTCTAGCACTTTTTTTGTATGGATTACGATGTGTAAGGTTTAGCTCATTCATAGCATATAATATTCTACGATGCACAGGCTTTAATCCATCTCTGGCATTTGGCAATGCTCTGCCTACAATAACGCTCATGGAATAATCAAGATAACTTTCTTTTATGGAATCATCAATGTTTACTTGCTTGATTATTGTATTATCAAATATATTCATATCTAACTTCTCCTTGCATAACCTATTATTATATCTAAGGAATCCTTAATTCGCTTTTAAGATAAGTTTTGGTTATTGTGGCGTATTTGTGGAGACATTATAGATTCGAATTTATTAAATTTTCTAAATCCCTTTGACTCTGTGTTTTCATATGGCACGCGCTATTACTACCATATTTACAGGCTTTTTCAAAATATGGCAATGCTCTTTTGATATTTTCCATATTGCTCTCACAACTAATGCAGCCTCTAATCTCTAAGCCAATGTTAAGGCAACCTCTAGCATCTTTTCCATCACATGCTTTTTTATAAAGTGCTTTGCTTTTATATATGTCTTGTTCTACCCCATCTCCTGATTCATATAATGCGCCAAGTCCGGAACAAGCACTCATATTGCCATTTCGACATTCTTCATCATAGATTTTGTTAGCTTTGTTGTATATGTTATATATCTCGTATTGAGTTGCACTATAGTTTAATTGATGGCTTAAGGCTAGCTTGACGCAAGAATCAGCTTCATTTCTATCACATAGCTTTGTGTATTCATTTTGTTTTAGTAATAGTTGCCTACTAAATTGCTCTTGGATAAGATGTAATTCTTTATATTCTTTCTCATTGTCTATGGTGGAAGTTTTCAAAGACTTGTTATTGCTATTTGAGACTAAATTGGAGTTTTTGAATGCTTTTGTCGCATTTGTTTGTTTATTGGCACATGCAATTAGGAATAAAACAATACAAGGAAGCATAATCACAAGCAATCTTATAAATATAGTGCTATATATTAATCTCATGGTAATTTCAATCGTTATGTAGCTCACATATATAAACGTAGTGTTTGTTTAGTAAACTCTGGGTAGTCCATAATAGATAATGGAATTTGGGCTGCTAGCTTAGCTTGAGTATTAAAAACTATAGGAAAAAGATAATTTATCTCTGATGATTCTAAAGGGCTATTTAAATCTAGTGGACAATATACTAGTATTTTACTCTTTGTCGTGATTTGCAAAATCATGGTGATATACTCAGGTATAGTAAATGAATAATCTCTTAACTTATATGGATTAACAAGTACTAATGTCATATTCTCTTGTTGTATTGTTTTATTTGATTCTGAATCTGTAATAATAAACTCACTGCTTGAATTGCTATTTTCGTTTGCGATAAAAGATGAACCAAGCTTTAGTGCTTCTATAACTTTCAGTGCGTTGCCAATATTCTTTGGCATTGAATTATCGTTTGTAGATGTATTTTTGTTGGAACTGCTAGTTAGCTTATTTCCTAGATTAGCATTGATAACATTTGCCTTTTGGTTATATTTTTGTATTGCTTCATCGTGGCTGTAACTCATTGCATAACTATTTAGCCTTGGTTTTTTTGCAAGTTGGTTTAAGCTTGATTGAGAAAATTCAACATAAAAAAGCTTTGCAAATACGGAATCTATTTTTTCTATTGCTACTTTGCTGTTGTCTTGGCATATAGTACGATGACTATTATGAATACTTGATTTGAGAGAATATAGAGTTTTCATAACATACTAGTCCATTTATTTTTATTGTGTTAGATATTTTCTTTAATTTATCAAGCAAAATATATGCCTTTTGATAAGTGTAAAAAAAATGTTTTATCAATATAAGATTTATCTTAATATTTAAGTATAATTTATTTTAACACTTGAGTTTGATATGTAAGGGGGAGCTATGTTGCATAACAATAAGAAATTCTTATCGACATTCAAAGATAAGTTGGTAGGAACGTTTATAGTTGCTAGCGCGCTATTTTGCATTAGTTATGCTAATGGTGGTGCTATGGATTATATTAAACAAGAAATTAGAAATACGTTTATATATGATTCTAAGTTTGATTGTAAGGGAAATAGTCATTATGCTATTTGCAATGTTAAGTCATATAGTCTAGATGATATTGTAGATGATCTTGTGCTAGATAATTTTCGCTACTATGTTAATTATTCTGATAGATTAATAGTTGAACGTTTGAGTGGAGAATTTAGTATTCCTATGTTTGATGGCAATTCACAAGATTTTTTCCCTAAAATGTTTGATTGCAAAAGCACTATTGTTTTAAAAGAAAATAAGAATATATTAAATGAATATCTAACATGTAATTTTACAAATCATATATACGCATTAAATCTTAAGTTAAACACTAATACAACTCTTAGTTCTCCTGTAGATAGACTTACATTTAGTAAAAAGATTTTAAATGTATTTGGTGGTAACTTTGCTAGTTCTGTAAATAATGTAGACAACTTTGATTCAAGATTGTATAGTTTCTTGGATTTCTTTCAAGATTCTGATTTTAATATTCAAAAGGCTGAAATATCTTTAGCTATGCAAAAGCATGATATTCAAAAAATACTTTACAACTACGGTATGTCAGATTATTCAATATCTACATTCTTAGGAAATATATATGGAATAGTTGTTGGTAGTATTTATGCAAATGATAGTTTAGATGACAAAACAAGAGATTCGTTGTTAAAGTTAACCATGAATGTAAGAGAAACATTTGAGGTAGATTCTAATGTTGATAAACTCATAATATCTATAAGCAATAAGTATGGGACAAGTCGTGCTTTGCAACGCATAATCAAGAAATTGCAAGATTCATATATATATTCCCATGGATATAATTCAAGTGATTTACTTGAAGTATTTAATAATTATCGCATTTCAAGCGGTTTATTGCATAGTAGACATGTCAAATAGCTGAATTAAATTGTAGTTAAAAGGTTGATATTATTGTGATTTATGTTTAATCGGCTATTTTTATCAAGATAGCAAGGATAAACTTTAAGAAGCGGTTCGGTTATAATTTTGCTTGTTTGCAAAATATATTTCTAGCAGATTCAATTATTTAATTGTTTGTAATGCTTGTGTTTTCCAAAATGTTATTACTTTCCAAAATATTCTTATTTTTTAAGCTTTGATTATTTTTAAGATTATTAATTTATTTATCTCCAAGCCATAAAGCTAGACTATAGTCCATAAGATTAGATTAATAGCCAATATTGAAATATCTATATAAGATAATTGCAAGGGTGGTTATATAGCGGTTATATAAATATTTTGATTTAATGAGGTAATCCTAACTATTGCCCAAATGTTTTTAAAACAAATATTACTGTTTTAGAGTATATGCAACAGGAATCTCTATATATGTTGATTCATTAGGCTTTGGGAAATCTTTAGATGCTTTTTGAACTGTTTTTAATGCTGCTTTATTTAATATTGGGTGAGGACATGCTCTTATAATTTGTATCTTGGATACTTGTCCGGTCGCAGTAATTAAAAATCTAACTAGCACCTCTCCTTCAAACCCTCGTTGTTGTGCTAGGTTTGGATATTGATGTCGCTTTTGCACAGCCAATCTTATTGCACGTAAAAATGCGTTATCAATTCCATCTGAAAATCGCAAAGTTTTAATATTTTGATCTGCATTAGAATCTGGATTTGATTGCACTGTTGTGGCTATATCTGCTACTGGTATATCTTCTTTTACCTTTTCTACTTCTACAAAATCATTTGTTTGTTCGTTAACCTCTTCTTGTGGTTTTTCCATAACTTGAAGTGGAGTAGGGATTGGTTTTGGTGGTGCTTCCATCATCTCTCTATGCTTTTTGTGTTTCTTGTGTTTAGGCTTGTGTTTAGGCTTTTGAACTTGGTCTGCTATTGGGTCTTTGCTAGGTGGTGCAAAAGCAGAGAGTTGTATGGTTACAAAGTTATTTCCATCTTCTTTTTCTCTTATTGTTTCACTAGGGTTATACATAGTATATAAAAATATTCCAGTAGCACCTATTCCAGATATTAACATTCCATAGGTGCTAGAGTCCTTAATTGCGTTGCGTATCAATTCTAAATTTATCATGATCATGCCCCTTTTTTGTTAGTTGGTCGATGACAAATACTAAGGTATCTAAATTAGAATCTTTATCCCCTCTGAAATTAACCATTTTATCATTTGGAACATTTTTTATAAACGATTCTAATGCTTCTCTAGTCATTTCCTCGTCATCAATATAGATTCTATAATTGCTATCTACAACTATAGATAGCGGTTTGTCTTCATCTTTTTCTTGTTTGGAGCTACTTGCAACAGGAATATCTACCTTTACCTTTCCTTGTGATATAAATGTTGAAATAGATAAAACTAAGGCTAGCAATACTAGCATTACGTCTATAAAAGGAACAATATTTAGTCCATCTCCTCTTTTAATTTTCATTGTTATTATTTTCCTTAATTGAAAATTATTCTTTATTCTTAGATTTATAAATCTTATAACGATTTATCTTTCTATCTGCTATACGCAAAAAGGCATTATAAATCATGAGCGTAGGAATTGCAACAACTAATCCCAAAGCTGTAGCTTTAAGTGCCATAGATAAGCCTAATGTAATGCTTTTTACATCAATATTACCGCTTCCTCCCATATCGTAAAATACAACCATGATTCCTACTACAGTGCCTAACAATCCGACATAAGGAGCATTAGAATATATTATATATAGTAAGGTTAGATTTTTGCTTATATCTTCCTCTAATTCGTTGACATCACTATAAGAGTCTGGCTTAATACGGGAATAAAATATTATCCTTTCTATACTAAAATAGATAACGAGCAATGCCATAAAGCCTAATATACTAAATATCAAGGGGTCAAGATAAATCTTTAGAAATTCCATAAAATTTTCCAAATGTATTTCCTTAAAAATAAAACTATTTACTATAAATCTAATTATATCATAAATAAGATTAATTTTTAATTTTAAACTAAATATTTGTCAGTTTTAAATAAAAGATGTCAAATTAAAAATTAGTTAATTTAGTTAAAACTTTCTTAATTATTTAAGCTGATCTGGATTATTCATAACCTAGTTTCTAAGACTTTGTCAAGGTGATATTTTACTTTTAGATATAATTACGACTTAATTTTTACAATTTTCAAAGGACAATTCGTGTTAAACAAAAAGATTCTAATTACAGGTGGTGCTGGTTTTTTAGGCTCACATTTATGCGAGAGGCTTCTAAATAATGGCTGTGAGGTATTATGTGTAGATAATCTGTTTACAGGCACAAAGCAAAATATCTCTCATTTGCTTTCCAATCCGAATTTTGAGTTTATGCGACATGATGTAACATTTCCGTTATATGTAGAGGTTGATGAAATTTACAATCTTGCTTGTCCTGCATCTCCTATCCATTATCAATTTGACCCTGTGCAAACAACCAAAACCTCTGTGATGGGTGCAATCAATATGTTGGGTTTAGCTAAGCGCACAAAGGCTAAGATTCTTCAAGCTTCCACAAGTGAGGTCTATGGAGATCCTGAAATCCATCCACAAAGAGAATCTTATAAGGGTAGTGTCAATCCTATTGGCATTCGCGCATGCTATGATGAGGGCAAACGATGTGCAGAGACGCTATTTTTTGATTACAAAAGGCAACATAATCTAAATATCAAAGTAATGAGAATCTTTAACACTTATGGACCAAGAATGCACCCAAATGATGGGAGAGTGGTAAGTAATTTTATTATTCAAGCACTAAAAGGAGAAGATATTACAATCTATGGTGAAGGCAAACAAACAAGAAGTTTTTGTTATGTAGATGATTTGATAGATGGCATGATTATGCTTATGGACAGCAGAGATGGATTTTGTGGACCTGTGAATATTGGAAATCCAAGGGAATTTAGTATGCTAGAGTTAGCGCAAAATATCCTAGAGTTAACTAAATCAGAATCTAAGCTTAACTTCTTTCCTTTACCGCAAGATGACCCAAAACAAAGACAACCAGATATTAGCTTGGCTCAAAAAGAGCTAGGTTGGCAACCTACAATAGAGCTAAAAGATGGATTGGTAAAAACAATAGAGTACTTTAGAAAAATTATAAAGCTTTAGGGAGTTTTGCAGTTGCTATATATTTTGTAAAATACAATAATTATTGCTTATAGTTGCGTTTTTGCTCATTTTTTGCAAGTTTGGGTAACTCTAATTATTTTTTTGTATTTCTTGGAATCATAATAAATAAATTTTAGATTGGGAATCTAATATTGATTTGAGTTTTTTACTTAAGTAAACTACCCACTGCTTTAAAGCTTGCTTTTTGTCTCAACGATAGATATAATATCAAGTTAGTTTTTATATCTTGATATTATATTGATTACCCCACCACAATGTAGCTATCTTTACAAACATAACTTTGATTAATCCTACTCTAGATTTGTCTAGTTATTTTAGTTTGCAAATAATAAATTTATATGTCATAGAAATTTATTAAGTATAGATGGAAACTTCTAAAGATGATTTGAATAATTTTTAAAGGCTAATTGATAAAATAAGATAAATGAATTTTTTTGTATTTGCAAAGATAAAAGATTTGAATCTCTGTTTAAAAAATATTTTGGATTAAAAATATTTAAGCTAATGGATTCTTACTTATAGTAATAGATGAAGTAAATCCTAAAAGCATAAAGCTTATAATATAGAATCAAAGATAATTTAGAATCATAAACTTACTCAATATATTTATATTGTTTATCAAACTATCTATGCTTACTAGGCATTCATTGTAACTATTAGATATTTAGGATTTATGTTTAATGGAGTTAAACTTTTAAATGTTATCTAGGAAATAGAATCATAAACTTACTGCCTTCGTTTTCCTTACTTTGCACCTCTAAGATTGCTTGATGATAATTTGCAATTGACTTAACAATAGATAACCCAAGACCTGTGCCCCCCAGCTTTTTGCTGCGACTTTTGTCTACGCAATAAAATCGCTCAAAAATGCGCTCTTGATGTTTTTTAGCTATACCAACTCCATTATCTTCTACGCTCAATAAAACTCCATTTTGGGTATTCTTTAGATAGACTTTTACATAGCCACCATGATTATTGTATTTGATAGCATTGTCCCATAGATTATAAATCATATTTTGCAAAAACTCCTCCACACCTAAGACATAGCATTCCTCACATTCTAAAATAAATGAGATGTCTTTTTCCCTTGCTAAGAATTCAAAATGCTTTTGGTTTATTTGCACAATTTTACTTAAGGAAACTTTACTTTTCATATGAACTTCGCTATTTTTTTCATCAAAAAAAGTAAGCATTAAAATCTCTTCAATCATGCTTAAAAGTCGCTTTGATTCTGTATGAATTTTATCAATGAAATATGGCAAGTCTTGCTGTGGGATAAGATTATTTTTTATCATCTCGCTACTTGCTAAAATAGAGGTGAGTGGAGTTTTTAGCTCATGGCTTACATTGGCACTGAACTCTTTTCTTAGCTTTTGCATTTGCTTATCTTTAGTTAAGTTCCTGATGATGATAAGCATTCCTTTAAATTTAGTGTTAGAATAAATTGGAGAAAAAACAAACTCATACTCCTTTTTAGCAAAGGTAAAAAATTCTTGATGGCTTGATGATTTGTTTTGTTTAAAGTCTTGTAGTAAAAATACAATTTTTTGTTTAAATAATTCTTGGTTTATTTGTGTGATATTCAAAATAAGCTCTAATTGTATAAAAATATCTTGAGCACTTTTATTAAAAGATAAAATTTTGCCATAATTATCAAGCAAAATTAGCCCATCACTAATATTTTGCGTTAAAAGAAGCATTTCTCGCTGCTTTTGTTTGAGCTTTTTAAATTGATTTTTAATAGTTTTGTTTTGAGTTTTAATTTTATCTATAAAGCTATGCAGCTCTTGATATAAAGAATCTTTTTTCAAATTCTTTATATCTACCTTTAAAATAGGCTTTAAAATGGAATTGCTTAAATATCTAGCAAGAATAAAGCAAATAATTAGACATAGGGTAAACTCTATAGCAATAAAAGGCAAAATAGCAAAAATTAAAGAAAAAACACTACTTTTTGCAGTTGAAAGCCTAAGTATATAGTTTTGATTATGAAAAGAAATTTTGCGTGCATAGTAAAGATAATCTTGCTTTAATGTATTTGAATACCTTGAGTAAAACCCCTCATTTTCATTGATAGCTTGTTTAAATTCTTCTCTACTGGAGTGATTTTCGAGAGGATATGTAGCAAAATTATCATAAATCACCTCTCCTTTTTCATCAATAAGGCTTATTCGATGAGAGAGATAATGCGATAATTGAGATTGGCTAAGTGAAAGCAATTTGTCATCAAGTTCAGAGAGTAGCATTGCTTCCTTTTTTAACTCATTAAAAATAATCTTGGTAAAAAATGATTCTAAAACAAAAACTAAGAAAATATTTCCGATAATCAATAATCCTATGCAACTTAAAAAGATAGAATAAAAAATCTTTTTTTGCATTAGAGTTCTTTTGAAAATTTATAGCCGATATTGCGTATAGTTTTAATATGTTTGCCTAAATCACCTAATTTTTTTCGCAGAGTTTTAATATGAATATCTATGGTGCGGCTTTGAGTATCATAGCTATAACCCCAAATAATTTCTAAAAGCTCATCTCGACTAAAAGCTCGCTCTTGATTACTAAGCAAAAAACCAAGCAGTTCAAATTCTTTAAAGGTGAGATTTAATATATTTTTTTTATAGCTTACCTGTCTTTTAGTAAAAGATAGAATAAGTTCATTAAATCTAATCTCATCTTTATCTTTTGTTCCTAGTCGTCTTAGATTTGCATTGATTCTAGCAATAAGCTCCATCATGCCAAAAGGCTTGGCTACATAATCATCAGCTCCAAGTTCTAATCCTTTTACCTTATCGAATTCTTGGTTTAGCGCGCTTAGGATAATGACAGAGATTTGTTTAGTTCTTGCATTTTCTTTGAGATTCTTAAGAATCTCAAAGCCATTTCTTTGCGGCAACATAATATCAAGTATGAGAATTTCTGGGAGTTCATCTTTCAAAGATTCGAACAAATCATGCGGGTGGCAAAAACCTTTTGCCGTAATATTTTGCGTTTTTAGCGCGTAAAGTATCAACTCAAGAATGGAATTATCATCTTCTAATACATAAATCATATAATTACTCTATTTAGATTATCCAAACTTTCCATTAATATAATCTTGTGTTTTTTTATTTTTTGCTTCGTTGAAAATAGTCTTTGTGTCATTATATTCTATCACTTCGCCCATTAAGAAAAAGGCGGTTTTATCTGAAATTCTTAAGGCTTGCTGCATATTATGTGTAACAATGATAATCGTATAATCTTTTTTAAGCTTATTGATAAGGGATTCTATTTTTTTAGTAGCGATTGGATCTAGAGCACTTGTTGGCTCGTCCATTAAAATCACTTCTGGTTTAATTGCAATGCTTCTTGCAATACAAAGCCTTTGCTGTTGCCCTCCGCTTAGACTTAGTGCGGATTGATTAAGTCTATCCTTTAGATCGTCCCAAAGACTTGTATCTTTTAAAGCTTGTTCTACAATGCTATCTATTTTAGACTTATTTTTGACGCCATGGCTTTTTACTCCAAAGGCTATATTGTCGTAAATGCTCATAGGAAATGGATTTGGCTTTTGAAATACCATACCAATTTTTTTTCTCAAAAGATTAAGATTTTTTTCTTTATAAATATTGTTATTTTCAAATAGAATTTTACCCGTGATTTTACAGTTTTCAACTAAATCATTCATTCTATTTAGACTTTTGATAAAGGTTGATTTGCCGCAACCACTAGGTCCTATAAATGCAGTCACTTCGCTCTTACGAATCTCTAAATTAATATTTTTTAAAGTATGAAAATCCCCGTAGTAAAGATTCATATTTTTAATCACGAAGCAATTTTTATTCATTTTAATTCCTTGTAAATTTTTTAGCTATGAGATTTGAGCAAATATTAATAAGCAAAACTAATAATATAAGAATCATCGCGCTACTATAAGCCTCATTAATATATAATCCCTCACTTGATAGAGCATATAAATGCACGCTAAGAGTCCTACCAGAATCAAATAGCCCAGCCATTTGTGCTACGCTTCCTGAAGTATAAAGCAAGGCTGCACTTTCGCCAATTATCCTACCAATGCTTAGTATAATTCCAGCCAAAATCCCCGGAATTGCAGCTGGGAGTAAAATATAAAAAATTGTCCTTAATTTGCTAATGCCCAAAGCAAAGCTTGCCTCTTTATAGCTTTCAGGCACGTTTAATAAAGCCTCTTGAGTGCTTCTTAGTATAAGTGGTAAAATCATAATACTTAGCGTTAAAACCCCGGCAATGATGCTTGTTTTAAATCCAAAGTACACTACAAACGCAAGATAGCCAAAGAGCCCATATACAATTGATGGAATGCCTACTAATGTTTCAGACACAATTTGCACAAATGAGATGATTTTGCTTTTTTTATGGCTGTATTCTGTTAAAAATATAGCTCCAAAAATGCCAAAAGGTATACTTAAAAGCAATGCAAAAATAATCATTTGTAAGGTATTAATGATTGCTGGCATCATAGAAATATTATTACTATTATATTGCCATTCTAAGAATTTAAAAGAAAATGCACCAATACCCTTAAAAAATATAAATCCAACCAAAAGCACAAAAATGCCCAAAACCAAGATAATAGAAAGCTTTAGTGAAATATTAAGCAATAAAGAAAGTCTATCAATTCGCATCAAGCTTCCTTTTAAATAATCTAAAAGAAAGATTAATTAGCAAGATAAAGATAAATAATGTAACTGCATTTAAAATTAATACTTCTTTATGTAAATCTGTAGCATAGCCCATTTCTAATACAATGCTAGTAGTAAGTGTCCTTGTGCCTTCAAGTATGCTACTTGGAATCTGTGCTTGATTGCCAGCTACCATAATAATAGCCATAGCCTCGCCAATAGCCCTACCAACTCCTAAAATAATAGCAGCTAAAATTGTTGATTTAGCCGCAGGTATAAGCACAAAAAACGCAGTTCTTTCTCTGCTTGCTCCAAGTGCTAGAGCTGCTTCAAAATAGCTCCTAGGCAAAGAATCAAAGCCAGATTTTGATACTAAAACAATAGTAGGTAAAATCATAATTGACAAGATTATTCCAGCACCCAACACGCTTTTGCCAGAAATGCCATCAAAAACACTTGATAAGAATGGGACTATAAGCACTAATCCAAAAAAACCATAAACTACTGATGGAATTGCTGCTAAAAGTTCAATAGGTGGTATAATATATTTCTTAAGATAATTGGGACAAAAGAAGCTTAGGTAAAGCGCGCTAAACACTCCCAATGGGGCTCCTAGGAAAATCCCTAAAGCTGTGGTATATAAGCTTCCTATAATCATAGGAAAAATACCAAAAATTTCTTCTTCAGGATACCAATCTAATCCAAAGATATAATCAAAAGCACCTATTTGCAAAATAGTTGAAAACGCGTTGCCAAAAAGAAAAGCGCAAATCATTAAAAAAGCCGCAATGCAAACAAGCGCACATAATAAAAATAATCCCTTAGCTATGGAATCTTTTATCATTATAATGCCTTTTATTTTATTCTTTTACTTTACTTTAAATCTTTCCAAGAGACTATTTGTCCTAAAAATATTTTCTTAACTTGCTCTTTTGAAAGATTTTCTATTTTGTTTTGTGTATTTACAATGATTGCTAATCCATCATTAGCAAGCGTTTTAACACTTAACCCCTTGTCTTTTTCGCTTTTCTTTATGTCTCTTGATACCATTCCAATGTCTGCAATGCCTTGGACAACCGAATTTACTCCTGTGGTTGAATCAGATTGTTGTAATTCAATACTTGCGCTAGGATTTATCTCCTTATAAGATTCTATGAGTTTTTCCATAAGAGGCGTGATTGAGCTTGAGCCAGAGATAACTAATTTACCGCTATGCTTTTTGCTTGTGAAGCTATCTTTAGAAATAGCTATATAGCCTGCTTTTTGTATCACCTCTTGGGCTTGTTTAGATTTAGTATAGTTTAAGAAGTCTATGAGCAATGGGCTTTCTTGTTTATATACAAGGTTAAAGGATCTATAGATGGGATAGCTCTTATTTTTTATATTTTTTGAGCTAGGAGCTACTCCATCAATTTTGAGTGCTTTAACTTGATTATTTAAAGAGCCTAATGATATATAACCAATAGAATCTTTTATATTTGCTATCGTGCTTAGCATAACGCCAGTTGAATTTGTAACCTCCGCCTTTTTTGTGATAGCATCAATATTTTTATCATTCACTACTTTTTTAACATCAAAAATATCCACAAAAGCTCCCCTTGTGCCAGAGCCACTCTCTCTAGAAACGGGGTGTATGTTATTAGCAAACATAGAAGTAACTCCAAAAGCTAATAATAAAATACTAAGAAACTTTTTCATCATTTTCTCCTTTTTTAAGTCTATAGAAGTGTAAGAGTTGTGTGTAAAAACTGAAAGTATTAATTTGTAAAATTTATGTAAAGTTGGTTTATGCTGTTGCTTGACTTGCTTTTTCAAGCTTTGATTCTACTAATTTATTGGGTTTTGTTTGATGTGGATTTTTTGTGGATTAGCAATATAAATTATGATTGTAATGTTTATATGTTGATATAAATAGTTAGAATCTGCGGAATTTTGATTTATTATAGATGTAGTCAAAATATATGGCGGACAGGGAGGGATTCGAACCCTCGGTAATCTTGCGACTACGCATCCTTAGCAGGGATGTGGTTTCAGCCAACTCACCCACCTGTCCATATTGTAATTATTTTACCATGAAGTAAAACCTAAATTCTATTCTAAAAAATATTAAAACATGCTTAAATTGTGTAACTTATATCCTTGCGCTATGTTTATAGAATCTTAATCACACTCTTTTAATGCCATATAATCTGCTTGCATTTCCTACTACACTTATAGAGCTAAGACTCATAGCAATGCTTGCTAGCATAGGGTTTAGAGTGATTCCAAACCCACTAAATGCCCCCATAGCAATTGGTATGCAAATTACATTATAAATAAATGCGAAGCCTAGATTTTGCTTGATATTGTTGAGCGTTGCATGCCCCAAATATAAAGAATCTACTATGCCTAGTAAGTCCTTGCGGAAATATATAATATCCCCATATTCGATACTAATTTCATGTCCGCTAGCCATGACCAAAGATACATCAGCCTTAGCAATTGCTATTGCGTCATTTATCCCATCGCCTATCATCATAACCTTATGTCCATTATCTTGGAGAGATTTTATATGTTGCATTTTGTCTTGAGGTAAGCAGTTTGCACGATATGGTATATCTAGAATATTGGCAATATTGGCTACACTGCTATCTTTATCCCCACTTAGAATCTCACAATTAAAGCCTCTATTCTTTAGCCTTTGTATCATCTCTTTTGCGTCTTGTCTTAGATTCTCTTGTAGTGAAATATATCCTAATAATTCATAGCCATCTTGCTTTTTCTCTGCTATATAAATGTTAATCAAGCCATATTCTTCGCTCTTCTCATATCTATTGTCTTGTAGCGACTCTATATTTTGCAATTCTTCTAAAGTTATATTTCCTCTATCTTGCAAAACTTTGGCATTGCCTATCAAAAACTCCCTTTGTTTAGAATCTATCCTTAGTCTTGATTCCAATCCAATATTATTAATAGTATTTGTTGCTTCATTATTATACAATTCCATATCTCTAGCAGCCTTTGTAATAGCTTTTGCAATTATGTGATTGCTGCCTTGCTCAATAGAGGCTGCAATCCTTAGTAATTCTTCTTGATTTATGGAATCTAGCCTGCTAGTAATAGAGTGCAATAAAAAGTCTCCGTGCGTTAATGTGCCAGTCTTATCAAATATAATGTAATCTATTTTTGCTAGATTCTCTATGCTTTGTGAGTTTTTGAAAAATACCCCATTTTTATTTGCCCTTGAATTTGCAAATAGTATTGCCATAGGTGTAGCAAGCCCCAATGCACAAGGACATGATATAAGTAGGGTGCTAGTAAAGTATAGCATCGCGGTTTGCATATCTGATTTTATTAGCCAAAATATAGCACTAAGACTAGCTAGCATTATTACAGCAGGCACAAAGAAAGATGAGATTTTATCTGCTAGCTTTGCTATATTTGCCTTGCTTTCATATGTTTGTGCAATTAGAGCTTGCATCTTACTAATTGCAGAATCTTTTTGCCTAGCGCATACCTTAGCAATAATCATGCTGTCTAGATTCATGCTTCCGCCTAAAAGAATTGAATTTTTTTCTTTCATTACAGGCAGGCTCTCACCGCTTAATAAGCTTTCATCTATATTGGCACTCATAGAATATAGACTACAGTCTAGTGGAATTATACTTTGTGGCAATATCTGTATATAATCGCCTATTTGTAATGCATCAACTAGGACTTCTTGGATTCTTACTTTATCTTTATTGGCTTTTATTTTTAAATTTTGTGATATATCACTAATTTCTTTGATATTTAGAATCTTTCTGGCTATAGTTTGTTGTGTTTGAAGCAAGCTAGTAGCATTTCCCATAGCCTTTGATTTAACATTATCTTCTATATATTTACCTAGCATAACAAAGCTAAGTATCACACATACACTCTCAAAATATAGATGCCAACTAGTCTCTCCTAAAGCTATAAGAAGTAATGAATATAAGCTATAAAAGAATCCAGCTAAACTTCCTAGGCTAACTAGAGAATCCATATTTGGTCTTAGCGCGAAAAGTGCTTTTAATCCACGAAAATAAAATGCTCTGCCAAAGTGCATAACAGCAAGAGTAATAATAAGTTGTGTTAAGGCATTATAGAGTGGCTTATCAAGCGGAGCAAATAATGGCAATCCAAACATCTCATAAAACATACTTATGTATAGTATTATGATTGATAGTATTAGCGATAGCACTAATCGCCTCTTATTGTTTAGTAGTTTATTTTCAATAAAATTAGCAATATTGCTTATTTTATTTTTAGTTGTGCCATTTGTGTTAGTGGGTTTTTCATTTGAAGTTATGCTAGATAATTTTGGTTTTAATATTGGTTGAGGCTGTAAGATATTTGTCTTTATTAAATTTGCTTTACCTACTGAAAACGCGGGTTTAGAATCTACAAACGCTTTGAATCCTAATTGCTCAATACTTTGTATAATATCATTAGTGCTGCATTGGGAGGGATTAAACCTCACAACTCCGCTATGAGTGAGGATAAATATATTTGATTCTATAATTCCATTTATTTTTTGTAAAGAGCGTTCAATAGAGGCTGCACAACTAGCACAGCTCATACCTTCAATTCGAAGTCGCAATGATTCTTCATTATCTGATTTTATGTCTTTTGTTGTTTGGATTTTGAGACTTGGGACTTTAAATAATATATTTTGACTATCTTTTGTTGTTGCTTGTTGGAATGTTTGTGATGTGGTATTTATATTGTTGGACTTATTGCTAAGTTTAGCGTTAGAATTCATAAATGTCCTCCACTATTTAGATATGTTAATTTTAACTAAATGACAATATGCAATAGTGAATAAACAAAACTTTATGCTATGAATGTTACAATCAATCTTAATAAATCCAAAAGAGGTTTGTAGTGAAATCAAAAAAACAATCCAACATCTATGAATGCCAACATTGTGGTTGGCAAAGCAGCAAATGGCTTGGAAAATGTCCAAATTGTTATGCTTGGGAGAGTTTTACAGAGCTAAAGGAGCAAGTAAATCCTACCAATTATGCCCTTTTACAATCAGGTGGCTATGTAAAGAATTCTAGTGTAAGGGCATTACCTATAACGCAAATACAAGAGGAAAATATTGATAGATTTAGTTCCACACAAAGCGAATTAGATATTGTGCTTGGTGGTGGTATTGTTAGCGGTGGGCTATATCTTGTAGGAGGTAGTCCTGGTGTTGGTAAGTCTACATTGCTTTTAAAGATAGCAGGGGGTTTGGCAAATGGCTTGGATAGCAATGGTATAAGCAACTACAAAAATTCAAAGAAGGTGCTATATGTTAGCGGTGAAGAGAGTCTAAGCCAGATTCATAATCGAGCTAAGCGTTGCCAAGCTTTAAGTGATAACCTATATTTATTGAGTGAAATAAGTATCTTAGAGATTAAAGAAACCTTAACAAATAGCCATTTTGAGGTTTGCATTATTGATTCCATACAGACATTATTTTCACCAAATCTATCTGCTGCACCTGGATCTGTATCACAAGTTAGAGAGATTACCTTTGAGCTTATGAGACTTGCAAAAAGTCGAAATATTACCATTTTTATCATTGGTCATATTACAAAAGATGGTCAAATAGCAGGTCCTAGGGTGCTTGAGCATATGGTAGATTGTGTATTGTATTTTGAGGGAGAGAGAAGCAATGAGCTAAAGATTTTAAGGGGATTTAAGAATCGTTTTGGTGCGACAAGCGAGATTGGAATCTTTGAGATGAAAGAACATGGGCTAGTTAGCGCAAATGAGGCAATGAAGAAATTCTTTAATGTAAAAAAAGATATGCCCGGCAGTGCAGCAGCTGCGATAATGGAGGGAAGTAGATGTATAGTTGTAGAGATTCAAGCCCTTACTTGTGAAAATGAATTTGGGATTCCAAAGCGATTATCAAATGGCTTTGATAGCAATCGTTTGAATATGCTATTAGCATTGCTTGAGAAAAAAATGGGCATTCATCTTGGTAGATATGATGTATTTATTAATGTTACGGGCGGAATCAAGATAAATGAAACAAGTGCTGATTTGGCTCTTATTGCTAGTATTTTGTCAAGTTACAAGAATAGAGCATTAAAATCTAGCACAGCATTTATTGGTGAAGTAAGTTTAATTGGAGATATTAGAGAGGTGGGTGGACTTGATGCGCGTTTAAAAGAACTGGCAAATTTTGGATTTAGCCATGCAATAGTGCCAAATATTCCTACAGGCTATAAAGGACAAATCAAATGCACAAAAGTTCTAGAGGTGGCAAAAATTATTGATTGGATGTGAGTTTAATGCTTACAAAATAGCTAAGCAGTAAGCTTATTAAAAAAAAGAATTACATAACTTAGAAAATATCTATGGAAAGAATATTTTTAGAGCACAAGCTATTAATTAGAAGTTTTAAAGAAATATGTAAAAAATTAAGGTATAGAGGATAATCATCTAAAAAGAAAAAGCAAATCAAGAGAGATTAAATACAAATAACTAAAGGCTTTATATAGAATTTATCCCTAACAAAGCACAAAGAAAGCTTTTATTATCAATGCTTCATTTACAATTATAATATTTGCCTAAATCTCTAGCAAGAGAATAAAAACACAGACTTAGACAAAAAAGACAGAGACAAAAATAGATTTAAAAGTAAAATCTTGCATTAGAATTGATAAACATTAATGACTGCACTAAGCAATAAAGAGTTGATAAAAGCATTAATATTAAAAATACTACAACATTTTTAAAAGGCTTCAAAGAAAGCAAAGTAGGAGAATCTTAAAAAGTAAGGAAGATAAAACAAGGCTTTTAAAAAAAACCTTACTAAAACACAAAGGAGGTTGAATAAAATCTATTGAAAGGAGTAGCAATATCAAAAAAGATTAATACAAGAATTTGACTTGATAGTAGTTGAGAACTTAAAATAGGACAAATAGGCTAAAGTTAAAAATGTAAGGGCACTCATAAGTTTAGTTTAATACCCCATTCTATGAATTTATACAATACCTTATAAGGCAAAGTATAATGGCAAGTTTTTTGCAAAAGTAAATCTATAATACACAATCAAAACCTACAATATGTGGAAATGCAATATTTAACTCTTAAAGGTAGAGAATACATTTACAAAGTATGTGAGCATACAATCCACAAAGATTAATGCAAGTATAAATATCTTAGAATTGTATAAAATCGTTTTCTAGCTTTTTTAGAGCCCAGAAACTTCCCTTTAATTGTTTTGTGTTAGGGATTTTACTAAGGACATAAACAAAAAGTCTTGTGAGTTAGCTAATATTACTTAATTTTATTTTGCTGCCTTTACTTCTTAAGTGAGTGCGATTCACAATATATCAATATAACATGATAGAATCTAGCTTATAATCAAAGGTAGTATTATGTCAAATCACAAGCTAATTAGTTTTATCTTATATCGGTATCTTCGATTTGATAAAACACAGCCTTTTATTTCTGTAACTGCTATTTTGGCATTTTTAGGTGTTGGTGTTGGAGTTATGGTTTTATTGGTAACAATGGGAATCATGAATGGAATGATACAGGAGTTTGAGCGCAAGCTCTTTATTATGAATTATCCAATTACTATATTTTCTACCTCTAATCGTGGATTAAAAGAAGATTTACTGATATTTTTAGAGCGCAAATTTCCAAATATGCAGTTTAGCCCTTATATACAAACTCAAGCAATTGTTAGAGAGGGTAATGAGATATATCCATTAGTTGTATATGGCATAGACCTAGAGCGAGAAAGGATGGCAAATCAGGTAATACAAAGTAGCCAAGCCACAAGCTTTAGCGATACTTTTTCGGTATTATTGGGTGAGAATCTCTATCATGCTTTAAATATTCAATCAGGTGAAAAAGCTACATTTATATTCACAGACTTAGCTCCAACAGGTTTAGCCTTGACTCCAAAGATAAAGAAATTCATTGTAGATGCCACCTTTTCAAGTGGTTTAAAGAACTATGACAACTCTATAGCTTATACTTCATTTGAGGCTTTAAGATTGATTCGTGGCATAAAGGATAATATATATGATGGCTTTCATATATATTCTCAAGATTCTATGCAAGATATTGTATTAATCAATCAGGCATTAAAGGAATATGAGTCTATGTCTGGGGTAGCTCTATATGCTGAAGCACAAGGTTGGTGGGAGCAAAATGGCAATTTCTTTTCAGCTATGGAATTAGAAAAAAAATCACTTTTTTTAGTGCTTATGTTGATTATACTTATGGCAAGTTTAAATATTATAAGCTCCTTACTTATGGTTGTTATGAATAGACGCAAAGAAATCGCATTGCTTATTAGTCTTGGAGCAAGCAATAAAGATATAAAAAAACTATTTTTTAGATTGGGTGTTGTTATTGGTGGTAGCGGCATTTTGTTTGGCGTCATTATGGCATTTGTTGTTATGTGGATTCTAAAAACATTTCCTATTATTTCATTGCCTGTTGACGTGTATGGAGTTTCTAGGCTTCCTATTGAGCTTTTAATGAGTGATTTTATAGGAACTATGATTGGAGCATTATTTATAGTATGTTTATCTTCTTATTATCCAGCCATGAAGGCTAGCAAGATAGATGTATTACAGGTATTACGTAATGAATGATATGATTTTAGTTATTTTGTGGAGATTATTTTGAATTCTTTATCTACAAATAATTTTGATGATAGTTTTGTTGGTTTGTATAAATCAAGTATAGATGGTCAGCATATATTTGAAGTCAGTGATTTAACTATTCAAATCAAGGCTTTGTTAGAAAATGATTTTGGTCTTCTTGCGGTAACTGGCGAGATTAGTGGCTTAGTTAAACATAGTAGTGGGCATGTTTATTTTAGCCTCAAGGATACTTCTTCAGTGATTGCTTGTACTTTATTTCGTAGCAATGCTAGGAATTATGCAGATAAGTTAAAAAATGGCGATAAGATTATTGTTAAAGGCAAACTTAGCGTTTATGAGCCAAGAGGGACATATAGTCTAAATATTCAAAGTATATACTATGATGGAGAGGGATTATTAAAGGCTAAGTATGACGCTCTAAAAAATGAGCTACAAAAGAAAAATTATTTTTCCAAAAATAAACCTTTACCTAGATTCCCAAAGAGAGTTATATTGCTTACTAGCCGCACTTCTGCAGCACTGCAAGACATGATAAAAATAGCCAAGAATAGATTTAATGCTTTAGAGTTTATTCTAATTGATACGCTAACACAAGGAGCTAAAGCTAAGTTTAGTATTGCTAAGAATATACAATATGCTGATAGCCTAAGGGCTGATATTATAGTCTTAGCGCGTGGTGGTGGCAGCATTGAGGATTTATGGAATTTTAATGAAATTGAGGTTTTAGATGCTATCTTTGCTTGCAAGACTCTTGTTGTGTCTGCTATTGGACATGAGATTGATTATTTGCTTAGCGATTATGTAGCCGATTTGCGTGCTCCTACTCCTAGTGCTGCTATGGAAATGATACTTCCAGACAAGAACGCATTATTAATGCAAATGCTAGACTTAGAAAATCATTTAAGGCATAGTATGCAAAGTCTAGTAGAGAGAAAAGCTAAATCTTTGCAAGTCATTTATGATAAGATAAATATTTTTCACCCGCTTAGAAGTATAATGAGATATAAGCAATCTATTCTTACTCATAAGCAGATTCTAAAGGACAGTCTAAAATTTTTCTTGTATGCTCGCCGTCAAGCTCTATTGCATTGTTATGAGCAGCTAAGCATAATGTCTCCATCAAATAAAATCTCTAGTATGAGAGATGAGCTTAAATTTTACCAAATAGCTCTTCCAAATCAGACCAAAGGGCTAATTAGACATAAATCAATGATTCTAAGATTTATCCAACATCGTGTTACTCAATCTTATCGCCATTTTTTTTATAAAAAGAATTCGCAATTATCACCAACTATGCTAAAGCAATGTGAAAGTTTGCTTCTTCAGTCTTTATTGCGTAAGAAAGAGGAGCTAAAGCATTTAGAATCCTTACTAGATAGTTTAAATCCAAGTAAGAATCTCAAGCTTGGATTCGCCCAAATCTTAAAAGATAATAAGCCAACTAAAGTTTCAAGCTTAGCTACAGATGACATTATAGAGATTGTAGATTCTAGTTGTAGCATTAGAGCAAAAATCTTATAGTCTTATGATTATTGGATTTGGATATTTATGTCAATTAATTAAGTATTGCTTGCTTGCTAGTTTTTAGATTACATAAAAATGATTCTATAGTGCTAATTACACAATCTGCATTAATTTCATTAATTGCTAAATTACTCCTAAATGCAAAGCTTTGGCATAAGTCCATATAAGCTTTTTCGTTATTTATGGCCTGCATAATGGATTTTGGATATATGGCATAATATATCTTTTGCAAGGCTTTAGGATAAGGGGTAAATCTACCTAAGTGATTTCCATTTGATATTACAAATGTGGGTATTCCAATAATTGCCCCTAAATGTGCGCAACCCGTTTCATTTGAGATAAGCATGCTTGCATTTTGAACTATCTGTGCAAGCTCATTTAACGTTGTTTGTCCTACTAGGTTTGTTATATTTAAATTTGTTTTGTTTGGCTGTTTTGAATCATTTCCTAATGGCATATCTTTTATGCTTTTGCTTATTATTGAGACTAATAAGTTTGAATTTTCCAAATCTTCCTTACCTCCACAAATAATAATATTCATATTATGTCTAGCAAGATAGCATGCCACTTTAGCAAAGTGATCCATACTCCATTTGCGATATATTGCGTTTGCTCCAATGAATAATGTGGCATATTCTCCTTGTTCTATTGTCTTTTTTATATGATGGTTTTGTGTTTTTATTTTAGATTCTATACAAAGCTTTATTGATAGCTTTTTATTTAAAAAATTTTCAAAAAATTCTTGATTGCGATAAAATTCAAACAAAATAGATTTACTACTTGGAAAAAGCTTAGTATATATTAGATCTGCTTTTTGCTTTGCATCTGATTGCAGATTTATACAATCTCCTTGAGATGTATATTTTGAGTTAGCAAATATATATTTTGCTATTAACTCGCTTGTTTCATCGCGAGAGTGCAGAGGATTAATTAATATATCATAGCAACTATATTGAATCTTGTGTAATTTGATTATTGTATGCAAGTATTTCTTAGGAAATCTTCCTTTATCAATCCAGATAAATTCATCTATATAATTGCTATCAAGACTCTTGCTTAAGGTTTTCCATGCGATATTTCCTAATAAGGTAATTGAATATTTAGGATATGCTAGGCGAATTTCGGGTATGAAGTTGCGAAAAAGTAAATAATCACCAATAGAATCTGTTTTTATAATAATTATTGAATCTTTTTTTATTTGCTTTGGAGCATGTCTAACACAAAGTATAAATAATGCGTTTTTTAAAGCTTTGCCTATTATTTTTAGGATTCTTTTTATGCTAATCATAAGAATCCACTAAATTTAGCTGATATGAATGCAGTATATTTATTTTGTTTATATATTGAGATATTATATGAAGCAGATTATTTAAGGATAGATAGTTAAAAATTAATATTAAATATAGCGAGTAAGTAGCATTAAAACTAGTAAAACTAAAGGATAATAGAGGGATTACCCCCCCCCCCCCCAGCATTTCTTTATATACGGCTATATACATAGGGGCTACTACTTTATAGTCAAATTTACTTAAGATAGAATTTCTAGCATTATTTGATATATCTTCTTTTTGTTCTAAATTAAGATTAGCAAACCATTCTATGCCATTGCTTAAATCTTTTGCATCTAGTGGTTTTGCTAGATAGCCATTTATCTTATGATTGATCATATCCATATTTCCGCCGATATTAAACGCTATAACGGGCGTGCCACAAGAGAGAGATTCCATAATGGCATTGCTAAGATTCTCTGCTAGAGATGGCTGAATGAATATATCACAAGCATTATAAAGTAGCACTAATGTAGCATCATCATGCAATACATCTAGGTTTATCACATTTATCCCATCTATATCTTGACTTTGTCCGCCAAAGACAACTAGCTCATATTTATTCTTATCATTTAGCATTTCTAAAGCAGCCTTTAATTGGGCAAATCCTTTACGTTTTATTGATGATCCGCCAATAGCACCAAATGCTAATAGAATCTTATTGCTATCTATACATAGAGCCTTTCTTGCAAAAGCTTTATTAAGTGGTTTATATAAATTTGTGTCAATTGGATTTGGTAAGTTTATTATTGACTTGTCTTGTAAAAGTAGAGATTCTTTAGCCCTTGTGGCAATCCAACTAGATAATCCATTGATTGTTATGTTTATTTTTTTATAGGTTTCTTGCTTATTTATAAATGTCAGATAGCTAACTCTGCTAGGCTTTGGTAATAGCGGGCATAGTTTGCATTTAAACATATTTTCATTGCAACCATTAGCTACATAATGGCAACCACCTGTATAGGCATTCTCATCGTGCAAACTCCATATTATTGGCTTTGTAATAGAGGCTAGGCTATGGATATTTACAAATCCCCCCTCAATCCAATGCAAATGAATAATATCTGGTGATATAGAATCTATTTGTTGCAACAAGGATTTATTGTTATCGCTTAAAAATGGGATATTGATATTTGGAGAAAAATAATCACTTGCTTTCTTGATAGATGATCTAAATGGCAATAATGATATATTGCGTATAGATTTGGTTAATGATTTATTGAATTTAGATTGCTTTAGTTCTTGTATGTTATTTAAGTTGCTTGATTTGTTTTTGGTAATGATAAATGATTCTAAGCCAGCTTTAAGCAGTGCAGAATGTAGCCTTACACAAGCCCTTCCAGCCCCGCCATTGTCGCTTGTAACAATATGCACAACCCTAAACATCTAAGCCCCTTATTTGTCCTAACCAAATATTATAGCCAACTTTTGCTATAATGTTGATTGCAAAGTCTTGATGTATTTTGATTGATATTTAAGCAAATGCGATAAAGCAATGAGGTATATATGGGTATAAAAAACTCTAAAGCAATAAAAATCTTAAGAGAAAAGGGGATATTTAAATCGCTTAAGTATGCTTATATTAAGCGAAGTTGGAAGATTATGATGCAATATTATAAAATCCTTTGGATTTGCAATAAAAAGATACCCAACAATTATAATGGAATTCTACTTTATAATGGAGTTTCAGGCGGGCAGGCATTGAGCTTGTTCCTAGAGCGAAGCGCAGATATTTTAACTCCTAATCCATGGTCACCTCAATATCATAAAAATATATCAAATTACTATGGAGCACAATATTATAACGCCGCACAAAAGACACATAGCAAGCTAATTATATATGGTAATCCGGGGCATGGTTGTTATACTGATAAAGAGTTAAGTAAATTTTTCTCATTAACTAATGCTAGAGTGCCTGTAATCATCTTATTAAGGGATCCAATTTCTCGCATAAAGGGCTATGTGAATCATGGCGTTGATTGGTGGGAGCATAGAAGCAATGAATTTACTCTAATGCATGATCCAAGCAAGATTTTAAATAGAGTTTCATATCATGGAGATAAGATAGAAACTCAACGCAAATTCCCAAGCCCTGAATCTATTAAACATTTTTTTACTATCAATGACATTTTTCTATGCTTTTCTCTTGTAGAGAAACTTCCAAATGCAAGTGAAATTATTTATATGGACATGAGTGAAATTACTAAAGATAGAGTTTGGCATACTATGAATGATTTAAGTGAAAAATTATCCCTTCCTAAGCCACAGCTAAAGGATAAGCCATTTTTTGAAAGCACAATATGGGATTCTAGCTCAAAAATGCTTCCGCTTACTCTATATGCACATCCAAAACATATTGGTAGGAGGCTTAGCCCTGAATGTAGTATTTTGTATTATCAAGTATATAAGCGAGATCATATTATAGATGAGGCTGGTGAAGGTGGAATTAGATTAATAATAAGCAAAGATTCTAATCTTAACAATAAAAAATCTATATTTAATGATATGAAAGATTCTAAAGATTTGCTTAAAGATATTACACAAGAAATACTATGCGACATTGCACAATCTGATATATATATATATATATATCTTATGGAGATTATGCAATATTACAGGGCAATGCAAGTTTGCAAAATGCCTGCAAAGAGTATATGAGGGAATTTTTACTTGCATTAGATGAGAGAGTAAAGATAGAATCAAGTCATCTAGTAAATGAGGAACAAGTTTTGGAATATCTTAAAGAAAATATGGATTTGTCTATCAAGTTAAAAGAAATTTTTGATTATGAGTTTCAAGATGTTTGCAAGCTAAGACCAGATATTGTTAGCTCATGGAAATATTATAAGCAATTCCAAGACATACTCACAAATAATAAATGACATAACAATAGCCTAATATAAATTTATTATCCATTTGATTAGAATAAGGAATGCAAATGCTTACATTTAGCACCAAAGCTATGAATCTAAAAAACCTTACAGGGATATTACAACAAGCCAAAATTTTACCTTTATGTATTACAAATTTAAGAGAGCTGGATTCTAATTTTGAGGTGGTTTATGAGCGAATATTAAATTTAGAGGCTAAAAAGCTTATTATTCGTTCATCTTCTATCTGTGAAGATAGCACTAAGGAATCAAATGCAGGCGCATTTCTTAGTATCCCCAATATTAGCTTAGACAGAATAGATAAGCTTAAAGAGGCTTTATATGAAGTTGGGCATTCCATGCCAAGTGTTGATGATGAGATTCTTATTCAACCAATGCTAGAAAATATTGCGATGTGTGGGGTTGCCTTTAGTATTGATAAGGATAATGGTGCGCCATATTTTTGTATTAGCTATGATTGTAGTGGTTCTAATGAAGCTGTTACAAGCGGTAATTCTAGCAATATACAAACATTTTATTATTATAGGGATTCTAAAGAGAGCTCTCTTGCGCCAAATCCACCATTATTGCTTCAACGCGTAATTTCTATGATGAGAGAGCTAGAAATAATATTTGATTGCAGGGCATTAGATGTTGAGTTTGCCTTTGTAGCTAACGCAAAAGACTTGCATAGCTCTACTAGTATGCAACCTTCATTGCAAAATTTTAAAGACACATATTGCACACATGCTCAAAAATATAGCCTAGATTCTATGTCCAATATTGAATCTAGTATGAGTGATTTTAAGCTGTATTGTTTGCAGGTTAGATCGCTTGTCATGGATAATAAGCCAAATCTATTTGACAACATCAAGCTAAGAGCATTAGAGAGGCTATCAAAGCGAATTGATGCAATGAGTGATAAACATCCGCATATATTTGGTGATAGAGCTATGTTTGGCGTTATGCCTGATTGGAATCCAGCAGAAATCATTGGCTTGAAGCCTAAAAGATTAGCCCTTAGCCTTTACAAGGAGCTTGTTACAGATTGCATTTGGGCATATCAACGTGATAATTATGGCTATCGTAACCTTAGATCATATCCGCTTATGCACTCATTCTTGGGCATTCCATATATCGATGTTAGAGTATCCTTTAATTCCTTTATACCTAAGAATCTAGATTCTATAATTGCCAATAAACTAGCAAATTATTATTTGGATTCGCTTGCCAAAAAGCCACAGCTACATGATAAAGTTGAGTTTGATATTGTGCTTTCTTGCTATGATTTAAATATCTCTTCAAAGCTCAACAAACTCCTCTGTCATGGTTTTAATGAAAATGAAATAAAACGTATTGAGTTTTGTTTATTAGATCTTACAAATAATATCATTGTTCCTAATAATGGCTATTA
The DNA here is from genome assembly GCF_000765805.2 of Helicobacter muridarum. Classification (GTDB taxonomy): domain Bacteria; phylum Campylobacterota; class Campylobacteria; order Campylobacterales; family Helicobacteraceae; genus Helicobacter_A; species Helicobacter_A muridarum. The sequence continues at coordinate 20,173 of NZ_JRPD02000012.1, read as the reverse complement.
TGTTAAGGATTTATCACGAGTAAAAGAGCTTAATAGTAGATATGAGAGAATCATAAATTCAAATCTACCTCTATATGATAAGATTTATTGGCTTATTGAGGATTGTAAAAGGTTTGGAACTCTGCCTTTTGCTGGAGTAGCAAGGGCTGCATTTGTTGCTATGCAAATATTAAATTCTCTAGTTGAGATAAACTTTCTTAGCCATAAAGAAAAGCAAGATTTCTTAGCCTCTCTAAAGACTATTAGCAAGGAGCTATCCTATGATATACAACATATCAATCAAATGGGATTAGAATTATTCTTACAAAAATATGGACATCTGCGAGCTGGTAGCTATAATATATTGTCTCCACGTTATGATGAAAATTTTGAGGGATATTTTGGTAATATCAAATTGAACACCACTTTTGAAAACAATAATATAACTTCAATATCTACTAATAAAGATTTAGCTTCGCCATTTGAATCTCAATTTAGCCTATCTAAAGATAGAATACAAGAGTTAGATAGGATACTTCGTGAAAACGGGCTTAATATTAATGCAGAGGGCTTATTTAGATTCTTTAAGATTGTGATTGAGGGTAGGGAAGCTGTGAAATTTGAATTTTCTAAACTTCTCTCAAAAGTGCTAAGTCTTATTAAAGAATTAGGAGATAACCTTGGTATAAGTGCTAACGATATGTCGCATTTGGATATTAAGAGCATTTTGTCCTTATATTCTTCGTTATATAAAGATAGCCCAAAGGAGAGATTTTTAAGCGAGATAGAATCTCATAAGCAAGAATTCGAGCTAACTACGGCATTGAAACTGCCGCCTTTGATTTTGCATGGTAAAGATATTTTTGGTTTCTATGTAACAAGCACTATTCCTAATTTTATCACTAACAAAACTGTTATGTCTGATATTGTTAGTATTGTAGAATCTAGTGATGATGATATTTCGCTTGAAGGCAAGATTGTTTGTATTCCATCTGCTGATCCGGGTTTTGATTATTTATTTACTAAAAATATCGCTGGGTTAATTACTTGCTATGGAGGGGCAAATTCTCATATGGCTATACGAGCTTCAGAGCTTTTATTGCCATCTGCTATTGGTGTAGGGGAAGAGATGTTTTCTAAGATTTGTAATGCTGGGCGCGTGCGACTTGAATGCGAAAGTAATCAAATCTTTTGTCTTTGATTGTTTTTAGATTCTGTTAGTTGAGGTGAATATGGATATTGATGATATAGTCATTTCTGGGACACAAGGATATTTGCAAGGAATCTTTATACATGAAATATTTGCCTGCTTGTTATTGTTGCCCTATATTGCCTATTTATATGTTTTATTTTTATCTAAAACTTTCTTGCAACTTAATCATAAAGTTTTTTTAATCATGCCAATTACATTATTATTGTTAAGTGTGGCATTATCTAGTGGAATCTTCTTGCTAGCAATGAGGGGCTTTGAGTCTGATATTAAGATTGCTAGCATGATTATGTTGTTTATAATATTTATATCAGGAGAGATATATCGTATTAGAACACTTAGGAAATCTAAGACAAGCAGACAAGGCATGCAGAAATATGTTAAACAATGCAAGATTATATATATTACATTCTTGATGCTGCATATTGCTTGCATAGCGTGGTATAAATTAGCCCTATAATTATGAAATGGTAAAAAATGCAATTTTTCTATCATAAAGATGCTAAGAATCTTAATATAACTCTAAGCGCAGAAGATACCCATTATATCTTTGTTGTTCGCAGGTTTAATAGTGGTTCGATCTTACATATGCGAAATTTACAAGATAATATATTATATGTATATCAGCATGTGCCAAGCCATAAACGCAGCAAACAAGAATCTTTTATGTTAATTGATACTATATCGCCTGAAGTATGCTCTACATATACAAATTCTAAGCTAGGATTAAGCCTTATTTTAGCCATTATTGATTTAAGAGATATTTATGATATATTGCCAACCCTTAATGCCTTTAATGTTTCATCTCTTGTGCTTTTTTATGCTGGTTTCTCACAAAGAAATAGAATTATTAATATGCAAAAGGCTATTAAAATTTTGCAATACTCTTGTATGCAATGCAATCGCATAAAGCCTATGGATATTTCTGTATATCAAAATCTAGAAGATGTTTTAATATCATATAAGCAAGCAAGCTTTGTTGATTTTGCTCCTATTAGCTTTATACACACTAGTTCAAACCAATGCAATAAACATGAGATACAAACTTTAGAATCAATTTCATCTAAAAGTCTTGCCAAACAGGCAAGAGATGGAATAATAATTGGGCCAGAGGGAGGCTTTACACAAGGAGAGATAGATATATTGCAAGAAAGGACGCAATACTGTTTGCAATTGCCATATATATTAACTAGTCACGCTGTTAGCATGTATATAGCTAGCCTTTGTTGTTCGCCATGTATTTTATATTAATGTAGTTATTACATTTATCTTGATTGTTATTTATATACGATAGATTCTCATCAAATCAGACTTGAAATGTGGTATTATTTGTATATTAGATTATAATTAGATGGTATATTGATTTTATTGTGAGGATATAGATATATTTTAGATTCCACAATTCAAAAATATGGAATCTTATTTATTTGGCAAAACAATTCTATATTATAAATTAGGCATTTTGTTGTGGATTATTTTTTTTGAGCTCCTTTATTTCAGCAGCTATATTAATTATGGCAATTAGTGATAAATGATAGCTAAGTGGTCCAAATCCAGCTATCATGCCAACACTAACAGCACCTGTAACGCTAGTGCGTCTCTCTATTTCTCTTGCGTGTATATTACTTAGATGTGCTTCAACAACAGGTAGCCCAGATGCCACTATAGCATCTGCTATTGATATGGAGTTATGCGATAATCCACCCGGGTTCATAATAATACCATCAAAATCACTTCCTATGCACTCTTGCAATTTATCTATAATTTCTCCCTCAAAGTTCGTTTGAAAGAACTCAATATCTATGCTTTCACCATTTGGAGCTTTTTGAGATTGCGCAAAACTTTTCATGTTGCTGTGAATTTGCTCTAGAGTCATTGTTCCATATAAACGCGGGTCTCTGTGTCCAAGCATATTTAAATTTGGTCCTTGTATTACTAGAATCTTCATAATAATATCTCCTTATAAAATAAGGGCTAATTTTATCAAAAATAATACAATTTTTGATGTATATTGCTTGTCTAAGCCTAGAGTTAACTTGTGCATTGTGCTAAGATTTCAAATCTTTGGTAATTAAATTATGAGGTAATCATGGAATCAAAAAAAATCAAACCACGTCATCCAACTAAAAAAATATTTGTTGGGAATGTAGCAGTTGGTGGAGACGCTCCAATTAGTGTGCAGAGTATGACATTTAGCAAAACCCACAATATCATAGAGACAAAAGCACAGCTAGATAGACTTCAGCTAGCAGGAGCTGATATTGTTCGATTAGCAGTCCTAAACAAAGAGGATGCTCTAGCTTTAAAAACATTAAAACAAATGACTTCTTTGCCGCTTGTTGCAGATATTCATTTTAAATATAAATTAGCTCTTATTGCGTCAGAATATGTTGATTGTATTCGTATCAATCCGGGAAATATCGGCTCAAAGCAGAAGATAAAAGAAGTGGCGCATGCTTGCAATGAGCGCGGTATTCCCATTCGTATTGGTGTAAATGGTGGAAGTCTCGAAAAGGAGTTTGAGCAAAAATATGGTGCAACTCCTAAGGGCATGATAGAATCTGCTTTGTATAACATCAAGCTTTTAGAGGATTTTGGATTTACTAATATCAAAATTTCTCTTAAAGCAAGCGATGCTCCGCGCACAATAGAAGCCTATGAGTTATTACGCCCTCTAGTGCCATATCCATTTCACTTAGGTGTTACAGAGGCTGGGACAATATATCATTCTATGATTAAGAGCTCTATTGCATTAGGGAATCTACTTATGCAAGGTATTGGTGATACTATGCGTTGCTCAATCACAGGGGAGTTAGAAGAAGAGATTAAGCTAGCAAAAAGTATTTTGCGTTATTGTGGTAGGCAAAAGGAGGGCATTACTATTGTCTCATGTCCTACATGTGGTAGGATAGAGGCAGATTTAGTAAGTGCTATAAAGCAAGTAGAACAAAGACTAACGCATATTAAAACCCCATTGCAAGTAAGCGTAATGGGTTGCGCTGTAAATGCACTAGGTGAAGCAAAACATGCTGATATTGCCATTGCCTTTGGTAATAAAATAGGGCATATTATTAAAGATGGTAAAGTGCTAGCTAAGCTAAAAGAAGAGGATATTGTAGATGTATTTGTTTATGAGGTTGAGAAACTAGCAAAGCAAAAGGAAGCGCAAGGCGTAATGTAGCTTAAGCATTTGGGGTTGTCATATTTTACTTTTTAATCTTTAATTGATAAGCTCAATGTTTTATACTGCTAAATTCACTATTTTTATTTGTTGGATAGCTTGCAATCGTAGGTTTGTAACGATAGTTTGTATTTTGGCTACAAATGGTTTATATTATTGTTGTCAATTAGCAAAAATACAATAGACTTTGTAATCTTAGGCATAAGCATAAGTAAGTTTAAAGGATAATTATGAACCGTATTGTAATTATGGTTGTTACAGCTCTTGGATTAGCGGCTTTGTTGTATGCTGTTAGCAATAAGGATTCTATTATGGGTTCGGATTCTCAAAATTTTAATCAAGATGCGAAATCAAAATTAATAGGATTGCCAAATAATACAAAGGACTTGGAGAAAAATATGAATGGATATGAGGAGATTTATCTTGCAGGTGGTTGCTTTTGGGGTGTGGAGAAATACTTTGCTAAGATTAATGGGGTTGTTAGCACAGATGTAGGTTATGCTAACGGCAAAACACAAAATCCAAGCTATCAAGATGTAGTATATCGTAATACTAACCATGCTGAAACAGTTCATATTGTATATGACCCAAATGTAGTTAGTTTGCCTTTTTTGCTTAGCATGTATTATAAGATCATAGACCCTACTTCTGTTAATAAACAAGGTAATGATAGAGGAACCCAATATCGCACAGGTATTTACTTTACCAAAGCTCAAGATGAACAAATTGCTAGAGATTCATTGCTAAATCTATCAAAGGAATATAAAGGTAGGAGTATTGCTATTGAGTTACTTCCTCTTACTAACTATTACAAGGCAGAAGAATATCACCAAAAATATCTTGATAAGAATCCAAATGGCTATTGTCATATTGGCGAGGATAAATTTGAATTAGCAAGCAATGCGGTTGATAATAGCGTCTCCAAAATATTAGGTGCTAATAAATCAAATGCTATTTTGAAAGCTAGTTCGACACCTAAAAGCTATAAGTTATTAAGTGATAATGAGCTGCGTGATAGGCTAACAGATATGCAATATAATGTAACACAAAAAAATGCCACCGAGCCAGCCTTTAGAAATGCTTATTGGAACAATTACGCAGATGGAATCTATGTTGATATTACAACAGGAGAACCTCTATTTTCATCGCGCGATAAGTTTGATTCTGGTTCAGGTTGGCCTAGCTTTACAAAACCTATTGCAGGGACAAATATTAAAGAGCATTTAGATAAGAGTTATGGTATGGTGCGCACAGAAGTTAGAAGTGAAGTAGGCAATGCACACTTAGGGCATTTATTTAATGATGGACCAAAGGATAAAGGTGGCATGAGATATTGTATCAATAGCGCGTCATTGCGATTTATCCCTAAGGAAAATATGGAAGAAGAGGGTTATGGGCATTTAATCTACTTATTTGAATAATAGTAGAGAAATGAAATTGATCTTATTTCCAGTTCTTGATTTTAAAATCAATTTATTATTGTTGCATTAGAGTTTCTTAACCTAATGCTTGTTATATAAGTCATATAACTTGTCATATAAAGTAGAAGTGTTTCTAATGCAATATTTATTATTACTAAAGAAACTTCGTTTTACTAAAGAATCTTTGCTATTAATTTGTTTTACTTAAGTTTTGGTATTTGTATTAAGGATTTTAATTCTGCCGAAAATATCTATAATATAATGAATAATATAATGATATGTTTCAGCTTGTAGTTATTTCTTAAGAGTTGCTATTTTCTGTTTCATTCCTTGTAACGCTTATGTTTGGGATTCCATCATTTATAGAAAAGGTAATTATGCTTTTCTCTGGTAATGAATCATTAAGAATCATTGAGGACAATTTGTCCTCAATATATCTTTGTATAGCTCTTTTAAGTGGTCTTGCTCCATACATAGAATCAAAACCGCTTTTAGCAATATAGTCTTTCATAGAATCTGTGAGCTTCAATATAATGGCTTTATCTTTGAGCCTTTCTTGGACATTATTTATCAAAATATCAATAATGCTCCTTATATTCTGTTGGCTTAGTGGATTGAAGATAATCCTATCATCTAATCGATTAAGAAATTCTGGACGAAAGAATTTCTTTAATTCCTTGTCAATGGATTCCTTTATATCATTAGTATTTGTAGATTCCCTATTATCATATAATAGTTCGCTACCAATATTACTTGTAAGAATGATTACAGTATTTTTAAAATCAACTACAATACCCTTGTTATCAGTTAATCTACCATCATCAAGGACTTGTAAGAGAGTGTTAAAAACCTTTGGATGGGCTTTTTCTACCTCATCAAATAGCACAACACTATAGGGTTTCTTTCGGACTGCTTCTGTTAGTATACCACCATCTTCATGCCCAATATATCCAGGAGGTGCTCCTATTAGCTTTGATGCTTCATGTTCTTGCATATACTCGCTCATATCAAGTCTAATAAGTTCCTTATCGCTATCAAATAAGAATTTTGCTAAGGCTTTAGCACTCTGTGTTTTTCCTACACCGCTTAATCCAAGGAATAAAAAGCTAGCAATGGGACGATTTGAATCGCTAAGCCCTGCTTTATTACGCTTTATTGCACGAGATATAGCTTCTATTGCTTCATCTTGTCCTATTACATTTTTTTTAAGCTCATCTTCAATATGTAAAATCCTTTGCTTTTCAGATTGCAGCATTTTGCCAACTGGTATTTGTGTCCATTTTGATACGACTTCGGCTATGCTTTCTTTTGTTACTGCATACTTTAGCAATGAATCATCTTTTTGTAATTCATTCCATTTTAATTCTTTATCCTTAAGAATGTTTTGCAGCTTTGGAATCTCTCCATGCTCGATCTCCCCAACCCTTGAATAATTGCCATTCCTAAGTGCCAATTCGCTTTGTGTGCGCAAAGATTCTATGTCATTTTTTATCTTAGACATTTCATCAACTATATGTTTTTCATTATCAAATTTAGCTTGCAAACTTGCTAACTTTTCTTTTGAGCTAGCAAGCTCATTTTCTATTTCTCGTAATCTTTCTGTATTATTTTCTGTTTTATCCAAGTTTAATGCTACTTTTTCTACCTCAAGAGTTTCTATTTCACGCTTTACTTTTGATATAGCTTTTGGTTCAGATTCTATTTGCATTTTGATTTCTGCTGCAGCCTCATCGATTAAATCTATTGCTTTATCAGGCAAATAACGATTTGTTATATAGCGACTAGATAGCTTTACGCTTTCTACTAGTGCCCCATCTGTTATGCTTACATTATGATGAGATTCTAGGCTTTCTTTGATTCCGCGCATAATTTGCAATGCTTCGTTTTGTGTAGGCTCATTAATATTAATTGGCTGGAATCTTCTAGCAAGTGCAGCATCTTTTTCAAAATATTTACGATATTCTTTAAGCGTAGTTGCCCCTATGGTGCGTAACTCCCCTCTTGCTAATGCCGGCTTTAATATATTGGCTGCGTCCATACCACCTTCATTTGCGCCTGCTCCTACAATAGTGTGAATCTCGTCTATGAATAGTATAATGTCTTCATTTTTTTTCGCTTCATCTATTATGGATTTTATCCTTTCTTCAAATTCTCCTCTATACTTAGCACCTGCCATTATTGCAGTCATATCAAGCGCGATTACTTGCTTACTCTGTAAAGATATCGGGACATCTCTTTTTACAATATGTAATGCTAATCCCTCTACTACTGCAGTTTTCCCGACACCGGGCTCACCTAGTAGTATTGGGTTGTTTTTGGTCTTGCGTATAAGAATTTGCATCATGCGCTCAATCTCTTCGTTTCTTCCAATAACTGGTGAGATTTTATTTTGAGCTGCTAGTTTTGTAAGATTTATGCCATATTTTTCAAGTGCTTGTAATGAGTCATCGCTGCTTTGACTATCTATTTTAGTGCCATTTCGCATATCTTTTAATGTGTTAAGTAATTCTAATTTGTCAATTCCTCTTAGGTATTCCTTAAAATGTGAATCTATATTTGCACGCACAAAGCTATCTACACCAACAAAGCTATCTCCACTACTAGTAGCAAGTGCTAGTGCTTGCTCTAGGGCATTATTTAACTCTGATGATATTTGTATATTTTGGGAATTTACATTGCTAGCTGTGGGAAGATTTTTGATTTCTTTTGTCAGCTTATCAATCATTGCATTGATGTTTTCATTGTTTCTTTGCAGGGCTTGGTGTAGGATAAAGTTAGAATCAGCAATCATAGCAAGCAAGGTATGAATTGGCTTGACTTCTGGATTCTTATGATGAACGCTAAATTGCGCAGCATTATTTATAACATCTCTCATTTGGTTTGTTAGCTTTTCAAATATATTCATTTATTCTCCTTGTTCAAAATATAAATGAAAATATATCATATATTTAGCAATATTACTAATGAAGTGCTAATTTTATAAAAATTTTATATGAATTAAGTCATATATATTTAGTGTATAGCTATAAATATATATTAGTTATTTGATTTAGCCTTTATAAAAGACGCTTCCTAATTTATGCTTAATTACGCTAAATCCGCTATTGTTTGCAGATTCTAGGATATTTCTAGCCTTGGCATAAGTTGTAATGATAGATTTATTAGACGTTATATTAAAAAGCTGCTCAAAGTATTCCTTGCTCCATAACTCTCCATTTTGTGCTTGCGAAAATGCATCTTGAAAGACAATATCAAAGAAATTGTTTGGAAATTTGTGTAAAAAGCCAAGCGCATCACCATGTAAGAAATATAATTTCTGATCATTATTTATGTTTATATATGTATATACTCTATTTGTTTGCAATTGCTCTAGAATCTGCTTTGTGTTTAAACAGATCTGCTTTGGATAAGGAAAGCTCTTTAGCTCTTCTAAGAAATTATCTTTTTCTGGAGAATATATTTCACAATATGGAAAGCTTTGTAATGATATAAATGCGTTAAATCCTAGTCCAAAGCAAATATCAAGAATGCGCAATGATCTATTTTTTGATTTACTGCTTAGCATATTTTTGTTTAAGAAGTCTTCATTGGTATTTAATAATGTGCTATTTTTATTGTTTTCTTGTTCTGCTAGTTTGTTTATTGATTCTATAAGCTTAATATTAAAATCGTGCAGTGTGTTTGATTTTAGGCACTCTTGAAATATTATAGCTGGGATTATATGTTTGTATAATGTTTCTTTGTATGCTCCTAGGCTTTTTGAATGATAGCTTTGCTTATAGTATGTGTTATATAAACTAAAAGAGAAATCTTTGCATTCTATGAGTTTATGTTCATTAAATTGACTTAAATTGTTATGTTTCATCTATTACTTCATAATATTTGCTTTAGAAAATTAGGTGTGATTATATGATATTTTTAGAATCTTATGCTAAAATCCTAAGCCTTTAGAGAGGTGTCCGAGTGGTTGAAGGAGCACGCCTGGAACGCGTGTAAAGTGCAAGCTTTCGAGGGTTCGAATCCCTTCCTCTCTGCCATATCTTCATTTCTACTACTAATCAGTCCTAATATTAATTTAATTGAAGGGATATTATGATTTCTCGATTTTTCATTGAGCGACCTGTATTCTCGATAGTTTTATCTGTAATTATCACTTTAGTGGGTATTATTAGTATCTTTATCCTACCTGTTGAAGAGTATCCTCAAGTGGTGCCAAATGAGATAACAGTGCAAGCATCTTATAGTGGTGCGAATGCTGAAGTCGTAGCTAATACTGTGGCTAGCATTATAGAGGATAGTATTAATGGCGTAGAAGGAATGCTGTATATGAAATCTTCTTCATCTTCAAGCGGTGTTCTTAGTATTAGTGTATTTTTTGGCAATGATGTAAATGCTGATATGGCTCTTGTAAATGTTAGTAACAGAGTTCAAGCCTCTCTAACTCAACTGCCAGCTGATGTTCAAAGGGTTGGAGTTACCACGCGCAAAAGATCATCTACAATGCTAGCCGTATATGCTATGTATTCAGATAATCCAGCTTATGATGCTACCTATGTTGCAAATTATGGAATATTAAATGTGATTAATGAATTAAAACGGGTTCCAGGAGTTGGAGATATAATATCATTTGGCTCTAGGGATTATTCTATGAGGATTTGGCTAGATATAGATAAGCTTTCTCAAAATAATCTAACCCCATCAGAGGTTGCGAGTGTAATTTCAGAGCAGAATTCTCAATTTGCTGTAGGCTCATTTGGTGCACAGCCTATGCGAGATGATGTAACTTTTACATATTCTGTAACAACGCAGGGAAGATTCATAAATGCAGATGAATTTGGCAATATTATTATCCGTTCAAATAATGATGGCTCTGCCCTTAGACTTAGAGATGTGGCTAGAATTGAGCTAGGGGCAAAGGATTATAGCGTTAGCCCTCTCTTAAGTGGTAAAAGTGCTTCTGCATTTGGAATATCATTACAGCCCGGCGCAAACGCGCTAAATGTGGCAGATAACGTAGAGAGAAAAATGCAAGAACTATCTAAATCATTTCCTACTGGCATATATTATAAAAATGTATATAATACAACAGACTATGTAAAAATTTCCATTAGAGAAGTCATAAAAACATTTATAGAAGCTATTGTTCTAGTGGTTGTTATTATGTATTTCTTCTTGCAAAATCTCCGTGCAACAATAATCCCAGTTATCGCTATTCCAGTATCGATAATTGGCGCATTTGCGGGTATGTATGTGCTTGGATTCTCAATTAACTTGCTTACTTTATTTGGTCTTATTCTAGCCATTGGTATTGTTGTTGACGATGCTATTATCGTTATAGAAAATGTAGAGCGTATTATACATAGTGAAAAGTTAAGTGTAAAAGAAGCCACCATAAAAGCAATGGATGAGATACAAGGACCAGTTATAGCCATAGTGCTTGTTCTATGTGCGGTATTTATCCCTGTAGCATTTATTGGCGGATTTAGCGGGGCAATTTATAAACAATTTGCCATTACTATTGTTATATCAGTCATTATTTCTGGATTTGTTGCACTTACCTTAACTCCAGCTCTTTGTGTATCGATTCTAAAAGATACAAGACCAAAGCCATTTTACATTGTAAAAAGATTTAATGACTTTTTTGATTGGCTAACAATTAAGTTTGGGCAGCAAGTTGTTAAGGCTTTGAGATATGGCTTAGTGCTTGTACTTTGTTTTATTGCTATTATTGTTACTTGCTTGGGATTATTTAGTAGATTACCAACAAGTCTAGTCCCAAGTGAAGATAAAGGCTCAATGCTTTCATTTATTCAGCTGCCACCAGCATCATCTCTACCAAGGACTATTGTAGAGGGTAAAAAGGCACTTGATATATTAGAAAATGATTCAAATATTGATTTTGCTTTTTTGATTGCAGGTTTTGATATGTTAGCAGGTGCTGCTAGATCAAGTGGTGCAGTGATATTTACCACTCTAAAAAATTGGGGAGAGAGAAATGAAAGTTCGTTTAGCATTGCAAAACGTTTCATGGGAATGCTAAATAAAAATTTAGATGCAAATGTCTTAGTAACTAATCCTCCAGCAATATCTGGATTATCCATTGCGGGCGGTTTTGAAATATATATTCAGGATAGAAATAATGGAACATTAGATGAGCTTGAAAAGTATGCAAATCTTGTTGTAGCAAAGGCAAACGAGAGAAAGGAATTAGTAGGTGTTAGGAGTCTTTTTGATCCCAATATCCCACAGTATTTTGTTACATTGGATAGAGAAAAAGCTAAGGCTATGAATGTAAGTGTGAATGATGTATTTACTACATTGCAAAGCACTTTTGGGCAGTATTATGTAAACGACTTTAATTTGTATGGTAAGACTTATCAAGTCAATATTCAAGCACAAGATGAGTTTCGAAAAACACCAGATGATTTAAGTAGAATCTTTGTAAAATCTAAAAGTGGAGATTTAATTCCAGTTAGCACATTGGTAGATTTTGAGCGTGTAACAGGTGCAGATATTATTGATAGATTCAACCTTTTTATAGGCGCAAAGATTATGGGCAACCCAAGAGAGGGTTACTCTAGCGGCGATGCCTTGAGTGCTATTGAGGAAGTCGCAAGAGATGTTCTTCCAGATGGATATACTATAGCTTATTCAGGTTCTAGTTATCAAGAAAAGAATGCAAGCGGGACAGGAACTATTGCATTTTTATTTGGACTGATATTTGTGTTTTTAATTCTGTGTGCACAATATGAAAAATGGCTTATGCCTATATCTGTTTTAACAGCTGTCCCATTTGCAGTATTTGGCTCGTTACTTGCTACTACGATAAGGGGCTTAGATAATGATATATATTTCCAAATCGGGCTTGTTATGCTTATTGCATTATCAGCTAAGAATGCTATATTAATTGTTGAGTTTGCTCAACAATTACATGAGAAAGAGGGCAAAGGCATTGCAGAATCGGCTATTGGAGCCGCAAAACTTCGATTTAGACCAATTGTTATGACTTCTCTTGCATTTAGTATGGGAGTGCTTCCATTAGCTTTAAGTACTGGTGCTGGTAGTGCAAGTAGGCATGCTATTGGAACTGGTGTTATTGGTGGAATGCTTGCTGCAACACTTATTGCGATATTTTTTATACCGTTATTTTGGAGTTATATAGCCCGCTTTGGTAAATGGTTACAAAGCAAACGAAAAAATGATTCCAAATATTCCATTTAGAAATGTGTAGCAACCTAAAATATTATGATTTATCACTTGTAACAGCACTTAATAAGCATATTTTACAATTAGACTCTATGCTTCCGTAAGTGTTATCTAAAAATAAGCTAAAATAAGATTTATAAACAATAAGCTTAAGACCTCCAATGCCAAGTGTTATAGATTATTTCTAATAATTATTGTATTTTTTTAGTATAATCCTAAATCTTGCAAAACTAAAGCTACTTGGAGATTTTCATGCAACAAAATGAGACCATAGTATCTAAACAAGACTCTTTTAACGACACTAATGATCAAGCTAGCATTGCTACTTCCAAACAAAATAGTATTAAATGGAACAAAATATTTTTTGGATTAGCTTTGGCTATTATTGTTGGTATTATTGTGTATTTGTTTGCTTTTTACTATTTAGAGGCTTCTTTTAAAATATCATCGCTTATTGGAATTATAGCTTTGCTTGTTGTGCTGTGGACAAATAAGGCATTGCCTATGGGAGTTGTATCTCTGTTGCCTATAATCCTATTTCCTAGTTTTGGCATACTCGATACTAAGAGCACAACTTCAAATTATGGCAATCCTATCATATTCCTATTTTTAGGTGGATTTATGATTGCTACAGCGACAGAAAAGATTGGATTACATAGACTAATTGCTAAGGTTTTCTTATCGAAATTCCCTAAGACACCTCAAGGAGTAATATCTGCATTGGGTGTTGCTGCAGTTGTGCTTGGCACAGCTCTTTCCAATTCTACAGTGGCACTTTTATTATTGCCTGTTGCCATGTCTATAACTCAAGATAAATTTCTGCAAACTCGCTTTTTATTGGCAGTAGCCTTTGGTGCTAGCATTAGCGGCATTACAACGCCAATTGGTAGTCCTCCAAATCTCATTTACTTAGGTTTTTTAGAATCTCAAGGATTGCAAGGTGTTAGTTTTACTACTTGGATATTTATGATGTCTCCTTTGACTTTGCTTATGCTTTATGCAATGATTAAGATTCTATCCTTTAATACTAAGCAGAGGGAATTAAATTTATCCGCATTTGAATCTATATCAATTACATCAGAGCATAAAAGATTGCTTGGATTCATTATTTTACTGCTTATTATTTTGCTTATAAATTCTCCTATTAGACCTATTTATGATGGTTTAGGTTGGAATGAAAATATAATACTACTTACATTTGGTTTGATGATGTTTTTGCCTAAGGTAGGTTTTTTGGATTGGGAAGATTCAAAATCTATACCTTATGAGATTATCTTCTTGTTTGGTGCTGGATTCTGCATTGCAATGGCTTTTTCTCAAGCTGAATTAGGTCTTGCATTTGAGTCTTTTTTGTCTAATTTTTCAAATTTAAGTTTTGTGGTTATTATATTGTTATCATGTATAGGGGCGATTATTGCTACTGGATTCCTTTCCACAACTGCTTTGATTGCTATCTTATTGCCTATTATTAATGTTGCTACATCTGGATTCTTGAGTGATGTAGAAAGGATATTAATTATGCTTACAGTAACAATTTGCGCTAGCTTCTCCTTTATGATTCCAATTAGCACACCTCCAAATGCGATAGTATTCGCACAGGGTGGTATTAAGGCTTGGGATATGGTTAAGTTTGGATTCTTACTTAGTGTAGTTGGGATAGTATGTGTTACAATATTTTGCTCTTGGTATTGGTTGAGTTTCATTATAAAACCATAATATTTTATTTTTGATTCTGGAATCTTTAACAACTATAATAAATACTACATTGGTATTTATATATTCTAAATTAAAAATCCATACTTAGGCTTATTGCATATCTCCTACCTTCTTGAATAACATTATATCTATTGAAGAAAAAAGGTTGCATGCTTTTTGAGGAAGCTTTAGAATAAAAATCTGTATGGACAAAATCAATAAAATTTACATCAAAAAGATTATAAATTGCAAAATTAACCTTAAAATTTCTAGATATTTTATAACTACCTCCTATATGCACTAGAAAAAACGGTTTATAATAATTTCCTAGAATTTGGTTACGAATAGGAAATCTATTTGGATTTAACCCTCGAAATCTTTTGCCTTGTGCTTCTGCTCTTAAATATAAGTTCAAATTTTTATAATCCCAACTTAATTTTGAGTAAAAAAGATGTGAAAGAGTATTTTCAAGAGGATAGCCTTTCATTGCACCAGTTAACTGCTTACTATAAATATAAGTGTAACTTATATCAAATGATATTCCTAAGATAGGTTTCATTCCAGCAAAAAATTCTATACCTTGAATGAATGCTCTGTCAATATTGCTACGCAAAGCACAAAGTTGTCCATAAGCTTTTTGGCACTCTGGATCGGTTGCTCTGAAGTTCATGTTGGCAATCTTGTTATAAAATTGTGTATAAAAGTATGTCCCACCTATTTCAAGATAATCATTATCACTTAATATGCTTGCTTCAGCACTAAGGCTTATTTCTGGTTTAAGGTTTGGATTACCCACTGTTACCCTGTTTCCTTGATTACCTAATCCTATTGGACCATCTACTAGTTCATTTAAATAAGGTGCTTTATAACCTGAAGTAATACCTCCCTTAATTGTAAGCCAATCTTGCAAAATATTCCATACTAAATAAACTTTTGGAGAAGTATTGAATCCAAATCTAGAATAGTAATCTTCTCTAATAGCCAAGGTAAGACGAAAGTCATCAAATATTTCCCATTCATCTTCAGCAAATATTGCTATATTGTGCTGCGCAAAGGTGCTAGGATTGCCTATTAGGTCTTGCATAAATGAATACCAATATGTAACACCAACACTTAAGCTATTATCAAAGGGTAGATCAGTAAATATTTTAGATTCAGCAATAAAGTCTCTTCCTAAAATATCTCTATTTGTTGGAGGTTTTGCTAGTGAATTAAATCTGCTATTATTGAAGCTTTGATTGATTTGCAAGGAGTTTTGTATATTCCAACCATTGTAGTTTCCATTATGCGCAAGCAATAAGTTATTGCGCATTAGAATATATTTTCTTGCTACGCTTGTATGAGGACCCCATTGCTCCATACTATTATCAAACCCTTGTCTTGCAAATTGAGCATCAAAATAAAGATTATTATTAGAATCTGGATTCCATAAAAGCCTTGCACCTAAATCAAAATTATCATTTTCTGTCGGATTCCCTATTCCGCCATCAGGCTCACCTTTAACAATTTGCCCTAAAGTAAATTTACCTCCATTATTCCCAGTCATATTATTTTTGTTGTCACCAGTCTCTGTTAGAATTGGTCCGCTAAAAGTTATAGAAGAAGGCTCGTGATAAAAATATCTTCCTCTAAGCTGCAAACCTAATGTATTTTTAATAATTGGAATTGTTGTGAATATGTTGGCTATGTAATTTGAACCAAAATACCTATGTTCATTTTGCACTGTTTCTAAATTTACATTAATTGCGAATTTATCAATTCTTTTCTTAGTAATGATATTTATAACACCACCAATAGCATCGCTTCCATAAAGGGTGCTTAATGGACCACGTATTACTTCTATGCGCTCAATGGCATTAAGTGGTGGGAAAAAGTTATTATCAGCTTGACTATATCCATTATTAAATGTATTAATAGAGCCACCAACACTTTGTCTTTTACCATCTATGAGTATAAGAGTATAGTTGCTTGGCATACCGCGAATAGAAATATCAACATTACCTCCTCTTCCCATACTTTGCCCAATATCAACGCCTGGTATTCCTGCTACAATCTCTGCTAAGTCTTTATGTGGTTTACTTTCTATATCTTTTTGCGTGATTGTAGTAATAGATGCTGGTGCATCTTTTGCTAATTGCTCTGTGCCTTTAGCAGTAGTAACTATTTTTTCTATTTTATAGCTTGTTTGTATTTCATCTTTGTTGCTTGTCATAGTTTGCTTCTGTAGAGCAGAATCTATTTCTGCATATTTGTTATTTATATCTTCTTGATTAGAGTGAATCATATTTCCATAAGTAACCATACTACTAAAACAAAATAACAATGTATAGCATTGTAATGTTTGCTGCATAATCTAACTCCATAAAATAAATTAAGCGTTTTGTATATAGAAGCAGAATTATAAGATAAAAAACTATTATTGTATATTCTTTATTTTATAATTTTTATTATTAGTTGACTTTTTACAGCAAATACTTTTGCTTTTTTTGTAAAATATGAATATTGTTGATTAGCATTTATATTGTTTATATTGTTGAAACCATACTAGAATCAAAATGATATATCATGTCTTAATTATAAAATCATAAAGGTAAGGTTATGTTGATATTTAGCAATTTAGGTATATGTAAATATTTTGTTGAAATTACTCATTATGAAGATTCTAAAAGTATCATGGCTGATTCTTATGCTTTGATTTGTATTGATAATTGTGAGAAATTGGAATCTTATTTTTTGCTTGGTTTAGAATTGAAAAAGCAAGAAATTGAGTATGCTGTGCTCCTAGGAAGGGAGGCAAATTTTGCTATTAATGAGTTTAATAGCACTTCAAAATATCCTCATTATACTCATAAAAACTATCCTAGTGTTCAGAATTTACCCACAAATCAAATGTCATATCTACCGCTTAACCTCATCATACTTTTATTTTCTCAATTGGGTGCTAGTTTTTGTCTAATTGACAAAAGAAATTTCTCCTTATTGCCATTTGCCCAAAGTCTTGTCAATCATTATTTATTAGATATTAAGATTCTAGCACTTGTAGAATCTTATAAAGATATACAAAATTGTGGTTTTTGGAGACCAATAGTTTCGGATTTTTGTCAAGATTTACAACATGTAGTAATTGGTATTGATGGTATCGTTGAGAAAAATCTCTTAAAATATAAGAATCCTTGCTCTTAGGGCTAATACTAGAATCATTTATAAATTAATATGTTACAATGGTCTTCCATTATGTAGCTATAGGTTATAAACTATCAAGGTGATAACAATGTCAATATTTAGAGAATATGATATTCGTGGTATTTTTAATCAGGATTTAGTCCAAGATATAGTTTGTAAGATAGGCTATATATTAGGCAATATTATAAAGAAATATGATAGTAATGTAGCTATTGGTTATGATGCAAGAACGCATAGCACAACATTATTTGATTGGCTTTCATCTGGTTTTGCTAGTGCTGATGTGCAAGTTTATAATCTTGGCATGATTCCTACACCTGTTGCATATTTTTGCACATTTACTACAGATATTAAAAGCTCTGTGATGATTACAGGTTCACATAATCCCCCTGAATATAATGGTTTTAAGATTACTATCAATCAAGCTCCTTTTTATGGCAAGGATATTCAAGATATTTCTAAAATACTCAATGATGTAAGCTTTCCAATCAAGCAGGCTAAAGTTATTGAGAGATTTGATATATTGCAAAATTATATTCGCTTTATTAGCGATGAGTTTTCTTGTTTAAAGAACTGGAAAGAACGAGTTGTATTTGATTGTGGTAATGGTGTAGCAAGTCTAGCTCTTGAGGGAATATTGCAGAATCTGAATATAGATTCTATTAATTTATATTTTAAGCCAGATGGGACATTTCCAAATCATCATCCAGATCCAAGTGAAGATAATAATCTAGCTGATATAAAGGAGACATTGAAGCAGAATAACTTGCACATAGGTATAGCTTATGATGGAGATGCTGATAGAGTGGGGCTAGTTTCTCAAAGGCATGTTTTTAAGGGTGATGAATTGGCAATATTGTTTGCCAATGACATATCTAAAACAATCCCAAATCCTATTATTATAGGTGAAGTAAAATGCTCTCAAGTTATGTATGATTACATCAATAAAATAGGCAAGGCGGTAATGTATAAAACAGGTCATAGCAATCTCAAAGTTAAGTTAAAAGAATTAAATGCCACATTAGCATGTGAGATGAGCGGACATATATTCTTTAATGATAGATATTTTGGTTATGATGATGCAATTTATGCAAGTTTTAGAATCTTAGAGCTAATTTATAATGCAGATCAGGAAACTAGCTGTGAGTATGCAATTAAGCCATTAGAGGATATGATATTTTCCTTACCACGAAGCTATAGCACTGACGAAGAGAAAATAAACACAACTGAAGACAAAAAGTTCCTTATCATTTCGAATATACAAGAATGCCTACAATCCTTAAAATCAAATCAATCTCAAGATAACTTGAAAATTCCGCTTATAAAGGACATTATTACCATTGATGGCGTGCGAGTTATATTTCCAAATGGTTGGGGTCTTATAAGGGCAAGTAATACTAGTCCTGTAATTGTTACGCGCTTCGAAGCCGCTTCAATGGAAGATTTAGCCTATTATAAGGATTTTTTGCTTGATTTATTAAGTCAGCAGCAATCAAGACTATAAACTTTGATTAAGCTTCAAAAACAATTCGTTTAGCGAAGCTATGCTAAGGCTTTGAGCTACCAGATTCCCGCAAGGACAAATATCTCCTCTCAACTTATCATATTAAGCATTCGTAAAATGCGAAACATCTCTAAAAGCATCTCATTAATAGAGATTCTTCATCTAGCTTTAGGCTAGGTTTAGAGTGATAATAGGAGTAGATACTTCATAATGATAAAATGAGTAATACAACTAAGATATGATAAATTGTATTGTTATATCTATCTTACTTATTCTTGCTTAGTATCTTATTTGTCATGATTTAAGCCTCTATTTTTATTTGTTGTTCTAAATCTTTTTTCTTGTCATACTTAGTATTCAAATAATATAAAGCATCTACAAAGTATCTACCTTGTTATGATTTAGTTTAATGGGTATTCTTTATTTATCTTGTTATGATTAATGCTTTTGCATAGCAAAAGCTTAAATATCTACTTTGTTATATTGAAGGAGTGAAATGATTAAAATATCTTTATTATTAGAATCAAATTTGTCATATTTGTAGTCAAGGGTAAAATCCTTGAGGATTGCAAGAGGTTTTTACATAGTAAAAAGGAAATGTTTTAGTTGCTATACCCTTTCAACATAACAATGGGAATATCTTTATTATTAAGAATCTTTATTTATTTTGCTTCTTTAAAGCTTAGTAGCTTTTCTCTATAATATTCATATTGTTTGCGTCTTAAGCTTATCTCTGCTGGTATTCCTTGATTTAAGTCATTAATAAGTGAATCAAGCTTATCTAAAATCTCTAC
>NZ_JRPD02000072.1 GCF_000765805.2 Helicobacter muridarum | reverse complement strand
AAAGAATTGTTATTTATGGCAATCTCATTATTACACTCATTATTTGCAAAATCCACACTTTTAGCTACACTAGCAGTAGCCAAAAGACTAGATTCTGATGCTTTATTTTTGTCATATTGAGGACAAGGCAAAACATTTTTGTTCATCGCCTCCACCCCGTCATGTTGATTTCTCCTCTTGTCATGTTGAGCCAAAGGCGAAACATCTTTATTTTTGTCATGTTGAGCGCAAGCGTTACATCCACAAGCCCTACATCTCTTGCTTTGTTTTGCCACCATCGCTAGATTCTCTACTCTATAGCTATGTATGAAGTCCTCTGCTTCTGCTTCGCTATTAAATGGCTCACTCCAAATGCGCAATACTTTGCCGCCACGACCTATGCCGTTGATATAAATAAAAGGTAAAATTTTGCCTTTTAAGGTGCAAAATTCTTTGCCTCGCTGTTTTGCACGAAAACATGCTTTTTCTAAGCTTTTTTTAACGATATTATTTTGCAAAGCAAACTCTTTACTACTTAGCCATTGTTTCAT
>NZ_JRPD02000011.1 GCF_000765805.2 Helicobacter muridarum | reverse complement strand
AAGCTCTCGCCTAGTCTAATAAAAACGGTTAATAAAAAAGGAATAATGCATGGGGGTGTATGGTATGGCTGCATAGAAGCATTTAACTATGACAAAGTGCTTGCTAGAGCTAATATCAACAATACAAAAGAGCTATTTATCTATGATGAAAAGGGTAACTTTATACATCTGTGAAATTTTAAGGCATTTTTAAACTTTAGTTATTGTGCATATAGTCTCATTTTATTGTGGTTTTTAAGTTCAAGCTATTTGTTTTTCACTAAAAGATAATCATTATGTCAAGTAGTTTGCAAAGCTTATATTAAAAGCTATACCACAATATATAATAACCCATGCCAATACAACAAAAGCAAGGCAATATATTGCATCATAGGCTTTTTCTAAAATGTCTAAACTCCACACAATTAGGATAAAGCTCTTATATTAGGTTTATTTTATTCATTGCTTGCTTTAACAAATGGGAATTTTACCCTATATGATAATCCGCATTACCTACCAAATAAGGTAAAACTAGATTCTATTGTATGAATTACCTAAAGTTACGCTTATAGAGATAGCTGCAACTGCGATACAAGTAGAATATCAAGATATAGAAACAGACTTAACTAGCTATATGTCTCTGAAATAAGAAGACTAGCTAATTTAAAAAGCTAGTGGGCAATTTACTTTTTGTTTTTAATATCTGTCATGAATTTATAAATATGGAAAATATAGATTTCTTAGGAATTTATAGAGTATGTTACACCCATCCTTTTTATCATTCAGTAAGGCACTTGATAATGAAAAAATATCGATTAGAATGGGGGGGGGGGGGATTTAGGTTCTTTGTTTCGTTTAGAATAACAAAGAAAGTTTTATAATTTTAAGTTTATTGCTTTGCTTATTCAAATATCCAATGTGTTAATAATTGATATGTTAATAATGTATACCTTACTAACAATCTTTAATTTTGCCTGCTTGAGTTTTACTAACTATCTTGCAGCTATTATAGATATAGACCACTTATTTGAATATTGTTTAATATTGTTATTTGGAGTTTTGCTCTAGGGTTGTAATACTTTTTTCTATTAGCTCACAAAGGATATGAATGCAAAGTATATGTATTTCTTGTATCCTAGGAGTGTCATTGCTTGGTGCTATTATATTATGATCGCATAGACTCTTAATTACACCTCCATCTTTTCCACTTAGTGCTATTGTAATGCAGCTTAGCTTATTTGCTACTTCTAGTGCATTTGTGATATTCTTGGAGTTTCCGCTTGTTGATATTCCAACCAATATATCTCCCTCTTTTGCTAGGGCTTCGACTTGTCTGCTAAAGACAAAATCATATCCATAGTCATTTCCGATAGCAGTGATTGCTGAAGTATCCGTACTTAAGGCTATGGCTGATAAACCTGCTCTTTCCCTCTTGTAGCGACCTGTTAGCTCGGCGGCAAAATGTTGACTGTCTGCTGCGCTACCGCCATTACCGCAGATAAGAATCTTATTTCCCCTTATAAGTGCATTAGTTATTGCAAGAGCACTTTCTTGTAGTGAGGGTGCTAAAACTTCTAATGCCTTTTTCCCAACTTCGATGTGTTCTTTTATTTCTTCTTGTATTAATTGTATATTTATTGTTTCCTCTATGGTTGATGCTATTGCTTGATTTTTACCCATTATCTTTCCTTTGTATTTATATTGCTATGAGTTAATAATAGTTTCATTCTATCTAAATTTTTTTTACATTTCTCATAATCAATCAAATATGCGATATAAATTTAGCTTTTACTGGTAATGAGAGTAAATAACTGTGCATTTTATATTTTACACAATTATAGTAATTAGTCTTATAATTAATATAAGAGTTGTTTGTAGGACTATATTATTTTATTATAATTTGTCTATTTTCCCTTTGCGTGATGAATCCTATCGATATATTGATAGTTGTTGATAATTTTCTTCTTAGTCGGTAGCCCTAAGCATAATTTTTCTATGACTGACCAAAAATCCTCGAAGAGATAGTTTGCCATACTGCCTGGCACTGGATTTATTTCATTTAAATAAAGTTTATCGTTATGCATAAAGAAATCGCAGCGAATTAATGCACCTTCAAATACATGTGAGTAAATCTTTTTAAAAGCACTTTTTATATCATGCTCAATACTAGGTGAAATTTGTGCGCTTACTATCTTTTGCGTGCGTGAAAAGTCTAAATATTTGTCATTGAAATCTAGTAGATCTTTTTTACTTGGCTCTTCGATAATAGATAGTATAAATTCATTATCAATTTTTGCTCCAGCAATATTATATTCTTTGATTCCGCTAATAAATGTTTCAATAATTAATTCATCATCAAATTCATATGCAACATCTAGGGCATATTCTAAATTATTTCTATCTTGCACTACGGTAATACCAATAGAGCTTCCCAATCGTGCAGGCTTTACTATTACAGGAAAGTCTTGAATATTGGGAAGATTTTCACTCATTCTATGTAAGATAAAAGGCAGTGTTGCTATGCCTATTCTATTTGCATATAACTTTGTTAGATGTTTATTGTAGCTTATAGTGCTAGCCTCAATACGTGGTCCAATAAATGGAATATCATAAAATTCAAATAACCCGGCTAGCACACCGTCTTCTCCGTCTGCTCCATGTATAAGATTAAGTAGCACACCAATATCTAGTAGTTTTCTCTTGCCTAGTATGCCTTTAGTGTAGAATCCATTTTTGCCAATATCGATTTGTTGTGATTTTGTGTAATCGCCTGAACTAAAATATTTTGATTTCATGTTGCTTGACTCAATAAGATAGAAATTGTGGTTATAATCTAAGAAAATATAATATTCAATCTTTGTTTTTAGTTTTTGATATAGTGCTATAGCACTTACAATGCTAATCTCATGCTCATAGCTAATGCCACCAAATACTACACTTAATCTCAATTTGACTCCTTATTAGAAAATTCTCTTAGCATTTTACTACACATTATAAAAAACTTTACTAAATTAGCCTAGCTTACAAATTACTTGATAAATACATTTCTATAATTCAAAGAACATAGTAAAATCATATTAAAGTTTCATTTATATGAGGATTCTAAATATGTGCCAAAATGATACAGATATGGAAAAAATCACATCGCAATATTTATATTCTCTATTTAGACATATTAATGAGAATCCAAATCGCGAGGGGTTATCAAATAGTGCTAAACGTATATTAGAGCTAAATAGCTTTTTATATAAGGGTTATGAAAGAAATCCAAGCGAGGTTCTAGACTCGGTATTTAGCGATGGTGCTTGTGATGAAATGGTGATTGTGAAAAATATAGAATTTTATTCTATGTGTGAGCATCATCTATTGCCATTTTTTGGAGAGATTTCTGTTGGATATATACCTGATAAACGCTTAGTTGGTATATCTAATATAGCAGAGCTTGTTGAGATTTTTGCTAGAAGATTGCAGATACAAGAGAATCTAACAACCCAGATTGCAGATACGATAATGCAGACATTAAACCCAAAGGGAACAATGGTCGTGTGTGAAGCACTTCATTTGTGCATGGCTATGCGCGGTGTTCAGAAACAGAAAGCGCGAGTGGTTACTTCTGCT
Organism: Helicobacter muridarum; assembly: GCF_000765805.2. GTDB lineage: Bacteria > Campylobacterota > Campylobacteria > Campylobacterales > Helicobacteraceae > Helicobacter_A > Helicobacter_A muridarum. The sequence continues at coordinate 56,218 of NZ_JRPD02000011.1, read as the reverse complement.
GTGCGTGGACTTTTTAAGAGAGATTCTCGCACTAGAGCAGAGTTTATGCAGCTTATAAGTAGTTAATTATGTGTAAGTAGTATTCTGTAGTTTTTATTTAAGGAATCCTATACACCTTTAAACAAAGTGCTATAAGCGAGTTTAAAATTGATTTGGATTATTATTTATAAGCTTTACATATATACACTATTGAACGCAAAGCCATATAAATGTGAAATTTTTTGCCAATGAAATAGAAGTTTGAGATTTTTGCTTAAAGATATGCAATGCAAGAGATAGTAAGATTATTAATCAACCATTAAGCATATTAGAATCTGTCCTATCTAATAAAGTGTATTTTAAAGTAGCACAAATAAAAATTTAATTGCTTGTAATTTAAATGGTGATAAGACTTCTTACTTATTTCTGATATGATAAGTCTAGAATCCACTATAAGATTATCTAGCTCAAATGAAAAAACAAAGCTATACAAGGCAATTTAAATACTTTATATATGTAATATGCAATACATTATAATTTCTAATCTATAACCTCTTTGTATAGCTTTTCTAGCCATTCCTTTGTAATTCCATATTCTTGTTTTGCAGAATCGCTCATGTTGTCTATCTTATTTTTTAACGCTTTGAGTGTTTCTTGCTCATATTTCTTAAGCTTATCTAAGCTTATATTCTTGGTGTTTTCCTTATATCTAGCTTTTATTTCGCTAATGAAATTTTTTCTTACGTCTTCACTCATTTCATTTGCGCGTTTTTTAATTTTAAGAGAAAATTCTACTGCATCATCAACTGCTGTTTTGATTGCTTCCTTGATTGATTCTTCACTGTTGTCATTTTTGAATTTGGCATCAAAACCCAAGTTACATATTACAACAAATAACACTATGATAATTCTAAAGATACTTTTAACTTCTATATTTAATTTGTTATATTTGGATTTTTTATTGATTTGTATTTTGACCATTATGTAGCACCTCATATCGAATGAAAGATTCTTTAACATGATAAAACATCGTAATATTATGTAGATATTTAGTTTGTGGTATTTCTAATTTGAAAGCATCATAAATTGATTCGATTCCTAACCTTTGGCATTCATATAGCCATATAAATCCGCTTTTATTGCATTCTTTATAGAATATGAATGGATATTGTTGGTTTAACTCTGTCTTTGTTTGTGTAGCAGGGTTTTTGCTAGATTGTTCATTTCCATCTTTATTTTGCCTATCTGATAATGTTATTTTTATGTCTTTATTATGGTCTAAATTAGATTTTTCTTTTTTAATATTGTTATTAGTTATAAGCTTACTATCACTTCTTAGACCTATGCTTTCGAATGTAGCCACTGGTTGGTAACAACCAACACAAATTGCTATGTATAACATAAATATTAAATAATGCCAAATAAAACTAAAATTCAATCTATTATGGATTTTTATATATTTTGTTTGTGGATTTGAATTTTTTGCTGTTGAGATTCTTAAGGAAATAATATTTATGCTAATTCTTGGATTTATGATTCTTATTTGCATAGCTTCACTCTGTATAGTCACTATCTAGCCTATTTGTTTCTTCTGTTACTAAGCTTTTAATTTCTCCTAGTATAAGGCATTTTTGCCCAAATAAATACATGATATTCCAGCTTTTTTGCCAAATTGCTACATTATGAAAAACCTCTTTGTTTGATTCCATTATAGCTTTTTTCAATAGATTTTCTAATGTCATAGTTTCATAGATTTTATTTTTTGTGAATATTGAATAGTTATTGCAAATTCTGGCTATTTCGTTTATTGGTTTATTTGGAATATCGCGCAACTTAGATGATTTAAGTGGCTTGTAGTAATCCATTGTTCCAAGAGAGATTACATCTTTCCTACTACATGCACACATCAAAGCAACTATTGAAATACAAATAGAGATTAGTGCTATTATTCTCAAGTTTTTGATTCCTTAATTTACTTGATAATAGAATCTAAATCGATCTTAGAGCGTTATCAAGTGCCTTTTTCAAATCTTCTACATTCTCAAGTCCAACGCTTAAGCGTAATAGATTTTTAGTTATATTCATCTGTTTTTTAATTTCAACATCAACGCTACCATGACTCATAAAGTATGGTGCTCCATATAGACTTTCTACTCCACCTAGACTTTCTGCAAGATTAAATAATTCAAGATTCTTAGCAAATATTTTCATCTCATCATAATTAGCCTTAATATATACAGCCACTACGCCACCAAAGCCATTTTTCATTTGCTTTTTAGCTAGTTCATGTTGTGGAAAACTTGTTAATCCCGGATATAAAACTTTTTCTACTTTGTCATGTGATTCTAAGAATTTAGCAATCTCTAATGCATTATCACAATGCTTTTGCATACGTAATGCTAATGTCTTTATTCCGCGAATATTTAGATAGGAATCCATAGGGGATAACACCATACCTGTTGAGTTACTTACAAAACGTAGCTTTTCATATAAAGAATCTTCATTTAAACACACTGCCCCAGCAATGCTATCACTATGTCCATTAATATATTTTGTCATACTATGCACAACAATATCAATGCCTAAATCTAGCGGCTTTTGTATATATGGGGTAGCAAAAGTATTATCAATGACACTTATAATATTGCGTTTTTTAGCGAAATCTGCTAAAGCCTGCATATCGCATAATGTAAGAAATGGATTAGTTGGAGTCTCTGCCAATATCATTTTTATTGATGGATTGTAGTGTTTTTCTAGAGAGCTTATATCTCTCATATCAACGAAATGAGTTGTGATTCCAAAGCTATCAAATACTTGAGATAGGAGCCTCCTAGTTCCTCCATAGATGTCATCAAAGCACAAGATTCCATCGCCTGCCTTTAAGAAGCTTAATATAACTGCTACTTCAGCAGCCTGACCACTAGCATAGCATATTGTATGCTTTGCGTTTTCTAGACTTCCTAGTTTTGATTCCATAACTTCTCTAGTTGGATTCGATAATCTTGAGTAGCTATACCCAAGACATGTGCTTTCATAGTCTGGTTTTGCAAAGGTGCTACTTAGATGTATTGGTGTAACTACATCAGCACTGATATGTCCATATATATTTGGCTTTTCGTCAATGTGAATAGCATTTGTTTCAAATCCGGTGTTAAATTTGGGTTCGAATTTCATGGTATTTCCTTATAATAATGTTTGATATTGTTTATTTTGGATTCTAATAATCTAGTAATTTACGCGTTGCTTCTTTCATAACTGCCACTAAATCATTAGAATCTTTATTTTCATTGATAATGTTGAGAAAGTAGCTCCCAGCTACTACACCATATATTTTACCATCTAGTATACGCAATTGATTTGAATCATTAATACCGAATCCTAGCATGATATGTTTTGATTCTTGTTCACAAATTTCATTTGCCTCTTTTATATAATCAAGCACATTTTGACTAATTTTAGTTTTATCACCTGTGATTCCGTTCCTTGCTACAGCATATACAAATGGAGCATTAGTATATCTTGCTATGCTTCTTATTCTCTTAGCGGGAGTAATTGGTGTGATTATTTCAATAAAGTGAATTTCCTCTTGCAGGCAAGCTTCTCGGAGTCCAAAATCATCTTGATTAAAACAAAAATCTGGAACAATAAGCCCATAAGCACCACATTCTTTTAGTTCTTTTACAAACTCATATATGCCGTATTGAAATACAATATTGGCATAAGTCATAGCTAGAATATTCTTTGCCGTATTTTTTACCAATGTCCTAATAATCATAAAACCATTTTTGGGCTCGAAATTGTGTTTAATGCTGTAATCGCTAGCTTGTTGAATTATGCTGCCATCTGCATTGCCATCAGAGAATGGAAACTGAACTTCAAGAAAATTTGCACCTCCGCTACAAATACCTGTACCAGCGCATAAGCAAGTTTTCATATCAGGATAACCAGCTACAACATGCCCCATTAGCTCCAATCTTTGCATAAGAAACCTTAATTATGAATTGTATTGCCTAGGCAATAAAGCCTGGATTATACTATAATTTTGTAATTTTTGGCTATAATGCCGAGTTAAACCACAGCCAAGAGATTATTTATGTGTTCTAGTTCAATAGAGATGATAAACAAACAACACAAAAAAGAGTCTAAGTCCTCTTTCAATATTACGGGTGGGAGATATAAAGGTAAGCGGCTTTATATGCACTCTAACATAACAACACGACCCACAAAAGCATTAGTGAAAAAATCATTTTTTGATTCTATGCAGGATATAATTCCAAATTGTATATTTATTGAGTGTTTTGCTGGAAGTGGGCAAATGGGCTTTGAGGCTATATCAAGAGGTGCTAAGAAAGCTATATTTTTTGAGAAAGATTTAATAGCATATAATAATCTTCAAGAAAATCTTAGATTATTTAGGTGTAGAGAGAATGCTAGCACAAATCACAAAAATGACATGAAGATATTAAAATCACAATCTACATTATCATTACAATCTGGGCAACAAATAGAATCTTATTCTATTGATTTTTTTGATTCATCTAGTATTTTGGAAGATTTAAGTAATTTATCTGAGCATATAGTTATGTATTTAGATCCGCCTTTTCCATCTAATACCCATGATAGTAGCAATGTGTATGATAATATTTTATTTTTTATGCAAACATTTAGCAATGCCTTTTTACACAAAATCCATATATTAATTATAGAATTAATGAGTAATTATCCCATTTATGAGAATATAGCTAATTTTCATATTTCTAAGATTTCTAAGTTTGGTAAAACTACTTTGATTTATTTTAAACATTAAATTTAAGGAGCAAATATGGCAGAAGAAGAAAAGCCAGCAGCCGAGCCAAAGAAAAGCAAGGCAACATTGTTTATTATAATAGGTGCTGTTGTATTTATATTATTAATAGGCGGTGTAGCAGGTTGGTTAATATTTGGTGGCGGTGATGAAGATGATCATGGAGGGCATGGTGATAGTAAAAGCATGCCAATACATAATTTAACAGAAGATCAACAAGCATTAGCGCAAAATGAAGCATATAGAAATCCATCAGCAATAATTCCGTTAGAAAAAGAATTAATTGTGAATCTTAAGTCTCCTGATCAAACTTCGACTAGAGGCGGATTTGTTAAGCTTAATGTAAGCTTTATACCATCTGACAAGAGTATGGCTAAGGAAATTGGAGATAAGCAAGCTGTTATATCCCAAGTTATAATGGACGAGGTATCCAAGTTTACTGCCGCTGATTTACAAGGGCAGCAGGGCAGGATCACTCTAGCAAACCAAATTAGAAGTAGTCTCAATGGAATTCTTGTTGATGGCAGAATAGAAGCTGTGGTTTTTCCCGATTTTCTTATTCAGCCTTAAACCAACTATGATTGTATGATTTCTTATTTAAGTGTGTAGCAATATAATGCTAATTTGAATGTGAAATTCTGTGTTAGGTATGAATTAAAATTAAGACTGAAGAGGATAGATTAATGTTGTCAAGAGGAAGTATTAGTAAGTTAGTTGAGGTTTTTTTGCTACTTGGATTTATCCATATGGCTATAGGCGCAGATGATATGAGTTCATATTATAATGTTTATAAAACAGCTAAATTTAATTATCCAATAGAAAAAGATATTATTTCTAATTTAAAGTCCGCGACACCTGATGATATTAAGTCAGGAGGATTTATAAAGTTCAAGGTAACTTTATACTTCGATGAATCTAAATTACAAGCCGAAATGTCAGCTAAAGAAGATATTATTAGGCATATTATTATTTTAGCTGTGAGTGGATTTGAGGCTTCTACCTTGCAGAGTTCATCGGGTAAAAAAGAGCTAGCAGACTTTATTGTAGCAAATGTAAATGCAATCTTAACAGCTGGGCAAGTAAGGGGTGTTGCTTTTGGGGATTTTGTTATACAGTCCTAATTGATATGGTGCTTGATAATTCTTTTTTTTGCTATAATTTAATAGCTATGTTATAAAAACTAAGCAAAGACTTTATATTATAAAAGGAATAATATGCCTACTTTTAAAGGAACACAGGTAAAACTATATGGAAAATCCCTAGATGTTGGGCAAGATGCACCAATTATAACTCTTGTAGCTAATGACTTAAGTGAAAAAACAGTTGGTGGCTCAAATGGTTCATATCAAGTTATTAGCGTCATGCCTAGTATTGATACAGGAGTATGTCAAGTCCAAACAAGAGTTTTTAATGAGAAAGCTAGTAAGCTAGCTAATACAAAGGTTTATTCTATTTCTGTAGATCTACCTTTTGCGCTTGGTAGATTTTGCGGTTCTGATGGAATCAATGATATGATAGTGTTAAGCGATTTCAGGGATAAATTATTTGGTAAGATTTATGGTTTGTTATTGCAAGATGGACCTTTACAAGGATTGCTTACTAGAGCTGTTATAGTAGTTAATCCAGAAGGTAAGATAGTGTATCAAGAAATTTGTGATGAGATTACTAATGAGCCAGATTACAGTAAAGCTTTAGCTACTATCAAGTAATTTTCTATCTATATAACTCTATGATATGATTTTTTACTATGGCATGTTATATAACTTGTCATAGTATTAGTCCAAATATATTATAAAAATATTTTTATACTTCATTAAGACGTTTTTATATCGTATGTATTCTTATTTTCTGATATTTTTTGTTAGCTGCATTCATTTACTCATAGGTTGTTTGTTTGGTTTTTTTGTCTATCTAAGATATTTTGCAAATATCTTAGAATCAGTTAGCGCATAGGTTACAAAGAAGCCAAGTATTGATCCACAAATGACTTGTATTACAGTGTGTTTACCTGCATATACGCGTGATATAGCGACTAAAGCAGCTATGATAATAGCAAATATACCTATCTTAAAACCATATTTCTTGCATATAAATCCTGCTGCAAGGAAGCTCCCTGTTGAATGCCCGCTAGGAAATCCATCAAATGATCCGTTGTTTGGTCTTTGAGATATTCTTGCTAGCTCTATATGATCATGGTTGGATAAGTAGATAAAAAACAATTTAGAAGTATACATTATGCCTAGTGCTATGCACATGCCAAGTATCATTTGAGCACTAGCTAGGTAATCTTTATTAACAAATAGGAAAAATGTCAAAAAAGCGCAGAAAAATTGCATGAGATCTCCATATGCTTCAAAACCATTCATCATATTAGAATTAATATCGGTATCTAGAAGTAATCCCGTAAGAAACAAAAGAAGATTTATCATGTGGTTAGGTTATGTTAGCTTATTTGTTTGAAACTTCATAATCAACTCTTAATGCGTTTCGATTGTGATGTAGATTAGATTCGGGTTTATTTGCTCTATATAATAGTGGATCAAAGAATACAAGTAAAGGATAACCTTTATCTCTTAGAGCTATAAAAGCTGAGACAGATAAATAATCATTTTTTGGATATTGCTTTTTTAAATCCATAGCTTCATTAGTTTTACCAACTTCAAGTAGGAAATAGAAGTATGCAAATACACTTCTCTCAACTTCCTTTGATAACTTATCAAAAATGTCAAGCCAGAAAGAAATATTGTTTGAATTTACATAATGGCAAAGCGAGATTACAATGTCTAAGTATTCTCTTTCATTAAGATTCGCCATTTTACAAATATTAATAATTTCTTCGGGAAGCAATGCATTTTTGTCTTGGATTCTAAGTAAGCAAATCTTTTTTATAATATCAGAAGATATATGAGCACTATTAAGCTGTAATGCTTTTTTAATAATCTTTGCATTTTTGCTTTTTAAAATATTATCCCATGCTAAATCATATACATCTTGTATACTTATATTAGTTTCCATAGCTGATTTATCTTGAATGTTCATCATAAGAACTTCTAAAGATTTTTGAGGATCATCACCCATAAAGTTTCTTAGACTTTGTAAATATAATGGATTTCTAACATTTAGCTTTATATATTTTGATTCTGATCCGTTTGATATTTGCTTAAGTTCGTTGAATATTGAATCTAACTTTTGATTTTTTGTGTCTGATGATTCTAGATTTGGAACAAGATAGAATCTATCTAGCATAGCAGAAATTTGTTTAATATCATTAGTTGTAAATGTCCTTTGCTTTGGAGATTCACCTAATGCTAGTTCTATAATCTGTGAAGTAATTTTATTTAAATCTCGATTTATTATGAATTTTTTATATGTGCAAACAAACCAATTAAGTATAACATACATAAGCACAATTATTACCACTCCACCCAAAGCCATTGCAAACCAAGCAGCAATTGGTAATGTAAAAGAGAAGTGAATTAAAATCTCATTAGTAAGAGTATAATAATCTTGTGTTACATAGAATATATATCCAATTACAACAGCGATATATAGGATTATAGCAACTAAAAAATATCTAGTTTTCATGATTTTTCCTTTTGTTTTTCTTTCTTTTCATATACTTCTCGACAACTGATGCAATATTTAGCATGGGGTTTAGCATATAATCTTTCGATGCCTATTTCATCTTCGCACATTTCACATATTCCATATTCATTTGCTTCAAATTTTGATAAAGAATATATTATTTCATTAATCTCTCTTTGATGTCTCTCGAGCATGGAATCATCAAAACGTAATTGCGACTGTATAGAAATTATATCTGTATTTTCATTTAACTTTAATGATGCCATTTCCTTGAGGTTTTTTTCTAATGCTATACTTACACTATCCAAATATTTTAACCTATTTTCAAGCATATATTTAAGTTCTAATATATCTTCATCTCTCATTGTTATCCTTCTTTATTTATGATATGGGTGGTTATTTATTATGCTTAATGAGCGATAAATCTGCTCTAACAATACAAGCTTAGCTATCTTATGGCTAAATGTCATTGGACTTAAACTTATTGTATGGTATTTTGCTAAAAGAGATGAGTGGAATCCAAAGGCTCCAGCTATGAAAAACTTTATTCCATAATTATGCAAGTTTTTATTGTTTCTATGCAAATTTCCTTGAGAAGATATTAATTTGCTAATTAGTTCAGCAAAACCAAATGAGTCATATAGCTTCCCTCCTTCATCTAATAAAATGCTTTGAGAATCAATATAGGATTCTAAAGCTTTGCTATAAGCTATCTTTGAAGCTATATTATCCTGTCCTTGCTTATTTGATTTTGATTTTTTTGATGAGTCATATTTTTGTGCCTGCTGAATTTCCTTATTAAATATATGTGAGATTACAATATCTACACCAAATTGTTTACATATCTTTAGGTAACGGTTTATATCTTCTGACATTTTCTCTTCTTTATGAATTAAGTAGATAAGTATTTTCATATGGAGATAGTAACTTTATTAAATCGCTTAGCGTTTGTTTTAGATCTTTGCGCGAAACAATCATATCAATTAATCCATGCTCAAGTAAAAATTCTGCAGTCTGGAATCCCTCGGGCAAATCTGTCCTAATAGTTTGTTTGATTACTCTTGCCCCCGCAAATCCAACTATAGCACCCGGTTCTGCTATAATGATGTCTCCTAGGAATGCAAAAGATGCCGATACTCCTCCAAATGTGGGATCTGTTAAAACTGATATATATGGAAGTTTTAGTTCTGATAGTTTATTAAGTGCTGCAGAAGTTTTTGCCATTTGCATAAGGGAGTAGGTTGATTCTTGCATTCTTGCTCCACCGCTAGTGGATACTATAATTAGGGCTTGTTTCTTCTCTGTTGCACGATTGATTGCTCTAACAATACGCTCTCCCTCAACACTGCCAAGGCTACCACCCATAAATGAGAAGTCAAATACCACTAACTGAACTTCTATGTCATGAATTGAAGCTTCCCCAGAGATTACAGCACTCTTTCGTTTAGTTTTTGTTACACCTTCTTGGATTCGTTTCGTATAGCTTTTCTTATCTACAAATCCTAAGGGGTCGTTTGGTTCTAAGTCCATGTCATACTCTATAAATGAGTCCTCATCACAAAGTAGCTTTAATCTATCTAGTGCACTAATCCTAAAATGATATGAGCATTTTGAACATACATGTGAGTTTTCTAATATCTCTTTGTTGTATATTAGTGCTGCACAAGATGGGCATTTTGTCCAATGTGTTGTATTATCTTTTTTTAATCTTGAATCTTCTCGCTTAAAATTTTTTAAAAAATCTGAAAAACCCATTTTATTCCTTTTGATGACGTGACGTTATTTGACATAGTATGTCTACAATTTGGGGATTTACACTAATTATGATATGTTCTTTGTCATTTATGTTCCTTTTCATACTAGGAATTGCTTGTAGATACTTACCAACATTTCCTTTTATATATTGGTTTTGTGCGAGATAGAATCCAGCCATTCCGTCATATTTACGCACTGATGTAGGCAGCAATACAAATAAGTATCTAAAGCTAAATCCTAGGCTAAGGGCTGTTGCGCCAAGTGAACGAAATTTTAATTTATATTGCAATAAGATAGTTACCCATTCTGGGAAATGGCTAGCTTTTTCAAATATTCCACATTTAAGCGAGGAAGCAGAATAGTTTGGTTCAAACTTGCGTTCAATTACCTTATGTTGAAATAACTTATACATAAATTCATCATTAAATTCTGGTAAATACTTCTTTGTTTCTACTATGGTATCGCATATTAGTTTGATGGCTATATGCGGGTTTGCAGCAAAGTCCCCACAAGTTCTACTATTAAATAATTGTGAAAAATCTATTGGTTGGTATGGTAATCCGCTGTTTGATGTAAAATATTTTGGACTTGATTCTAAAAGCGTAAAGGGAATATAAAGTCCAACAGAATCTAGCGTAAATACACATGGGATATTAGTAGTAGTTAGCAAAGAGTCGTTAATATATGAAATTTCACGCGATACATAGTTAATCACGCATGCTTCACATACTTTTCCACTTTCATCACATAGGGCTAGGCTAGCTCCATAGTAGGGTATATTTGATTGGAAGTTACTGCTTCCATCAAGAGGATCTAGCACAATAGTATAAGAGGACTTAATATCAGATTCTAAAATACCACTCTCTTCAGAATCTAAATTATATTTTGGTAGTAAAAACTTCCTAAATACAGCCTCTGCTAATAAATCTGCCCCACTACTGCAATCACCACCAGCACCAATTCCAAATGGCTCATGTAACAGTGAATCTTGCACTCGTAATAACTTGATTATTTCAAGTCCAGCTAAGACTATACGCACAAAGAAATCACAATTAATCCTAGTTTGTATGCTTTCATGTTTGATTGTATCTTTATCTGTGTTATTTGTATGAATAGAGTTTGATTTTTTTTGATTATTTTCTGTCATGTTTTTGTAATATTTGCCATTATGATTTATATCATTACTACCAATATTTTTTAAAAGGTTATATTTACCATTCTTCTTCGCAATTTTCCTATAGCAATTTCCCAATATAGAATCATTTGTGAAATTATCTACATTTAGCATTTTTTTGTTATTTGAATGTAGATAATTTTTATAGAATTCTCTATTGCACTTTGTGTTATGGCTTATTGCGTTAAATTGATTTGTCGCAATCAAAGAGTTGGAATCTATCTTAAAATCGACATCTACATAATTAATAGCCTTTGCTAAATATTTTGTAGAAGAGATTTGCATAATATCACTTTACCTTTTCTATGTAATCGCCTGTTTCGGTATTGATACGAATTGTTTCCCCCTCTAATATATGAAAGGGGACTGACACAACAGCACCTGTCTCTAATTTGGCTGGTTTCTTTCCTGCACTAGATGTATCGCCCTTGAAGTTAGGCGATGTGTCTATAATCTTTAGTTCTACTATTTGTGGCACATTTACAGAAATAGCTTTTTCGTTATATAATAAAACGCTTACATACATGCTCTCAAGCAACCACTTTGCACTTTCTCCAACTTGATTGGAATCTAACCCCACTTGTTCGTAAGTCTCGCTATCCATAAACTGATATAAGTCGCCATCATGATAGAGATATTGCATGCTTTTTTCTACAATATTCGGAGTTTCGCATTTGTCTCCAGCATGAAAAGTCTTATCTATCACCTTCCCATCTAAAAAGCTCTTAATCTTGACTCTAACAAACGCTGGACCCTTACCAGGCTTTACATGTTGATATTCAACAATTCTATAAGGAATGCCATCTATCTCAATTTTTAAGCCTTTCTTTAAATCACCCATTTCTATAGTCATACATTATCCTTCAAGTTTTGGCTCTAAAACAAATCCGCATTTTACACACTCAACCCTAAAAATAAGCTAAAACTATATTTATACCCCCTAAAGATTCCTATTCATTCGTATAGTTATATATATATTCTATCTTATTTGTCATGTCTATAAACATGTCGAAATATTTGCATTGATTCAATCAAAAATGATTCTTTACCTTAATTAATGCAGGTTCACAATAATAAATTAAGAAGTCAAAGCAACAACGAAATGAAATTTTTTGGTAATAATGAATTTCTTTATAGTAGAATTGTTGAAGGGATTTATGTATAAAATTATGTAAATTCAATTTTTTTGTTACGTTAGCGTTGTTCTGCTTAGCATTATCAAGGAGGGTTGATATGTGTAATAAGAGATATAACATAAAAATAAATATGAAGCCTAATATCTATAGTGTTAGGTTAAGAAAGTTGCCTGTGGGGGGGTCTGATATTTTGGTCAAGGAATTCAAAAGTTTTGAGGTTCCTAGCATAACAAATTTTAGACTTAAATTTACTAAGCATATATCTTATATTATGGGAATGTCTGCATTTGGAATATTCTCTATATCGCTTTGCTCTGGAATTGTATATGCTGCACAGGATATACAAAATAATATATATAATCTGCGAAATAATACAAATAACTCAAATGATACGTTTTATAGTAGAGGGAATATGACTACATATTCTTCGTTTGGAGCTAGATTTTCTCAAAATTACAATAATGGAACATTGATTATTGGAAATAATACCAAGAATCCAAAAAGTAACTCAGAACACACATTTGGTAGCGGCGGAATTCTAGGATTTATCACTGCTTCATTTTCTGCTAAGGAAGTTTATCTAACAGGCAATATTAATACGGGAAATTCATTTCGCACAGGTGGAGGAACAAATCTTAGCTTTAGAGCTACAGGTGATTTAAATGTTAATCAGGCAGCAATTACTGTTCGCAGGGCTGGATTGCAAAATCACACCACAACGCTAAATGGTAGAAACATATATATAGTTGGTTCAAGGTTAAATATAGAAAATGTCAATGGTGGTGGCATGCAAATTGGAACTAATAGTAGTAATACTTCTGTAGTAAATATTAGCAATACTCAGTTGCAAATTAATGGCGGGACATTAACAATAGGTAATAGTAGAGCCAATGTAAATATAGATAGTTCTAGCTCTATAAATATGACCGGGGGAAGATTGGTTATTAATACAAGCAATAGAAATAGCCTATCTATGAATATTTCTGGCGATATTGTTAATGGACGGATAAAACCTACTCCTAATGCTAGGTCATTTAGGAGTTTTAGGGCAGCATTAGGGAATAATGGTCAAGATTTTAGTGCTAATACTGTTAAGCTAACTGATGTAAATAATTCTATTAATGCTAATAATGTAAACATTGATACGCTTGAGTTTGTAGGACCTGGCACAGTATTTGGCAATGGTGATAGAAATCTTACTATCAGCAGCAGTAACGGTAATTCAATTAATATCAAAACTATTACCAATCCGTTCTTTTTCTTTGGTAAGGGCTTTGCATCAAGACTAACTACCAATGTAAGCACAACAATAGATAATATAGCCCATAGGAATTATACAGGTGGCAGTCAGATAATAATAGATTCCCAAAATGCAGACTTAGAAGTCAAAAACATGAGCTTTGCTACTAATGGCATTTTTGGTTCGCAGGGCTTAATAGAGTTAAAAGGCAATAATATCAATATAGGAAGTGCTAGCTCTGGGAGTCTAAATACAATAAGAGCAAATGCTAAGGGGGCAATAAATGCTGATAATATTGGCTTTGGTTCTGATGTAATTGGTAGTATAGGGCATATAGATTTAACTGCTAAAGATGATATTAATATCAAGAATCTTTCAGGTAGAGCAGCTAATTATATGACTGCTACTAGCACTGATGGTAATATCAAAGTGGAGAATCTAACTTTCGTACAAGATATTTGTATTACTAATGGTTGTGGTGGAATGGTAACACTTAAGGCTGATAATGGCGATGTTATCGTAAAAAGTGTGTTAGGCGGAAATGATAGTGAGCAGGGGATTAGAGCTGGAAATTTCTTAATAGCAGAGGGACAAAACTTCTATGGAGGAGCCATAAAAGCCTATGCCCTGCCAACTGCAGGAAGTGATTCTACGCTAGATTTAAGCAAAATAACAGGCGATGTATTTATTGATAATTTTAATATCCGAACAGGGACATTTAAAGCTTCTAACTTTCATTTGAATAACTTCTCTGTATCTAAGAGCAATTCTTATTCTGTGGTAAGTGTTAACATAGGCAAAAGCTTTATAAACTCATTGCAAATGGATTTAGGTACAAGCAATTTTGCCGATGGTTCTGACATTCGCTTTACTGGTGGAGGAAGTATATTGAATTTTAATTTAATAGATGCTAGAGCAACTTCATTTACTCGCATGCAAAATATTGATAATACCAATGTCAATACTCTAAATATCACACAGGCAGATTTCTATATGAAAAATGGAATCTTTAATAGTATTACTGTGAAAAATGGTCAAACAGGCTTTGGAATATTTAATGTAACAAATGATGCTAAGATTACAGGTAATGCTATGAATGTAAATTCTCTATTACATTTGAAAAATGGAAGTATTCATTCTGGGCGATTAGAAATTGTTCTTAATGCTAATAATACAGATGTTAATCAAGACTTTAGCAAATATCTAAAAGTTGGAGCTAGATCTAATGAAGTGTTGCTCATGAGCAAGGAGGAACTAAGGAATATAATACAAGAAGGCAAAGATAAACTTGGTAATACGACAGGTGGTAGCACATCACAAAGTGATTATGAAAATGCTAGTGGAACATATATTACTACAAGCGACAATAAGCACTACTTGTTACTCCCAGATATAAAAACTCACGATGAGATAATCAATGGTAAAGATCAAGTAGAAAATAACGGGACATTGCTAATAGAGCAAACAGCACTAAAGAAAGGCACCCTGGGCAATTATGGGACTATATTGCTTGATTCTGGTGCACACTATACAGGTAAAAGCACAGCATTGCTAACTTTGGAGGGAAATCTAGATAATTACAATAAAATAGACATTGGTGCCAATTCAGAAATTATTATGCAAGGAAACTTTGTAAATAAGGGAGAACTCATATTTCGCCTCCAAGCAAATACAAAAGACAAAAATGCAACTGATGTAAAGTTTGGTAATTTAGGAATTATTGGAAATGCTACGCTTGATGTGTCTATGGGCACTCCAGGAGCATTTAGAGCAGATATATTGGATATGAAAAGCCTACAAAATCTCAAGCTAGCTACTATGGGTGCAGATGGTAAGCCAGTTGCTGCAGATAGCGATGCTAATACATATAGGCTAATTACACTAACAAGTGGCACTATAAACTATGTTTTTACGCAAGGAGATTATACAACTACATTTAATAAGTCTAACAATAATTATACAATCTCTACTAGCAAAAATAATGGAAATACCTGTATAAACAATAATTGCCAAACAACTGGGGCTAATGGACAAACAGTCCAAGAAACTTACTATACTACAAATAATGCCAATAATCCTTGGGATATGGATAAGGCATTGGTTAATGATAAAGATGGTAGTAAGCTGTGGAATGGAATAGGAGATATTGATAACGAAGGTAACTATATTCATAAGCTAAGTCAATCTGATAAACAAAAAGAGTGCAATAATGATTACTGTGGTTTTGCCAATGCAAATGCTAGCGAGGCGGAAAGAGGCTATAACTATGCACAAGAGAGAATGAAGAGTGCTTTCTCTGTGTCATATAATGGTGCTAGCATAGATAGTAAATATTTGCAGGTTGAACGTGTTGCCACAGAGAATATGATTGGATTTCGTGTGTTGCGAAGAGATATTTCTAACTTCAAAGAAGGCGGTCAAGAAAAACCTCTATGTGCAAAAGGCTCTAGTGCATTTGACTGTGTGTTATATATGGAGGCTGGAGGTAATAACTCATGGATAAATGCTATTAAGAGTGAGACCGCAAATAGCTACGATATACTAAAAAATCTATTCTATAATGATAACTCTGCCGTGCTTTTTTTACTTAATATAGATCAAACATTGTCTTCATCTAGGAATCTAAACTACTTCCTAGAGGTTGCTAGAACTATTGATTCTACATTTAAGCATATATCAGATTTATCTAGCAAGAGCTCTTCAATAAATATTCTATCTATGGCTATGGAAAGCTCAAAGGTTAATCGGTTAACAAAAATATCAGCCTTGCATGGAGTTGGCTCACCCATTAAGAATCAAGAAGTGTTGGCATTCGAAGCATATCAGAGGAATCTAAAGCAAGCTATAGAAGTTGCACAAATGATTAAGAAGCGAAAAAAGCTTTCAATGAATAACTATAATTCTGCTAATAGCTCTAGTGATAAGTTAAGCTCATATAATGGTTTTATGTCTGAAAAAAATGATTCTGGAATAGCTATTATGAATCAAAATAGCCTTGCACAAAACTTTATCGTTTCTGCTAAATATGATGGTGAGTTAGGTGGTGATTTTCTTAGTGAAGCAGAGCAGAGTGATGCAAAGCCGAGTGATGCAAAGCCAAAGCTTAGGACGGCTAGGGAGCATAGTATGAATCTTGAGCCAATTAGTCCTATGGAATCTGTATGGTTTGAAAGCCTTAGTGATTTGGTTGCTAATTTTAACAAAAGAGAGGAGTATCCAAATAATATATGGATTAATGCCTTAGGTAATCTCAATTTTTCATCATCTGGTAACTCGCAGTTATATGGATTTAACGCTGGGTATGATTACTATATCAAGTCTATTCGCACCGCTATTGGCGGCTATGGCGGCTATGGTTATGGAGTTTTTAAGGGCGGGTATAATAACTTTGTATCTAACAATTCTAATAATATCTTTGCTGGATTATATAGCAGGACATTTATTGGAAATAATGAGATTGATGTAACTATTAATTCATCATTTGGCTTTGTTAATGAGGAATTAAGATCTGGAGTGCCAAATATGCCATTGCTAAATCTATTTGGACAACGATATGGCTATAATGTATTAAATATTGAAGGAAGTGCTAGTTATGGATATGCTTTTAACCTAAGTAAAGGTTATATACTTAAGCCATTCTTAGGGTTTAATTATTATGTCTTGCAATCTAGTAATATTAACCATGATGGTAAAACTGCTAGCAATTTTTTAGTCAATACCCACAATAATGTAAGGCATGGCTTTGGAGCTATTATTGGGGTTGAGGGAAGGAAATATTGGGCTAATCAGAGTTATATATTTATATCTGGTCAGTTTAAGCAAGATGTGGTGTTATTAAAAAATAATTTAAATGAGAGTGGGCATGCCACCACACAATCTGGAATAACTAATAATGGAAGTGATTTGGGTGCTATTGGTTCTCAAAATATTCTATATGTTAGTTATGCAAAGGCAAATTTACAAAGTTCTGTATTTGTTACTGGCGGAGGAGAGCTTGGCTTAGGCAGATTCTATTTGAATGGTAGTCTGAATTTCCAAAATGCTATATCTGATAATAGTTTTGGATTTGGATTCAACCTTGGTGCTAGGGTAATATTTTAAAATTTAGACTACTGTTATAAAATAATGATAAATTTTACACTTTAATGGTTGTTGTAACTGTAAAATATTATAATAGACTAGATGGGTCTAAATATTTCATAGTTATTATTCCGATATGCCACTTTTCTTATGTGGAGTATTTCTATTGGAACATCTGTTATATTATTTATTTTTATATAAATTCTAATAAGACATATAATATTATAATCATTGGAATATATGCAGACTAAATTTGTATTATTAAGAATATAAAATTATTAGGGGGTATATATTATTCAATGCTAGGAATTAATATAAGATTATTTATTTCATCAATTAATAAAATAACAATAAATTTTTATATTTACATGTGTTAGTTAAATTGCTTATTTTTATATTTTCTGCCAAGCAATAATCCGCATAATCCCCATAGAAAGGCGCAACTTGCTCCACTTAATAATGCTACTTGTATTCCTTGATTTGCTACCAAACTCTCAATCTGAGCACTAAATGCGTCCCCACCTCTATACACCACTGTATCTAAAAAATTCTTGACTTTATATTTAGAATCTCCATCTAATGGCACAAATAGCATTTCTCTAGCAGGCTTAATAAGTGTATATTCTCCGACATTTCGCAATGCAAGTACAATTACAAATGGTAAGAATGCAGGGTGAGTAAAGCATAGCACAACAAAGCATGCCGATAATAAGAATGGTATAAAGCATAATAAGAATTGTATTCCTAGTCTTTTTGCAACCGCTCCTGTAAGGAAAAGTTGTCCTATTAGTGATAAGATTTGCACAACTAGGTTTATATTGGCAAATGCTACAGTACGCTCCTCCTTAGAATGAAAATTTAGCTCTACAATACGGGCTTGTTCAAGATAAAGAAATGTTGTTGTAGAGGAAAGCAGTATGATAAAAAGTGCAAACATCAATAAATACTTAGAAGACAATAGAATTTTAAAACCTATAAAAGGATTCTTAGCACTTAATGGCTTATCAAATCTATCTGAGAATCCATCTTTACTTTTTATTTGATTAAGTAAAATATTTTTTAATATTGATGCAATGAATAAAAGCAGGGCTGAACACAGAACCAAAGAATCTATGCCAATTTCTTTAACGAGCAAACTTACGATGACAGAGCCACTAACTCCTCCTAGACTAACTCCAGCGGCAACTATGCCAAATAGCCTTTGACTTTGCTCTCTGCTAAAAATATCGCTCATCAAACTCCATGCTGTGCTTAAGATAAACATAATAAAAAGCGATGTCCATACAAAAAATGTGCGGGCTAACCAAACAAAGCCATCACTATCATGATGGAAAATTATGAAACAAATATAAAATATAATGAGATTCACTATAAAGAATCCAAAAATGACATTGATATAATGTTTGCGTTTGCATATTGAGCTAATCCACATAGCAAGTAGTGAGCCAATTAGAGTAGCAATAAATGTAGATGCAAAGAGCCATTTCAAATCTCTTGTGCCTCCTGTTAATCCCATACTATCTCTTAAGGGACGT
Source organism: Helicobacter muridarum (assembly GCF_000765805.2). Lineage (GTDB taxonomy): Bacteria > Campylobacterota > Campylobacteria > Campylobacterales > Helicobacteraceae > Helicobacter_A > Helicobacter_A muridarum. The sequence continues at coordinate 36,930 of NZ_JRPD02000011.1, read as the reverse complement.
AACAATGAATATGAAGTAAAGATTAAAAACATAAATAAAAATGCTGTAATAATTAGTTTTATCTCATTACTGTGCACATTAAAGGCTCTGTTTAGGAAGCTATTTTGCATGAAAATCCTCCTTTAGTTTATTTTGTGTTTTTATTCTCGCCATGTCATTTTGTTTAATTTTATTCCACCACTTAGCTTTGTATTTACATTATGTATATTTGCACCTTTATTATAGTTTTATTTAGACAAACATTTAAAAATTATAGGTTATATATTATAGGGCATTCATACTCTCAATAAAGTGTAATGGGTCTATTTGTATGGAGTTTATCATGATTCCAAAGTGTAAATGTGGTGCACTTACTCTACCTGTATCACCGCTTAATGCAATGACTTGGGATTTTTTAACCTTATCTCCTACTTTTACATTTATATCACTACAATGGTAATATTGACTATATATCCCTTCACCATGATCTATTACTACAGACTTTCCTGCTAGGAATCTATCTTTAGCAATGACTACTACTCCATCGTTAATGGCTTTAATATCTCTACCAATGCTAGCACGAAAATCTGTTCCACCATGATAACTTTTCACTTCGCCATTAAATACTCTAGCAGAACCAAATGGGCTTGTTATCTTGCTTTCTATAGGATAAACAAAAGGCAGATTCCAATAGCGTGTCTTTGTTTTGACCTTATATATAGCTATTGCTTCTTGTCTCTCTTTTTCTATACGTTCCTTGCTATTTTGATTTGGCGTTACTTTATTTTTGTCTGATACTTTTATATTTTCTTTTTTATAGTTAGCATATTTCACTCTTAAGATTTGCCCTTCGTTTATATGTAGAGAAAAGTCTTGTTTTTTCTCATAGTAGTGAATTGGAATGATTGCTATATGTTTTGTTTTGTCTTTTGGATGCGTTAGCCATTCTATATTTTTAGAGCCTATTTTAAGAGGTTTCGGATTTTTTTCTTCTGTTGTAATAATTGCTGTTTTGCCATTTTCTACGATGATTATATGTTCTTTGTCTATGTCTTTTTGTTCATCTTTTGTATTTTGCTTTATTTGTTTACTATCTTCATTTTTTCGTGTTTTTGTTGTGGTATTTGATTCTATATTGTTTGCAATAGAAATGTTAATTATAGAATCGGCTAGCCCAAATATAGCGAGGCTAGATATGATAAATGATATTAATATTTTGTTTAGCATTACTCACCGCTTTTTATTAGATTTGAGTTGTGAAATTGGAATTTGTTTAATGTTTTGGCTTATGTAATCATGATTTTTTGTTTTTCTTATGCACCACTAAGCCTGCGCTTGCTTGTGTTGTTGGCATAAGTTCTATGTGATTAATATTTACATGTTGGGGCTGACTTGTAGCCCAGAATATAGCCTCCGCTATGTCTTTAGCATTTAATGGTATTGTATTTTCATAGACCAGATCTGCCTTTTGTTTGTCTCCATGGAATCTTGTAAGTGAAAAATCACTGCCATTACAAAGTCCTGGTTCAATATTAGTTACCCGTATATTTTTATCATATAACTCTGCTCGTAGATTGCGACTAAATTGCTTTACAAAAGCTTTGCTAGCACCATATACACTTGAGCCATAATATGGGTATGTGCCAGCTATTGAGCCTATATTAACAATATGTCCTCTGCCTTGTTTTAGCATGTTGGGTAGGATGATATGCGTTAAAAAGCTTAGAGCGGTTATATTTACTGCAATCATTTCTTCCCAATCTTGAAATGGAATCTTATCTGTGCTATCAATACCCCTAGCTAAGCCAGCGTTATTAACTAGAATGTCAATATATAGAGAGTTAGCAAAGCTTCTTACAAAATCTTTATCGCACACATCACCAATTCCCAAGTATACTTGTATATTCTTTTTATTTTTAGTAGAAATTTCATTTATGTGCTCTTGAACTGCCTCTAATTTTTCCTTGCGCCTTGCTATTAGATATAGAGTTACATTATTTAACTCATTTGCATATTTAAATGCTAGTTCCATTCCAAAGCCAGAGCTAGCTCCAGTGATTAGTATATTCATCTAACTTCCTTGTTATTTTGCAACCAAAACTGGAATTGGAGAAGAATTTATGAAGCTATTTTGATGAGAATTGAATATTCTGCGCAACAAAGATGATTCACTAGCACCAATAACTAATAAGTCAAAGTCGTTTGCAATCTCAAGCACCACATCAATTGGATTCCCATTACGCAATATTTTCTTGCATGCTATACCTTCTTGATTGAATATTTTTGCGAATTCTTTTAGAATCTCATTTGATTCTTCTTGCTGTAAATGCTCTAAGGACGCATAATCTACAATACCGCTTTCTGCTAGCACTATTGTCTCTGGTATGACATGTAGTAATGTTAGCTCAATTTCACTACGTTTTGCAAAAAGCTTTATAATCGTTGGTATCGCCTTTTTACATTCCTCTGTGTCGCTTACTCCAAATAAAATTCTTATTGGTTCTGTCATATTTGCTCCTTAATAATATATGAGTTAATGTTTTATGAAGCTTAATTTTCTTGTTTCCTTAATATGCGCGATATTGCTCGATTTGCCTAGTTTTGTTTATTTATTTAGGTTTGAACGAATTAGCTATCTGATAGTCTTTTTCCAAGCACGCTAGAATCCAGTCCTTCAATAGCAGATTCTAATGCAGCCAACACGTCATCAAAGTCTTCTACAAGTTCGCCATCTTCTTCTCTATTTGGCTCAAGGTTGTATACCGTATGATAGGCTCTTTTTAGCAAAGCTTCATTACCTTTAGAATATTGATAAAAGCAAATTGATTCTAGTCCCATGGATTGTATTTCGCCTGCTAGGACTGAAAACTCACGATAATTTGAAGCTATTGCTATACTATCATATTTGCCTGTATTTATTGCCTTGGCTATGTCTAAGGCAAATTTTAAATCACTATTTGATTGAGAGCTACCTAGCACCACTTTGAAGTGTTGTTTTTCTAATCTATCATACCAAAAGTTTAATGTGTCCTTTGTTACATATGCCCTCTTTACACAAACATTATATTCTTTGTTGCGAAAGTAGTCAAATATTACGCTCATGAAAGCTACTTCAATTCTATCACAATCAATAAATAACGCTACATTCTTTTTCATTAATTATACCTCCTTGCTAAGATTAATAACCCTGATAGGTTGCTACTAGTTGTTTTGTATGGTTGTGTTTTGGATTATTCAATAGTGTATATATGTTACAAGCTTCTACAATTTCCCCATTATAAAGCACCAAAACATCATCGCATATATGTGCCAATACATCTAAATCATGAGTAATGAATATGTAGCTTAGATTAAATGAGTTTTGCATGTCTTGCAGTAGGTTTAAGGTCTTTTTTTGCACGAATTTATCTAGAGCACTTGTTGGCTCATCTAGTATTAGGATTTTAGGTTTTAACACCATTGCTCTAGCAATGGCCACACGTTGCCTCTGTCCGCCACTTAGCTCCCTTGGATAACGTGATAATAAACTTATATCAAGCTGCAAAAATGAAAAAATTTCTTCAATGTTGTTTTTAATTTCATTTTTTGAAGCCTTGCGTAGTGTTAATCCCTCACTAACTAGCTCTTGAATGCGAAATCTAGGATTAAGCGCACTTGTGGAATCTTGAAATACAATTTGAACTGTATTTCTAAAATCCTTAATATCTTGCTTGCTAAACTTTCCATTATATGATAGTTGTCTGCCGAAATAAATGTCTCTGCCTTGTGTGTGCATAAGATGCAATATGCCTTGTGCTAATGTGCTTTTTCCGCTGCCACTTTGACCTATAATACCTAGTGTTTTACCTGCTTTTAATGTCAATGATATGTTTTTTGTTATTGCTTTGAAATTTCTGCTAAATAGTTTACTTTTATAAATTCCAACGCTAAAATTTTCTAATCTCATGACATCTGTGATTGCGTTTAGAGGCATACTATTGGCTGTATTTTTATTTTGTTTTTGGCTGGAATTTGTATTTGATTTTAATAAAAATTTTGGCGCAAGAAAATTTGCTTCAAATAGATCTTTTGTATAGCTATGAGCAAAGCTATGAGTTTTGCCTAGTCTTGTCATATCGCCTGTGATGTTGCTGATTGTCTCAATAATTTCTCCATTCTTCATAATCATTATCTTATTGCAGAAATGAGTAAGCAATCCTAAATCATGTGTAACAAATAGCATAGCTATGTTATTTTGTTCAGATATTGACTTTAATAGTTTTATCGTTTGTAAGCTTAGATTTGCATCCAGCGAAGTTGTTGGCTCATCGCATATAATAAGCTTTGGCTTTCCAATTATAGCCATACATATTATCACGCGTTGTCTTTGACCGCCGCTTAACTCATGGGGAAATCTATCTAATAATTCTTGTTCTAGATCTAGTTTTTTTGCTGTTGCTATGATGTATCTTCTTCGCATTTTTTTTGTATGTTCGTGTGCTGTGTTTATGCTTTGCTCACTATCAAGTGAGATATTGTTATGTAGGAGCAAAACTTCCTCTATTTGTTTAAATACCTTAGATGTGGGATTTAACGCACTTAATGTATCTTGTGGGATATATGATATATCCTTTCCAAGCAATGCTTGCATAGGCTTGCTTGTGCCAAATACAAACTTTTTACGTCTTTTAAATGAAGTGTTGTTAGTTGGCTTATTTATAGAGTCTTGTTCTGTATTTAGTGGTTCTTGTGTATTTAAATGACTTTTCTCTATTTTAAGATTTTTTTTGTTTGATATGCATTTTGCAGGTATCCATTCTTGTAATGCAAAAATATCTTTATTATCAAAGTATATGCTACCTCCATCTAGATATATCTGATTCTCCAATCCCATAATAACTCGCATTAATAAACTCTTCCCGCTGCCACTCTCTCCTGCTATTCCAATCCTTTCGCCATAATTAAGCGATAGAGATAAATTCTTTAATCCAAATATTTCTTTATCATTATTACCTCTAGAATCAATATGCCTAAAAAATGACACATTTAAGTTTCTAATTTCTAGCAAATTTTTTTTAGTGTTATGGGTTTGCATGGCACAATATAATGTGTTTGTTCCAGATTTATCATCCTGATAAAAATGCAAAATTGGTTTTATGCTTGCTATCTTGATCATTGAGATTATGAAATTCCTTAAAACCACTAGAGATTGCTAGATATTATACAGAAAAAACCAACCATTTCTAAAAATTATAGCAAATAAGATGTTATGAATAATTCAAATAATCTTAGGATTTATATATCGCTATTCTTTGAGAGTGTTCTTAATAAAAAGCTAGTAATTTGGTTACAATACGCAATTTATCATTTTATTACGCTGATTGAGGTACTCATGGATTCTTATTCTATATTTATGAATATTGCCATTAGCTATGCTTGGCAATTTCAAACATTAACACTTCCTAATCCAGCAGTAGCCGCCTTAATTGTTGCTAATGGTGAAATAGTGGCACTTGGTGCACATTATAAGGCTGGTATGCCACATGCAGAGGTAATAGCTTGCAAGGAGGCCTTGATATACTTCTTTAGACATGATTCAAATAAGGCACAAAATCTCACACAAGCTTTTGTAGCCAATAAGGAATATTTGCTAGAGTGCTATCCATCATGTTCTAAATCTAGTTTAGATAGTTTTGCTAACTCTATTATTGAATGCTTTGAATTGGAGATGGATTCTAGAATCATTCATGATTTTCTGATTTTATTTTCTAGTGGAATATTTCATGATTGTAATATTTTTGTAACACTTGAGCCATGTAACCATTATGGTAAAACTCCACCTTGTGCAAATCTCCTAGCAGAGTTGAAACCAAATAAGATTATTGTAGCTTGTTCTGATCCAACCCCTGATGCTAGTGGAGGATTTAAGACATTAGGTAATATTAATATCATATCTCATGTATTAGAGACAGAGGCTAGAAAATTGCTTTATCCATTTCTAACATGGCAAAAAAAATCTAGTTTTACATTGTTTAAGGTTGCCCATAGGCTAGATGGAACATATCATGGTGGTGCAATTAGTAACATGGATTCTAGAATCTTCACTCACAATATGCGCTGTGTGGCTGATTACATCGTTATTTCTGGCGAGACTTTGCGAGTTGATAACCCATTGCTTGATACTCGCTTTGGCACCGTTCCTTATAGCTCTAAATTACCTGAAATATTTATTCTTAGTAAAACCATAAAGCTAGAAGATTTAAAGAGTTTTCATATCATGGATAACCCAGATAGAAAGGTGCATATAGCGCGAAGCATAGATGAGCTTCCTAGTTCTGGTTTTATTGTGATTGAGGGGGGGTTTAGCTTTTGTAGTTTATTGCTCAAGGAATCTATGCGTTATAAAAATAACTTTAGCATTGACTGTATTCTAGGTTATATTGCGCCAACTCTTGCTATACCACCTAATTTCATATCAAATAGTCTTAATAGGATTAGTCAAGATGCTCTAATGGAGGCTTGTGATATATTTAATATGAATGGTTTTATGCTTGCATATTCAAGCTTACTGCCACATTCTTATAAATTAAACAACAATGCAAATATTGATTCTAAGCAAAATATTATTTATTGGCTTATCAAGGAAGGATATGCTTAAAAGATTAAGTATCTATCAAATTTCGGAGGGATATTGTTACAACAGTGATACATTATTTTTATGGGATTTCCTTAGGAAATATCTTAGGACTAATATTAAAGTCTTAGATATTGGTAGCGGTAGTGGGATCTTGGGTTTACTTTGTGCCAGGGAGAGTAGAATTAGACTCTTTGGTATTGAAAGGCAAAGAGAATATTTCCTGCTTAGCACTAAAAATGCTATGATTAATAGACTTGAAGCTTGTTTTATTTTAGGAGAATGTGAATTGTTGCTTAATGAGGCAAATATGGAATCATTCTCTGTAAAACGAAGCATAGGGACCTATGACATCGCTAAGGACAATGTTCAGTCTAGATTCAACAATAACGAATATATCATATTAAATGAGAACATATCCACTAGATATTTATGGCAGAACTTTGATATTGTCATATCCAATCCTCCATTTTATGATTCCTGCATAACACATTCTCAAGATAGACTAAAGTCAGAGGCAAGGCAGAATAATTTTTTACCACTAGATATATTGCTAGCTTGCGCTAGTAGAGTTTTAAAACCAAATGGCAGGCTATTTTTTTGCTATTCTGCGCTTAATCTTTCTTTAATTATGGCTTTAATTGTTGAGCATGGATTAGTTGTTGATTCTATGCGTTTTGTGTATCCCAGATTAGATAGAGATGCTACACTTGTTTTGATTTATGCAAGAAAGTCTAGCACGACCAAAAACAACACTCAAGTGCATATTTGTCCGCCATTAATCACTCATATTGGGATAAATCAAAAGGATAATTCTAGCGAGGTATTGGACATTTATTCTCGCGCTACCACATATAGCATAAAGGTTAATTTACGCGATGTGCTTTGGGATAGATTGTTAGTTTAGTTCTTCATATAACTTCAGTATTTTTGTTACTTTGTTTATTTTCTAACTAAGTTAGGTACATTTGACTGTTACTTTAATCAACAAAAATATAATACATACTCAATTATATGCTATATTTTTTTGAATCTTTTTGATTTTTGTATATATTTAAAGTAGCTTTAATTTGAATTGAAGCATGAAATACAAAAGCTTGAGGAGTTTTTATGAATAAGTCGCTTGCTACAAAAGAAGAAGTGAAAGATAGATTTTACAAATTCGTATCGTTTAGGAATAGATTTTCCGTATATCTATCATTAGTTATTTTTGTTTGTTACTACTCATTTATAGCTAGTGTAGGATTTTTTCCAGATGTGCTTGGATATCGCTTAGGACCAAGTTCTATAAGTTTAGGAATCATAGTAGGCATATCTATTATAGTTTTATCAATCATTAGCACAGGGTTTTATACATTATTTGCTAATAAGTATTTTGACAAGGAGCAAGCTGAGGTTATAGAGGAACTTGAAAGGACTGGGCTAATTCAAGAAATGAAAGAATAGTTTATTTAAGGCTAACATTGTTTGCACTTGTGTATATCGGTGTTTATTTGTAATTAAGGATAATTTATGAAGAAGAAATATGGTTATATTTTATTTATTATGCTGCTTGAGCAAAGTTTTGCAGCAGGCATTGATGTTGGCAATGTAGAGAAAGCTCCTATAAATTATATTGCTATTAGCATGTTTGTAACATTTGTGTTATTTACATTGGGTATTACATATTATTCAAATAAAAAATCTCAGTCTGCTTCTGGGTTTTATACAGCAGGTGGAAATATTTCAGGTGTTCAAAATGGTATTGCCATTGCTGGAGATTATATGAGTGCTGCTAGTTTTCTTGGGATTGTGGGGCTTGTGTTTGTAAATGGGTTTGATGGACTTATTTATTCGATTGGATTCTTAGTTGGTTGGCCAATAGTTCTTTTTCTAATAGCAGAGAAATTTAGAAATTTAGGTAAATATACATTTGCAGATATTATTGCCTATCGTTTGGAATCAAAAAAAGTAAGAACAATTTCTGCTATTAGTGGCTTAAGCGTTGTTATATTTTATTTGATAGCCCAAATGGTTGGAGCTGGCGGGCTTATTCAGGTGCTTTTTGGCTTACCTTATAATACTGCTGTAGTAATTGTAGGAGTTTTGATGATTTGCTATGTAGCCTTTGGTGGAATGCATGCTACTACTTGGGTGCAAATCATTAAAGCTTGCTTGTTGCTTGGCGGAGCTACTTTTATGGCTATTATGGTGTTATATTTAACTAACTTTGATTTGCAACATTACTTCCAAGTAGCAATTGCTAATCATTCAAAAGGAGAGGCTATTATGGGTCCTGGGACATTCTTGCCTGATCCTGTATCTGCTATATCTTTGGGACTTGCTTTGATGTTTGGAACTGCTGGATTACCGCATATTTTAATGCGTTTTTTCACTGTCAAAGATGCCAAAGAAGCTCGTAAATCTGTATTTTTTGCTACTGGCTTGATAGGATATTTTTATATCCTCACATTCATAATTGGCTTTGGAGCGATTGCCTTCTTGATTGGTAATCCAGAATTCATTGGTGCAGATGGGAAATTTAATGTTGCGCCAAATATGGAAGCAGTTGTATTATCAAAGGTATTAGGTGGCAATGTTTTGTATGGATTTATATCAGCTGTGGCATTTGCTACTATTTTGGCTGTTGTAGCTGGGCTTGCCATATCTGGGGCATCTGCAATTAGTCATGATTTGTTTGTGAATGTTATAAAAGGTGGAAAATGCGATCCTGCTCTTGAAATGAAAGTAACCAAAGGATCTACTATAGGGCTTGGAATCTTAGCTATCTTGTTAGGCATTATATTTCAAGGGCAAAATGTAGCATTTACTGTTGGGTTGGCTTTTGCTATTGCAGCAAGTGTAAATTTCCCAATTATTTTACTTTGTATTTATTGGAAAAATCTTACTACCAATGGCGTGTTATATGGTGGTTTGATAGGACTTTTAACTGTGTTGTTATTGGTAATCTTAAGTCCAAGTGTGTGGGTGGGTGTTTTGCATTTTGATCAAGCAATATTTCCTTATAAACACCCAGCAATCTTTAGCATACCTGTTTCTTTCTTGGCTATTTATATTATTTCCAAGATTGACAATAGCAATAGGGCAAAGATTGATAAATCTGGCTTTAAGTCCCAAGACTTTAGGGCACAAACAGGAATAGGTATAAGTGAGGCTGTAGTGCATTAATTGGTGCTTGCAGTTTTTTAGGACTAGAGCTACCTGCATTTTGTGGGTGGTGTGTTTATTATCTTGTTTACCATGCTCATTTAACTTTTTGGTTATAGTTAGGAGTCTAGGCTTATTTCTTTGTCTAGTTTGGGTTTATCGTTGTTATATTTATTTATCTTACTTTTATAGTTGTTATAATATTAGATAAACATATTTTTATTTCTTGTATATGTTTTGTTGTCAAATATTAGTAAATTAATAGTTATTGTAAGTTACAACTTAAATGCATTAACTGATAAGCCACTAATTTACAAATATAACTAAGCGTTTCATTTTCTAGTTTAATCGCTTAATTTAGCTTTGAAATTACAAGTTTTGATTGCAATTGTCTTTTTACTAAAAAAGCTTTGTTTTTATTATGTTATGATTTAATGATGTAACAATGAAACAAGATTATGTTATTTTTTGAAAATTACATAATTATTGTTATTTAATTTAGCTTTTACTGCAATCATTAATATTCTATTTACACAAGGGTTATTTATGGATATGGACGTTGTCCGACACCACTTTAAGAATGCTAAATATGCTAAATGTGCAGAATTCTGCCTAAAAATAATTAAAAATAATATAGAAAATATAGAAGCTTGGAGCTTATGCGCGCTAAGTTATGAAAAATTGGGAAGAAGAGATGAAGCTATTGAATGTTTACAAGAAGCACTAAAAATAGATAAGATAAGTGGCGGGGATAATGCCTTTTCGCTATCTGTAAATTTGGCAGAGTTTTATAGACGCAATAATATGACATTGCAGGCAATAGCCTTGCTTAATGGTTTTCTTCCAAGAGAAGATGGAAATTTGCATTTCAACCTAGCAAAATGTTATGCAGATTTGCACGACTATGAGCAATCAATCAAGCATTATGCAATTGCTATTCAAATTAATCCTAGTGATATGCATGCGGTGTTTAATCTAGCAAATCAGCAAGCTGCTATTGGCAGTATAAAAACGGCGTTAAAATATTATTTACTAGCTTATGAGGGTGGCGTAGATGATGCGGGCATTAATCTTGCACAAATCTATTCAGAGTTAGGTAAGATGGATTTTGCACTTGAGATATATAAAAAGCTAGAGCCTATATATAACAAAGATTCTAACTTTTATTTCAATTATGCAAATACATTGTGGGTGTCAGGCAATATTGAGCAAGCAAGGCAAAAATATATCAATGCAATTTCTATTCATGCTGATGTGAGATATATTATAAATCTTGCATATTTGTTGCTTAGCATAGAGGATTTTAATAGTGGATTTCCATTATATGAGTATAGAAGAAATCTTTTAGCACAAATAAGAGCAAATAGCTTTCCTAGACATTTTCTTGATTTTGGTTTGGATAATAGGGATAGCCTACTTACATTCATAAGAGATAAGAAGATAGCTATATATCATGAACAAGGATTTGGTGATAGTATCATGTTTGCTAGATTTATTCCTAGACTTGTATGTAGGGCAAAAACCATATTCGTATCTAAAGAGTTAGAACTTTTGTTTTCATGCTTTGGTTTAGATGTTAAGACTAGTATTTCACAAGATTATGACATATCCATTCCTATGCCAAGTCTTGCTTTTTTACTTGCAGATTCTGCAAGTATTAGGGAATCATTGTCCGAATTTTCGGATTTGTTAAAAAAATATTTAAATAGTTCAGACAATAAACAAATAGAATCAAATATAAAGCATCATTTAGGAATATTAAATGATACTGAAGCTAAACCATCTTTAATCGATGATTCTAACAATCAAGATGCCAATTTGCTTATTAAAAATGACAATACCAATTCAATTTCTATGAATACAATTTTGCAATCCTACAATCTACCAAAGCAAGATAATCTATCTCTTAAACATGCCAAGACTTATACAAGTTATAAAATTAATATCAACAAAAAAACTAGGTTAAAACATAATAAGCTAGATTCAATAAATAAGAATCCCAATAAGATACTTAGGGTAGGGCTGAATTTTAGCTCAAATCCCAACTTCCAAGATGCGCGTAAGAAGTCTATATATCCAAAGAAGCTTCTAGAAGCTCTTCCAAGAAATGGAATGAAATATATTAGCCTGCAATATGAAGGGTTTGATTTGGATTTGGCAGATGAATATGGCGTAATAGATATGTCCAAATACATTAGAAATTTCCTAGATAGTGCGCTAATCATTAAGAATTTAGACATTGTGATAAGCATTGATTCAGCCATAGCTCACCTAAGTGCTACTCTTGGCGTGGAGACTCTTGTATTGTTGCATAAAAAACATGATTGGCGTTGGGGAAGGATAGGGGCAAATAATGGCACTATATGGTATGATAAGGTAAAATTATTTATCCAAGAATCTCCAAATCGATGGGATAAGCCCCTAAAAGGGTTAAGAAAGTATCTTGTTAAGAGATATCAATCTTTTTAATCTTTGCAGAAATTTAAAATCTCTTGCTCTAAATCCTCTATATGGTATGTATGTGTATGTATTTCTGACTTATTAAACAAAGATGTGATGTTAGATTCTAATGTGAAGTTTGGATTTATGTTGTTTCGGATTTCTTTTTGTATTTCTTTCAATGCTTCTAAATCTCCTATAGATTTTATTCTATCAGAATCCCCTTTTAATGCCTTAAGTGTAGTTTTTGCGAATTTAGCAAAATATGCAGTAGATAAAATGACTTGTGTTTGCCCATTAATAGAGCTTTCTCTTAATTTGGCGAACAAATAGGCATTGCTTGTATGTGGATCAATTACATAACCTTGATTAAAGGCTTTCTTGATTCCAATAAGGCAAGAAGAATCATCAAAGCTATGCGCTTCAAATAATGTTTGTAAAGTCTTAAGCTCTTCTTTTGTGAGCGAAAATATTAAATCTTTATCTAAAGATTCCATACATTGCCTTGTTCTATTAGCACCAAATAAGGCAAAGAGCAATCTCTCTATATTAGAGCTTTTTAGAATATCCATAGCCGGAGAGTATGATTGTTTTAGAATCTTATTGCGCAAGTCATATATGCCTGTGTTGAAAAATTCGCTTAAAATATCATTTGGATTTGATGCTATACAGAGTTTTGTAATTTGCAAACCAAGCTGTTTTGCGAAAAATCCAGCAAGCGCGTTGCCGAAATTTCCACTAGGCACAATGATGCTAAACTCTTGTATTCCTTGCAAATATAGATCCCTAGCAATCACGAAGTAATAAATAATCTGAAATGCTATGCGTCCGATATTAACAGAGTTTGCTGCACTTAGAGCATATCCCATATTAGTAAGATTTTCACGAAAGCTCTGTTTTCTTAATAAGAGCTTTAAGGAGTTTTGTGCCATATCAAAATCTCCTTGTATGCCAAACACCTTTAGATTCTTAGCATCTTGAGTGGTCATTTGTAACCGTTGCACCTCACTTGTTCCACCCTTTGGATAAATACAAATAGCGCGTATATTAGTAGAATCTGCAAAACCTTGCAATGTAGCAGGTCCTGTATCTCCGCTTGTAGCACTAAGAATAAGATATTTTTGCTTTTGGCTACTAGCTAGGGAATCTAGCAATTTTGAAAAAGGTTGTAGTGCCATATCTTTAAATGCAAAGGTTGGTCCATGATAAAGTTCTAGGCAATATAGATTCGGAGAAATATTTACAAGTGGGCATATTTCTTTGTGTCGAAATGAATCATAGCTTTTTAAAGCTATTTGTATATATGAAGAAATATTGTTTGAGTTTATATCAATAATGCCTAGTTGTGAAAAAACTTTATTGCATATATCTACATAGCTAGCTTTCTTAAGCCAAGTAAAATCACTAAAAGGCTTAATATTGTTAAATGTATAAAGTCCACCTAACTTAGCATTTGGGTCTAGGATAGCATCACTAAATGTTTTGTATGTTTCATCATTGCTGCGAGTTTGTGCAAGGTAATTCATAATTGTCTCTTTGAAAATGGATTGATTGAAGCTAGGATTATATCTTATATAAAGCCCTATTGCTTACGCGTTAAGCCTTTATGTATTGTAGTGGTTATAAATCCTTTTGTTTGCTTTGCTATAATTCATAAATATTTATGCAAATTCAACATAATGGACAATAATGCAACTTGCACATAGTGAAGAATCTCCTATAAAAAAATTAATCATTTTTCTTATTGTAGGAATGTTTCTTTTAGCACTTGATCAAGCAATCAAATTTTATTGTATATCTATTGCTAATCCAAGAGATATTAATGACTTTGTAATGATAGCCCATGGTGAAGTCATATCAATAGCATTGGTGTATAACACTGGAGTTGCGTTTTCATTTCTTACGTCTCTTGGCGAATGGCTTAAGTTTATACAAGTTGGTTTTTTGTTTGTCGTATTCACATTACTTTATTTGCAAAAGGAGCTTTTTTTGCAACATTATCTAGCTTTTGCGTTTATGTTAGGCGGTGGAATTTCAAATGTTTTAGATAGATTCTTACATGGCGGTGTTGTGGATTATATCTATTGGCATTATAAATTTGATTTTCCTATTTTTAACTTCGCAGATATATGTATTGATTGCGGAATAGCGTTTTTTATCTTGCAAACTATAGTATACTCTAAGATCAAGAAGCAATAGCCCTTACATCTAATCATTATTATAAGTTAAGTAGAATCACAACTAAATTCCACAAAAAGGCGTAATATGAATCTAATCACTAGGGCTCTAACATTCGAAGATATTTTACTCGTTCCAGCTTACTCTGAAGTTCTACCAAAGAATGTAAATATACAGTCTATGCTAACAAAGAATATAAGCCTAAATATTCCATTTGTCAGTGCTGCTATGGATACAGTAACAGAATACAAATCTGCTATCGCTATGGCAAGACTAGGCGGCATTGGAATCATTCACAAAAATATGGATATAGAATCTCAAGCTGCTCAAATACGCAAGGTAAAAAAGAGTGAGAGTGGAATAGTAAATGATCCTGTTTTTATAACAGAAGATAAAACACTTCAAGATGCAGAAGAGATTATGAGGAATTACAGCATTTCTGGTGTGCCCGTTGTAGATTCAAATGGAGTATTAATTGGAATCTTAACTAATAGAGATACAAGATTTGAGACAAATTTTAATAAGAGAGTAGGCGAGGTAATGACAAAACCACCATTAATTACTGCAAATGTAGATATTAGCTTGGAACATGCAAAGGATATTATGCATAAAAATCGCATAGAAAAATTACCTCTAGTTGATAGTAATAATGTCTTGAAAGGCTTAATTACAATCAAAGATATACAAAAATGTATTGAATATCCACAAGCAAATAAAGACTTCATGGGCAGGTTGCGAGTTGGTGCGGCTGTTGGTGTAAAACAAATTGATAGGGCATTGGAACTTGCTAAGGCTGGTGTAGATGTTTTGGTTTTAGATTCCGCACATGGACACTCAAAGAATGTAATTGATACGCTAAAAGAAATCAAATTAAAAACAGATATTGATGTGATAGTTGGAAATGTTGTAACACCTGAAGCTACTAAGGATTTAATATTAGCCGGAGCTGATGCGGTGAAAGTAGGTATTGGGCCAGGTAGTATATGCACAACAAGAATTGTAGCTGGTGTTGGTATGCCTCAAGTTTCTGCTATCGATGGTTGCGCTCGTGTTGCTAAAGAGCATAATATCCCAATTATCGCAGATGGTGGTATAAAGTATAGTGGCGATGTAGCTAAAGCCTTAGCTGTTGGAGCGTCAAGTGTAATGATTGGCTCGTTGTTGGCAGGCACAGAAGAAAGCCCTGGAGATCTAGTTATATTTCAAGGTAGGCAATATAAGAGTTATCGCGGCATGGGAAGCATTGGAGCAATGCAAAAGGGAAGTAGTGATAGATATTTTCAAGATGGCATAGCTCAAGATAAGCTAGTCCCAGAGGGTATAGAGGGCAGAGTTCCATATCGTGGTAAGATAGCCTCTGTGCTTAATCAATTAACAGGCGGACTTAGATCTTGCATGGGATATTTGGGTGCTGTAGATATGGTTTCTCTATGGGAAAGGGCTCGCTTTGTTGAAATCACATCGGCTGGATTAAGAGAGAGTCATGTCCATGATGTAGTAATTACCAAAGAAGCACCAAACTATCATGTGTAATCTAAAATAGAATCTATTGCCTAAAATATAAGTTAGACTTTAAAAACATGTTACGCGCTAGACTAGAATCTGTGTAGAATCTAGGACACGAACAACTAAGAGGAAAATGAGGGAAATATGGCAAATACAAATGCTAAGAATAACATTGCACAAACAACACCTAATATAAATAATAACATTAATGATAATTTCATAACAACAAAAAATCAAAATAGTATTTTAGATTCTAAAATTTTACAAGGATTGAAAACTTCTAATGATTTGCTGCAATCGCTAGGAGATATAAATACACAACATGCTCAAATTGATCAAAATCTAATCTATCAGCAAAATTTACATGCTCTAAGTTATCGGGATCCTTTGTTGTTTTATAATTTATTGTCAATAGAGACAAATAGCAAATACGAAGTATTCATGGGAAGTGATAGCGCAAACTTTAATATAATTGAAATCTCAAACTCCACGCCATTATACAAAAGAGATCCTTTGCAAGAAAACTTAAACAAACTGAAGGAATATGAAATCTATCGATACTATCCATATCTGTATGCCTATGGTTTAGGAAATGGAATTTTATATAAAATGATGTTTGGTAGTGAGATTTTAAAACGTATTGTAGTCATAGAGCCAGAATTAGAGATTATCTATATTGTTCTAAACCTCATTGACTTTAGCGAGGATATTTATAACAATCGTTTTATTTTGCTGCATTCTCCTACATGTAATTTTCATATGGTTAATTCCTTATTTGATATGGATAAATTCTCTAAGATATATTCAAAAGTTTATGATTTATTATTGCCAAATGATTACTATGAAAGATACCAAGAGGAGATAATTCGTATTAATAAGGATTTTGTGCAGGCAATAGAGCATAATGTAGTTAGTGTTGGAAATGATACAAGAGATGCAATTATTGGAATTAAGCAGCATATAGAGAATATGAAGCACTCGCTTTTTTCACCATCTCTTGTAGAGATTAATAATCAGCTTAAAGGAAGAGACACGGCAATAATAGTCTCCACAGGTCCTAGCTTATATAAACAACTAGATCAGCTTAAAGAAATTGCCCCATATGCTACATTATTTTGTATTGATGCTAGCTTTCCTATTTTATATAGTCATGGAATAAAACCTGATATTGTATTTTCTCTTGAAAGAGTTAAAGAAAGTGCAAAATTCTATACAGATACGCCAAAAGAGGCGCAAAAAGATGTGATATTTTCTCTTACCTCTATAGTACATGAGGATACGATACATGCTATTACAGATGGAATAAAGCAATTTAGTTTTCGTCCATTTGGCTATACGACTTTATTTAATTTTTACGAATATGGATATTTAGGAATAGGCATGAGCGCAGCAAATATGGCTTATGAGCTTGTAGTGCATTCTCAATTCAAACGTTGCATATTGATTGGACAAGATTTAGCTTTTGGCGAAGATGGGTCTAGTCATTCCAAAGGTGCATTGTATGGAGAAAATGAAATTAAGCCAAAGGAGCAAAAGATATTTGTTGAAAAATATGGTGGCGGTGGCGTTATAGAGACAACAGAGATTTGGAGGCTTTTTTTGAATTTTTATGAAAAAGATATTGCCAATACACCATATAAGATTGAAGTAATAAATGCTACAGAGGGAGGAGCTAGGATTAGGGGCACTATAGAGATGTCTTTTAAAGAGGCTTGCAGTCTTATACCAAAAATCAAAAAAGAAAAAATAATACTTAAAGCACCAAGTAAAGAGGCTTCAGAAAAGAATCTTAAAAAGGCTATTGAAATATGCCAAAATTGGATTGATTATGGAGAATTGCAACAATCAAATATAGAAAAAGTTTTCCTTGAGCTTATAGAATTTTTGCAACATATAGAAGAGCTAAATAGGAAAAATCGCCTTGAGGAATTTAGCTACGAGACAATGGATAAACTTATAAGTTCTATTGATGATATTAAAGATATATTTAACTCACGTGTATTTCATGATTATTTTACAGATGCCTTGCAATCTTACATTTTTCATCAAGAGCTAGATATAGCGCAACTTCTTGTGCGACCAATACAAAATGATGATGATAAAAGGGCAAAAGAACTTGAGTGGTTATATTGTCATAGATATTGGCTTTTTAGCCTAGCTGGCGGTATTGACACCGTTGTTACAGTCGTAAGACGGGCGTTAGAATATTTAACAGGTGAAAAATATATAAGTCAAAAAAATAAGGAGAGAGCACAGCAGGATAAGACTATAAATTAATTAAATAAAATATGTAAACCAATCTCAACAACTATAACATTTTATAAATGTATCAATGTGAGAATTATAAAAAGAATTATCATTTTGAAGCTGCTTAGGCAATTAAAGAATCTTGTATTTATAAATTGATAGAATGTAATAGCTATGCTTTAGTTAATTATGGCATGGCATATAAATAGCCATTGAAGTGGAAATCTATTAGTAATAAGTGGGTTATATTATACAAATATAAGTTATTTTTTGCTTTGGTATATAATGATATGGACTTTATTAGTAATTGTAAAATAAAATATTCTTCTTTAAGAGTATCCTTTGTGCATTTCATTTGTTTTATTGTCATAGCCGATATAACTAAGATATAAATAGATATTAATCTTTTGCCTATTTCGTTAAACTAACAATAATCTCAATATAATTATTCTTTTGTCCTTACTAAAAGTCTCTAAGTCTAACCCCAATACCTATTCTATTTACAGGAAGGCTATATTCATATAGGCTATCTCCATGCCCTAATATGTATTGAACAAATAATGCATATTGACTAGTAATGCCATAGCTATACCCAAGCTCTAGTTGTCCTTTAAACTTCCAGTAGCTACTATCAAAATAGTTATTTAATATATTATTTGCACTTAACTCAAAGAGATTTTTACCATATTTATATGAGAATTTTACATCGCCATATCCTATATATTTACCTATATCAGGATTGGTTTTTCCACCATCAAAGACTCCTATTATTATATATGTTCTAATTCTCATATTGAAATTATTATTGTTATAATTGGTTTCAAATACGATTCTATCAAGAGCCTTACTTCTTACAATCTCTCCTCGTAAGTCATCTGCTAAAATTCTATTTGTCTCACCATTACTAGTGTGGTTATAATATATGGATATCCAATTTATATAACTATTACCTTTTATATAAATTGGTTTCTTGTAGGCAAAACCTATCTGTGGTGATAAGTCAATATCTCTAAGTGGTGAGCTTATGATTCCGTTATATGTTTGTAGATAGATTCTTTGTGTGTAGCCAAAACTAAATGAGCAGAAATCACATATAATATTATCTAATAATTCTAATCTAAAGCTAATCTGTGATTTAAACTCAATTTTTTGTAATCTAGGACTATACATTTTGTTGAAGCTATAGTATACAGGGATAATATACCATGGCTCATATATCTTAAATTTAGCAAAGAAATTTTGTATTGCTAGAGCACTTTTATTTGGTATATGTGGAGCTTGCAGAGCATTATATTCTTGTAATATTTCTTTTTCACTAAAAGGAGTATAAGTTTTGCTAGTAGTAGCGAAACTTATATTTGTCAAATATAAGGCATAAAATAAGACAAATAATATTCGCATAGAACCTCATAACTATTATAGATGATTTATCATAATTATCATATATGTAACAAAAGGTATGAATTATAGCAGGAATAATATAGTTATAGTAAAATATACTTATTTTATAGTTATTGAATTAATTGTTTTGTTTAATATTATTATTTTTTAAATTACAGTAATTATCTTAATTGCCTTTAATATGGCAAACTTATCGTAATTTTCTTTTAAGTACTTGCATTAAGTATAATTTAAATAAAGTTTGTTTAATAATTTCTGTTTATAGTTTTGATGTGGTTTAAATAAAGTAAAATTTTGTAGTCAAAGAAAGCTTTTTATAAAAATGAATATATTGGCTCTAGATTTGAATCTAATCTAAAAACCTTATAAATTTCTATTCTATTATATTTAATTGCAAGCTAAATATAAGCATTTCTATTGTATAATATTATTTATATGATGCGACCAACTAAGATTCCGTCTTTATAGTCTGTAATCCTTGCGCAGTAATATCCTGTTCCTTGAAAATCCCCATCATTAATCAATATCTCACCATCAATATCAATAGCCCATTTCTTATCTCTAGCACTATAAAAATACTCGCTAATCTCACTCTTGCCTTCGATAATTACATCTAGATTCTGTCCTACCATATCCTTAAATAATGTATCTTGTTGCTTTTTAACAATCTTATTTAATGCGTTAATGCGCTTGCTCCTAATGTTTTTTGGTAGCTCTTCCAATAATCCAGCCTTTGTGCCTTCTTCCTTGGAGAATTCAAAAATATTCAATCTGTCGAATCCAAACTCTTCCACAAAATCACATAGTCTAGTAAAATCATCTTCACTTTCATTTGGATAGCCCACAATCACGCTACTACGCACAAAGCTATGCGGGACATTTCTCATATAAGTTAATAGTTGGTGTATATTATTATGACTTCGTTGCATACTTTGCAGCACATTGGTGCTTATATGTTGTATTGGCATATCGTAATAATTTTGAAATATGCTTGATTGTGCAATTTTATCAATCAACTCAAAATTAGTTGAGTTGGGATATAGATATAATATTCTAGCACTTTTGATTGCTCCTTGTGCCTCTATAGCTTGTATTAACTTTAATAGTCCGTCTTTTTGATTCTTATCTCTAAGATAAGAACTAGAATCTTGTGCAATAAAGCTAATATCATAATATCCGTTACCAGCCAACATTTCTATCTCATGTAGTATAGAATCTATTCCTCTGCTTTGCAATCTGCCCTTAAAGCTAGGTATAGCACAAAAAGAGCAATTTTGATTGCAACCTTCACTTATTTTCACGAATGCATGAATATTTGATCCTGTTATAACTCGTTTCTCTTGGTTATATAAAAATACACCATTGTTGGCGATACTCCTTTTTTGCGCAATCATAGAATCGATTCTGTGATAATCACTAACGCCGGTAAGAATGTCAATTTCTGGAATCATATCCTTTATTTCTTTGGCATAACGCGCAACTAAGCATCCACTAGCAACTAAAAGAGCACCTTCCTTTCGTCTTTGTAATGCCTCAAATATGTGCCCTAAACTTTCTTTCTTTGCAGCTTCAATAAAGCCACATGTATTAATAATAATTACATCTGCTTCACCTATTTCATTTGTCATAGCATAGTCTGTTAGCCTACCTAGCATTACTTCAGAATCTACTAGATTTTTAGAACAACCAAGCGATATTACATGCAGTTTCTTTTGTATTTGCATTGTAATCCTTATCTAAAGAATTGATGTTTTGTATTAGAATCACAATATAATAACATAAAAGACTTGTCAAAAGGAATATGCATGAAGCAGACCTTGCGTTTAGCATATTTACAATCTATGTTATATAGATTGGAGCTACTTGGTGATTGTTTTGTAGATTCTTTTATAATGGACTATTCGCTAGCGGATTCAAATGCGACTTTGATTGCTAGTAAGATAAAATCAAACAAATCTAATCATATTCAACAAACATATAAATCCACATATACGCAAGCAAATTCTAAAGTATCGACATACCAGACATTAAGTGATATAAAGCATAAGATTCTTGCATGCAAGTTATGTAGCTTGTCTAATATGGCTGATGATAATGCTAGATTTTGTGGCATCTTGCCCAAACAGCAAGAGGTGCATGCTCAAATAAAATCGCCATTAATGCAACAAACACATATAGATAATTCAAATGATTCTAAATCACAAAGTCAATCTCTAGCGAAAAAATCTCTAAAAATTGCCTTTGTAGTAGAATCCTTACGTCTGCAACATCTAGGAGATTGCCTCGATTGCTTAGATGCAAGCAAGTCAAATATTATGCTTATAGATATTATTACTAAAGTTATGAGCATTTCATTAGAATCCGCATTTATATTGCCACTCTTTAAATGTGTCGCTTTGCAAAATAACAATTTATTGCTAACAATACAAAATAACAACTTAGTGCAAGAACGTAAAATATGCGGAGATTATTTAATACGTCAGTTGAGATTTATAGATTATGCCGTGTTTTTTGGAGAGAGATTATGTAGAGATTTTTTCAATGCTAGCTTATCACAAACAAAGGGCAAGATATTGCAATACTCTGCGCTAGGTCATGTTTTGCATGCTGTATGTGTGCATGATATTATGAATATGATTACTAATCCACCACTTAAACGCGAAACATTAACAAATCTTAATACGTTAAAGCAATTTATAAAAGTCAATAACAAATAATTAGCCTAATTGCTATATTGGTTTATGCTTTTATGATTGAAGTAAAAGGAGCATTTGCAACGCAGCCTTAACTATGTAGAGGCAGTCATTAATAATATGAAGAAGAAAAAGTAAAGCAACATTTAAACGGTATTTAAAACCATTGAATATACGAAGAATGTTTAAAATATGGTTTTATGCGCAATTTGTTTTGTATCTATATATAATAACCCAAATTTTTAGTAAAGATATTCAAACAATACCGACTAAATGAGTTTTTGAATGATGACAGATTCTAAAACTATTAAGGATACGACAAAATGCAATATATTCTTTGAGAAAATATTGTAGCTTTTGCAAAACGAACTATTTCACAATGGTTAGTTTGGTATCGGCAAAAATGGATTATATATGATTACAAAAATTGCTTCATGTATGAAGTTTAACTACAAGGAATAATAAATATACCTACTATCAAATGCTCAACAACA
This sequence comes from Helicobacter muridarum, assembly GCF_000765805.2. GTDB lineage: Bacteria > Campylobacterota > Campylobacteria > Campylobacterales > Helicobacteraceae > Helicobacter_A > Helicobacter_A muridarum. Next base: position 14,233 of record NZ_JRPD02000011.1, on the reverse strand, counting down.
AAATCTAGATTCTAGGACTCTATATTTTACTATTGATTTATGGTTGCAAATTTGCAAAGCAAATTCACGCTATTTTTTCTAAGTATTGCTATACACTTTCGCGCTTAATATGTTAATACAAATGGTGATTTTAATATTTTATACTAGTTATATTTATAAGGATATTAAGAAAAACTCTTAAGTAAGGTTACATACTCTAATCTTGCAATTTATTGTTGTAAGATTTTATGTATAATATATTTAAGTTATGTATTTAGTTAAGGGTTTATATGGTTTTAGGGTTTTCTGAATTAAAGGATATCGCTCCAAAGCATATTACATGCTTAAATGATAATAATATACGCGGCAGTAGCATAGACTTAAGCCTTAGCGAAGAGGCAAAAATAATTAAGCATGCAAGGGATATTAATCTGTTTGAAGATAATATTGATAAGACAACAATAGATAATATGTATGAGACTATTAATCTTGCAAGAGGGTATCCATTAAAACCACAGACATTTTTATATACTTCTACATGCGAGCATGTAACTATCCCTATAGATAAATGTGGACTTATATTACCTAGAAGCACCTTTGCAAGATTAGGACTTATATTGCCAATGTCTTTGTATGCCAATCCGGGTTATAAGGGGCATTTACCTATAATTATTTTTAATGCTTCACCATGCACTATCACTATTCCACCATATATAAGAATTGCTCAGCTTTTACTTTTAGAGGTAAAAGGTGATGCGCAACCATATAATTCATTCGAGGATTCTAAATATCATGACGAATCTAAACTTACATCCCCAAGTTTTAATGATAGTGAGATAGGAGAAATCCTTGAAAAGCTTTGATGATATTCTAAATACAATCATTAAAAGCTTACAGGCAAAGCAAGAAGAAGATGGGAATAAAACCCCTAGTTTAAATAATATTTATGATGCAATATTAGAAACGTTCCCAAAAATAAAAAATAAATCAGAAAAATCTAGAGAGATTATTGTAAAACGTATAAAAATTGCTAGAGAGTATAATAAAAAGTTACTTCAAGATGATATTAAAGAGCTAATATATTTTATTTTAAGTGATATTGCAAAACTACCAGATAAATAAGAATCTCAATGAAGCTCTTATTTTCTTATTCCTAAATAGCTATATACAATCTCTTTAATATCCTATTCTAAATATTTTCAATCTTACACTTTTTACAGGTAAAAAGTGTGAACAAGGATATTGCTTTTAAGCTTTTACCTGCCTTGCTTTCGAATTAAATAGCGGCATAACTAAGCTTATTGCCTATGCTCATACTGTCTTTATGCTATCTTGTGTTTGATGTATATCTTTAGCCCCCAACATCAATGCTTGTTTGTAATGCCCTGCTCTCATCTAGAATCTTATTTTATTTTTACACTTTAGTGTGCGCTTGCCTAAAGGTTTGCATTTTTCATTAAATGGACTTTTCTCTGCCTTAAAGTTATATCTGTTTATTTTTTGTTGCATTTGCTTATTATTAGCGTTGATTCTAAATTGTTTGCTTGACTAAGCTTTTGCTCTAATATATTAAGCAAGATTTCTATCCCTAATGTATTAATATTTCTAGGCTGTTTATAATTATGTAAGGAATGTATAAGATATTTTAATAAGTTTTATAAGTTGTTGCTAATCTTAATAAGATAATTGATTAGATTCCTTAATAAAGCGCATACATTTTAATTGAGTCATTATTGATTTCATTGTAGATTCTATATATTAGATAAGATTAGTTATACAAGGCCGCTTATATTTTATTCTACTTTTAGTTTAGCTTCTAGCAATGATTTTTTCTAGCATTTCTGAATCTTCCATCGCCATTCCAGTTCCCTTTGCCACAGATAGTAACGGTTCATCACCAACATATACAGGTAACTTAACTATATCAGAAAAATATCTATCAAGATTTCGTATTAATGCTCCACCGCCAGTAAGCACGATGCCATTTTCTACAAGATCTCCAGCTAAATCAGGTGGAACTTGCTCTAACACACTGCGCAAGGCATTACCCATCTCTTTAATTTGATCTTTAATTGCTTCTCTAATATCTTCGCTTGTTAATTCTATTGAATTTAATAATCCGCTTACCTGATCTCGTCCTTTTATTAATTTTACGAGCGGTTTTTCCAAAGGTGCAGCACAACCAATCTCAATTTTTATTTCTTCTGCGGTTCTATCTCCAATGAGAAGATTGAATTTCTTTCTAACATAGTCCATTATGGCTACATCTAGCTTGTCTCCTGCTACACGAATAGATTTTGAAATTACAAGTCCGCTTAATGATAACACGCCAATCTCTGTTGTTCCACCACCAATATCAACAACAAGGCTACCTTGTGGTTCTTTAATTGGTAGTCCAGCACCAATTGCTGCAGCGAGCGGCTCCTCAATCAAGAACACCTCTCTTGCTCCAGCACTCATAGCAGATTCCTTAACAGCCTTTCTTTCAACAGATGTCAAACCATAAGGCACACATACCATAATCCTAGGACGTACAAATGATTTACGTTTATGTGCTCTCTCTATAAAATGTCTAATCATTTTTTCTGTGATTTCAAAGTCTGCAATTACTCCATCTCGAAGAGGTCTTATAGCTCGTATATTATCAGGCGTTTTACCTATCATTTCCTTTGCTTCCTTGCCAACTGCTAATATTTCTCCATCTCGATATTGATCTACCTTGACTGCTACAATAGACGGTTCATTAATGAGAATCTCATGCCCTTTTATCATGACAATAGTATTGGCTGTTCCTAAATCAATTGCTATATCATGTGAAAACCAACCTGCAAACTTACTTAAAAACACTGAAATCTCCTTATTTATCTAAACTGCCTTAACTGATTTCTTCTTTATAAGAAGCGGTTTATCTATTTTATCTACACATTTTCGTGTGATAATTATTTCATATCCATTTAGGTTTGGCAAGTCAAACATAATATCCAAGCTAAAATCTTCTACTATTGCTCTAAGTCCCCTAGCACCTGTTTTTCTTTCCATAGCAAGCTCCGCTATACGTTCTATAGCATCATTTTCAAATGAAAGTTTAGCTCCATCTAACTCAAAAAGTTTTTGGTATTGCTTTATTAGGGCGTTCTTTGGTTTGGTTAGGATTGCAATCATGGCTTCTTTGCTAATAGAATCTAATGTTGCTATAACATGCAATCTGCCTATTAATTCTGGAATCAAGCCAAAGTTAACTAAATCATCTGTTTCTATTTGGTGAATTATGTCGCTTGTATTTTGTAAGTTTTTTTTATTTGATTCTGTGTTAGATTCAAATCCTAAGACATTTTTACCTAATTTGCGTTTAATAATATCTTCAATACCATCGAATGCTCCACCACAAATAAATAATATATTGCTTGTATCCATCTTTACGAAATCTTGGTTTGGGTGCTTTCTGCCTCCTTTTGGAGGAATATTTACAATGCTTCCCTCTATTATTTTTAGTAGTGCTTGTTGCACCCCCTCACCGGATACATCTCTAGTAATAGATCGATTTTCTGATAGTCTTGAAATCTTATCAATTTCATCGATAAATACTATGCCCATTTGAGCACGTTTTAAGTCCCCATTGGCAGCTTGTAATAATCTAGTTAAAATGTTTTCTACATCTTCGCCTACATATCCAGCTTCTGTTAGCGAAGTGGCATCTGAAATAGCTATTGGAATGTCAAGAAAACGTGCTAGTGTTTGTGCCATCAGAGTTTTGCCACTGCCTGTTGGACCAATTAAAAGTATATTTGACTTTGATAGCTCAACGTCTTGAGATAAATTTGTATTTTCAATGTCATCATTGGATAATTTTTGTTGATATAGCAATCTTTTGTAGTGATTATATACAGCTACGCTAAAAACTTTTTTTGCTTGTTCTTGTCCTATCACATAGTCATCTAGATGCTCTTTTAATTCCTTTGGAGAAGGAATGGAATCAAGCGAAAAATTAGAGCTATCTATATCGTTTTTAGTATTAAATCTTTCATAGATGAATAGGGTGCACATTTTGCAAATATAAGCCTTTGTGCCCGTAATCTTTTCGTTGCTAGATACGATAGGGTTTATCTTAGACTCTGTCTTACCGCAAAAACTACAAGTCTCAATCATTTATATCACCTCTCCTATGGGGAATGCCTCTTTCTGATTGTAAAATAAATTCACATATACTAATAATCTCACTTTCATCGCTTCCGCTACCTTGTGCTACTTTAAGCTCTAGAGATGCTAAATCTCTAAGGCTTTGTGATCCAGAGAAGAGTCTTTTATAGAGAGCATCGATTTTATCTATTACATATCTATCCATAATTTTACGCATGCGAAACCTATTAAGCCCAACAATCTTAGCTCTATTGCCCTCTGCCATGCAGTATGGTGGAATATCTTGTGATAAAGCTGAGGCCCCAGCAATCATTGCTCCTTCACCAATGCGAACAAATTGGTGTATAGGAGTCATGCCTCCAATATTTACAAAGTTGGCAATATGTATATGTCCCCCTAATGTAGCATTATTTGCAAATATATTATTGTTGCCGATAATGCAATCATGAGCTACATGGACATATGCCATAAAAAGATTATTACTGCCTATTTTGGTTATCCCACCTCCGCCTTCTGTTCCTGGATTGAACATGCAAGATTCTCTAATGAGATTATTGTCTCCGATTTCTAGAAATGTTGTTTCGCCCTTGAATTTCAAATCTTGCGGGATTGTGCCTAATACAGCATTTGGAAAGATTGTGTTACCTTTACCAATAGAAGTATTACCCCTAATTGTTACATGATTATATATATAGCTATTATCATTTATATCTATATTGCCTTTAATGACTACATAGTCCTCTATTACTACATTTTCTCCGATATTTACTTCTCCTTCTATAATGGCTGTTTTGGCTATTTTGGCTGTTGAAGAAATATTCATTTTCATTCCTTTTATTGATTAAGTCATTGACATAATATATTTAAAATATATCAATTATGCACATCTGTTACCATAGCCTTTAATTCTGCCTCGCTTACTAATATATCTCCTATGAAAGCTTTGCCTTCAAGTTGCCATACATTGTTTCTATGTTTCATAACCTGCATGTTATAGAAAAGCGTATCACCGGGTCTTACCGGGACTCTAAACTTTACTTTGTCTATTGTCATAAAATAGACTATCTTATCCTTACTTGCTTCAAAATCTAAACCCCATTCACTCACAAATGCAAGAATGCCACCAGCTTGTGCCATTCCCTCAATAATCATTACACCAGGATATATTGGCTCTTTGGGAAAGTGCCCAATAAACACCTGTTCATTAATTGTTATATTTTTATAAGCAGTTATGCTTTTATGAGGACAAATTTCCTTAACCTTATCTACCAATAGCATTGGATAGCGATGTGGTAATATTTTCATAATCTTATCTATATTTAGATTCGTATATTTTGTGGCTTGAGATTGCGTATTATCAGAAGTTTGTTTTGCATCATTCATTATAAAATAACCCTAACATTCATGAAGTTTCCTAATATTATAACATAATGCCTTATGATAAGACACAAATGTTTAATTTTTAATGACTAAGTTATAATACGAGCATAACTAGTGGTTACTTTTTACTCTAATATTAATAGATTATTGGTATATATCTAGTAAAGATAGAATAAGTAACATACCTACAGCCCCAAACATAAGGGCATCTATTCTATCAAGCACACCGCCATGTCCTGGCAGAATTGAGCTTGAATCTTTTATTTGTGCCCTGCGCTTTAACGAGCTTTCAACCAAGTCTCCAATTATTGATAATATAACAATAAATATGCTTGCTAGGAAAGCAATAGAGAATCCACCAAAGATTCCAATTCCAAAGATAGATCCAATCACAACGCCAGATATAACACCACAGATTGCGCCCTCTATGGTTTTGTTTGGAGAAGCAGAACAAAGCTGTGTTTTTCCTAGTATTTTGCCACCATAAAATGCAAATATGTCTGCTACGCATATAGTAGCTATAAGCCATGCTAAGAATCCAACACCATATTCGTTGTAGATCACATATATAGCTACAAAAGGTAGACTAGGATATATAAATGGGAATAAATTCTTTGTGCTTGATTCTGAATTATCTGTAACACAATATAAAGATATAATACATAGCACACAAGCAACCACTGCAAAAGAATTTGAACTAAAATATAACCCTATCCATAGTAATACTGACATAGAAATACTAAAGATTCCAAATGGGATTTTGTATATATTTGCACCTTCTTTCATAGCTAGTAAATATATAATACCCATGACAAGCCAAGTAAGGACTACATTATCCATACCAAGCACAATGATTACTGCAACGAGCATAACAATAGCACTCCATACTCTTGTACTATCTTGCATTACAAGCGACTTTATGCCTGATTGGGCAGAACTTATAGTGCTAGTTTGGTTGAGATTATTTTGAGCAATGTTTGTTTCTTGTGTATTAAAGCTATCTGTAGAAATATTTGAATCTTGGTTGTTTTTATAAGATTCTGTGCTAGATGTTTCGTTGGTTATTTTATTGTTCTCTATACTAAGATTTTCGCTTTGCAATGAATTGCTAGAGTTGATTTTTATATTATCTTGTTTGTCTATGTTTGTTCCATGATTTAAGCTATTATTTGAATCAGTGTTAATATTTTGATTGGTAGCTGATGTGCTTATATCTTGCGCATCTGCATTCATAGCTTGGGCTTGTGAATCATTTTGCATCATTGCCTCCTTTAACCTTTAATATTTTATAAACTCAAAAATGACTATAATTTTACCTTTAAAATCATCAATTCGGGTATAAAAATGCAAAATCACTACGACATAATAGTTATAGGCGGTGGGCATGCTGGAGTTGAAGCTAGCCATATTTGTGCGAAAATGGGTTTAAAAACATTACTTATTACTCATCTAATAGATAATATCGCGCTAGCTAGCTGTAATCCAGCAATAGGCGGTTTAGGCAAGGGACATTTGACAAAAGAAGTAGATAGTTTAGGCGGACTAATGGGGGCTATCACAGATATTAGTGGATTGCAATATAGAATATTAAATGCCTCCAAAGGTCCAGCTGTGCGAGGTACTAGAGCACAAATTGATATGGACTTATATAGAAAGTATGTTAGGGATTTTCTATTGCAAACTAGGAATCTAAACATAATTCAAGCTAATGTTATAAGGATTTTAAGCAATGATTCTAGAGCTATAGGCGTTGAAATTTCAATTAAAAAGCAATTCTTTGCAGAGAAAATAATACTAACAGCTGGGACATTCCTTAGTGGATTAATTCACATTGGCGAAAATAAGAGCAAAAATGGTAGGGTAGGGGAGATTGCCAGCAATGAATTAAGCCAAAGTTTGCAATCATTGGGAATCCCACTTTCTAGGTTAAAAACTGGAACATGCCCTAGAATTCTTGGCAGTAGTATAGATTCTTCTAATTTGCAAAAGCACTATGGAGATGCTTATGCTGATTTAGAAAATAAACAAGGGGATTCTAATCAAAAACAAGCACCATACTTTAGCCTTTTAACTCATGATTTTATTCATCATAAAAAAGATAATATCATCTCACAATTTCTTTTAAGTAGGATTAAACATGATAGATTCTTGCCTAAAGAGTTGCCTTGCTTTGTGACATATACTAATGAAAATACACATGAAATTATAAGAAGTAATTTTTATCGCGCTCCTCTTTTTACAGGACAAATACAAGGGGTTGGTCCAAGATATTGTCCAAGCATAGAAGACAAGATAAATCGTTTTAGTGAGAAAGAGAGACATCAGCTTTTCTTAGAGCCGCAGACATATAGCGCGTCTGAATATTATATAAATGGGCTAACTACAAGTTTGCCTTATCAAGTCCAAGAAGACGTGATTCAATCTATACAAGGGTTAGAAAATGCACATATTACTCGCTATGGCTATGCTATTGAGTATGATTATAGTCAGCCTACAAACCTCTATCATACATTAGAATCAAAAATCATTAAGAATCTATACTTAGCTGGACAAGTAAATGGCACTACAGGATATGAGGAGGCAGCTGCACAAGGAATCATTGCCGGAATTAACGCTAGCCTTAGCCTACTATCCCAAAGAGGAAAAAGCAGTAGAGAATCCTTGATATTGAGAAGAGATGAGAGTTATATTGGAGTGATGATTGATGACTTGGTTACAAAAGGTACAAATGAGCCATATAGGGTTTTTACAAGTAGGGCAGAATATCGCTTGTTGCTTCGCGAAGATAATGCTTGCTTTAGAATGTTGCCATATGCTAGAGAATTGGGATTACTAGATTCTAGAATCATAGATTCTTTGCAAAAGGATATGGATGATATACAATCTAATCTATCTCTGTTAGAATATCGCTTTACTCCAAATAAGCAAAACCTAGATACACTAGCAAAAATAAATGAAGAACCATTTAGCAATCCTTGCAATCTAGCACTAATACTAGGTAGAGATAGCATGAATACCTACAAGATGAAAGAATTGCATACTAGTTTATCTCCTTTGAGCGATAGGGCATTAGAGCAATTACGAATTACGGCAAAATACCAAGATTATATTCGTAAACAAGAAGAGCAAATTATTCGGAGTAAGAGAGCTTTAAGTCTAAAAATACCAGATAATTTTGTGTATGAAGGCATTTCTGGTTTAAGCCTTGAAGTCATTGAAAAGCTAAGTCTATATAAGCCAAAGAATCTTCAAGAAGCCTCGCTAGTTAGTGGTGTAACCCCTGCAAGCTTAGAGGTGCTAGAGTTAAACATAATCATGCATAATAGACAAAAAGAACTTCTATAGATTAAGCTTAAATGCCTGATTTTCATTAAAACATTATGTTTATGTTATAGCTTAAAGGTAATGTAATTATAATAACTTGGTTATTGATTATTAAGCTTTTGTTGGTCTTTTAGGTATTGGAATAATAGCTCGCTATATCCAAATCTACCACTTAAGCTCTCTGATAATTGCTCTTTATACATGGCATTGTAAATATCAGCACCGGGCTGCTTTGGATATAGCGGATTATCCATATTTAATGACGAATCAAGCAAAGTTTTAATGAACAGTGCTTCAAATTTATCTGTTTGCTCTCTTAGTGCAGCATCATTATTATCAACACCCTTTCCAATTTTATTCTTAAGATTAGTAATTAGACTGCTCTGTTTTGCATTTGCAAGAGAGTTTATTGCATTAGTAGAATCTATTTTCATAAATAACTCCTTTTATTCTATGTAATAGTTGTTTGTAAGCCTAAGCAAAAGTAATTCCTACTTATCTGGCATATATTAAAAACAGGGTTATTTTACTATTGATATATAATAAACTACATAACGTTATTTTTTTTCCTTGCTTGGTTTTGCTTATATATAATTTTAGTGTGAGATAGAATTTCATGTAAACTTCTTTTATCTTTACGCAAAAAATAAATAACCCACAAAAAGAAACTTATCTCAATTAACCATACTGCAATAAATACAAGGCATTGCCATGCTTTTGGTTTTGAAATGCTATATGGCTTTGTGTTTAGGCTAGATATGTTGCTAGATTTAATAGATTTTTCTCTAATATTAGAATCTCTTTCTGTGTTAAAGTGATTTTTCTTTGAGCTTCCATTTATGGTATTAGAATCATGATTTAGATTCTCTTGATTGTTGTAATTAATACTAACTATGGCTATCTCTGCATATCGAAAGCCTGGCGTTTGACCAAAACGCCATAAAAAGAAAAATATTATGACACAATAGCAACTAGTGCATATAGCAATAGCTATTTGATTATCTAATAGGCTTTGCTTGCCATCTAATATTACATATGTTGTTATATATAAAATTGGCATATTTATTAGGAATATATCAGTTATGAATGCTTTTAATCTTTCAATAAGGAAGCCCTTATTAGATTTTTGATTGCTTTTTGTGTTTGGATTAGAGTTTAATGCTTCTTTTTGTCCATCGAGGAATTTATTGGCTTTAATTTTGTTTTTAGGACGTAATAATTTCTTGTTTGCATTTTTGCTCAAGTGCGATTGCTCCACTAAGTTTAAAATACGTTATCAACATCTACTGGGATATTGTGTTGCAATGGTGTTGTACCGCAAAGGGCTTGAGCTACCTTTAATGCCTTTTGAAAATTGCCTTTTGCATTAAGCTTGCGGACATTGTTGCCAAAGGATTGGAATGTAGTATCGCCTAGAGATATGGCAAGCCATGAGAGATTCCATCTGTAATATTTGCAAAATACTTGATAATGTTTTGGAGAGCCAAATATAAATATACTCTCATCTTCAAATGTATCGCTGGATTGTGCATTTTCGCTTATATTGGAAAGATTTGTGTCTGGATTGCAATTTTCTATGCTTGAATATACAATAACTTCTTGTATGAAAGAATCTTTAAGCAGAACTTTAAAGTCTGTAGCCCTATCTTTTCCACACAGATACAAAATGTTCTTCCCGTTAACAATAGGAGAGATAATCTCTGCAAATTTTTTTCCATTATTGCACTCACTAACCCCTAAATCCGCAGGAGATACGGCATATTTACCGCCTTTTTGCAACCAAATGTTTTTGCTTTTTTCTCCTATAAACAATGCTTGTTTATTTGCTAACAAATCAAAGTAACTATGATTTATTATTGCTTTGAGAGCGTTTTTGGAGGTAAAAAGCAAATAATCAGCTTTATTTATTTGTTCTAAGTCTAAACTAAAATCATGAAATTGAATCTGCAATAATGATAGTAAGCACACATTATGTGATAGGTAGCTTTCATTTATGATGGGGTCTTTATCAGATTTGAGAATATAAATCATAACATGAGCCTTAAAACGAATTTTATTTAATGTAATGTTATATTTAAAAACATAATATGTTCCAACTTTATGCTAAAATCCATTAAATTTCAAAAATTATGAGGAAAATATGCAACCCACTACAAAAGAGCAAGTCATAGAGGCATTACGTAGAGTTATTTATCCCAATTTCGAGAAAGATATTATACATTTTGGTTTTGTAAGTGATATTCGAATCAACAATAATGTTTGCTATATGAAAATTATGATTCCATCTGGCAATGAAGAAGTCATATCAGAGGTAAAAAAGAGAGTGTTAGAAGAAACTAGTAATCTAGGGTTTGCTAATGTAGATATAGAAACACATACTCCGAACACACAAAAAAAGCAAGCAGCTCAATCTCAAGAAACAAAAAATATAGCCCCTAGTATAAAGCATTTTGTTATGGTAAGCAGTGGTAAGGGAGGTGTTGGTAAGTCTACTTCGAGTGTGAATCTAGCCATATCTCTAGCAAAAAGCGGCAAAAAGGTAGGCTTGCTTGATGCTGATGTATATGGTCCAAATATCCCACGCATGCTAGGATTATCTGATATTAAACCAGATGTAAGCGTAGATGGTAAAAAGCTAATTCCATTAGAGAAATTTGGAGTTAAAATAATGAGCATGGGAGTTTTATATGACAAAGGGGAGAGCCTTGTTTGGAGAGGTCCTTTGGTTATGCGAGCATTGACGCAGCTTCTGCAAGATGTGGATTGGGATGAGCTTGATATTATGGTTATTGACATGCCACCAGGTACAGGAGATGCCCAACTTACTATAGCTCAAAGTGTTCCTGTAGGAGCAGGTATAAATGTAACAACTCCGCAAATGGTTGCAATAGATGATGGTGAACGTGCTTTGGATATGTTTGTCAAATGTCAGATTCCAATCTTTGGAATTATAGAAAACATGAGTGGCTTTATTTGTCCAAATTGCAATAATAAATATGATATATTTGGTAGCGGTAATTCCAATAATCTAGCCAACCATTTTAATACGAAAGTAGTAGCAAAAATCCCCCTAGAGCCTAAAATAGTAGAATCTAGTGATATAGGAAAGCCAATTAGCTTCTATCAGCCAGATAGTTTAGTAAGTCAAGCCTATATGCAATGTGCAGCAATGCTGATTGATTTCCTAGAAAATACAAAAGCGGACAATAAAACTATACAGCCTATACAATAGGGCTAGCCATTGATAAATAGCTATTTATAAATTATTTTTGACATTAAATTTTTGTTTGGGTTGGAGGTTAATTTGAATGAAGCTATCTTAAGTAGCAATAAGGAACAAATTGTTAATTCCAAATGTTCAAGCAAAAGCTATAACAATTTATGCAATCAAGTATCAATTACACAGGATATAAATCCTGTGGATATTAAGATTCCAAATAGCTTAAATATTCAATCTACAAACCTTAAAGGTAATGATAAGCAGCATATATATTGTTTATTTCCAGAGGAGATATTGCAAGTTTTAGATATGGGGATAGAGTCTTTAAAATCTAATCATAGACAATTTATAACAAAAAAGCAGAATTCAGCATTAGGCTTTCGTTCTAAGCAAATATATAGTTGGCTTTATAGCAAATATACCACTAGTTTTGATGTTATGAGCAATATTTCTAAGGCTGATAGATATAGATTAAACTCCATATTTTCAATATCTAATTTAAATATTAAGCATATTGAACAAAGTAGTGACGGAACAAAGAAATATCTCTTTCAAACAGGTGATAATCTCTTCTTTGAATCTGTTTTGATTCTTATGAAAGATAGAGTTGTTGATGATTGCGGCAAGGTTTTGAAAAGTGAGAAATACACATTTTGCTTATCTAGTCAAATAGGTTGTAAGATTGGTTGTACTTTCTGTTCTACTGCTAAGGGAGGCTTTGTACGTAATCTTACCTCTGGGGAAATTGTAGAGCAGGTGGTATTCTTGAAACGCGATAATGGTTTAGATTCTAACAAGAGCGTAAATATTGTGTTTATGGGTATGGGTGAGCCTCTTGATAATTTAAATAATGTTGTTAGAGCTATTAAAATTATTAGCCACAAAGATGGGCTAAATATTGCTACTAGGAGGCAAACTATATCAACTAGCGGTATAGTTCCACAAATAGCAAAACTTGCAGATATGAATTTAGATGTCCAAATAGCTTTATCTTTGCATGCTGTTGATGATTCTCTTCGTGATAGATTAATGCCAATTAACAAATCTTGGAATATTGCTCAAGTTTTGGAATCTCTAAGAAATTTCCCAATCCGCTCTAGAAATAAGATACTCTTTGAGTATCTGATGTTACATAATGTAAATGATAGCTTAGATCATGCCAAAAAGTTGGTTAGTCTTTTGAATGGATTTAGAGCAAAAGTTAATCTGATTCCGTTTAATCCACATAGTGAAAGCGAGTTTGAGAGACCAAGTAGAGAACGTTTGAAGCTTTTTGCGGATTATCTCTACAAAAAAGGTATTGTAGCAACTATTAGGGAATCAAGGGGGTTAGACATAAGTGCTGCGTGTGGGCAATTAAGGCAGAAAGTTATAAATGGAGGCACATTACAAAATAAGCCAACAAATATATAGCAATTATTGTTGTATCAGAATTAAATAGTAAAATGCTAATGAATCTTCTATGGCATAGCCAAATATAAGTCGAAATAAAACTTAACGTTTTAAGATGCTAGTTTTAGGTTACATTTCAATATTTTGTTATATACGCACTTATGGATATGCAACTAAAATCTATCTAATAAATTGCCAATAAGATTAATATTTGGGAAGGTCATTACCATTAAGGATATAAAATATATTATTTATGTCTTTTATTTATAATAGCAATAGGGATATTGTAGAATCTTTTGCGCATTTTATATTTCAAAAAGCACGTTTATTTTTGTGTGATAGATGATAATTTGCGATGGTTTGCCAAATGCTAAAACATATGTCCTATTTGATATAAAAATCAATATAGAATATATAGTCATGATTGTTATGATGATTGTGCTTTCTTACATGCTTACAAGACCGCATTTAAGAGTAGTGCTAATTGTATTTTATCTATCCTTAAAGAATATATTTGAGAAATTTCTAGCACTATGACAAAATTGTAATCTTATCTTAAAATACAAGATAAATCAATATTTACAATCGATTTTATGTTTTCAAGAAAAATGCGCTTCTATCATAATGAGTTTGTTAGTTAAGTAGCAATAAGGAACAAATTGTTAATTCCAAATGTTCAAGCAAAAGCTATAACAATTTATGCAATCAAGTATCAATTACACAGGATATAAATCCTGTGGATATTAAGATTCCAAATAGCTTAAATATTCAATCTACAAACCTTAAAGGTAATGATAAGCA
>NZ_JRPD02000071.1 GCF_000765805.2 Helicobacter muridarum | reverse complement strand
AGAGAGAGAGAGAACAGAAATAATTGAGAATCTTTATCGTTTATATCACAAATTCTTGCAAGATTCTAAAGCTTGTCATACTGAAGCGTTAGCTGAAGTATCTTTAAACGACAGAGATTTTTCCTTTGCTACGCAAACTCAAAATGACAAATACCAAGGCAAGATTGTATGGAATAGAATCTCAAATGAACTTTCTTTTTCTTATGATGAGGTGGGGCATTATATTTTAGATTCTATGTTTATGATTGCAAGTCAAAATGAACTTTCAATTAAATATCTTTTATCGGTGTTAAACTCTAACATATCAAAACATTGGATAAAACATAATGCTGCAACTCTGGGTGATGGGGTTTATGGAGCTAAAATTTATATAGAAAAACTCCCAATTCCAAAAATAGATTCTAAAAACCAAACAATCGTGAATCAAATCATTGCTTTAGTTGATGAGATTCTAAATCTCAAGGCAAATTGTCATTCTGAACCTGCGTTAGCAGGTGAAGAATCTCTAAGTAAAGAATCAAGGGATTCTCAAAGAGATGTTTCGAGCATTTGCCCTCAACACGACAAAATA
>NZ_JRPD02000070.1 GCF_000765805.2 Helicobacter muridarum | reverse complement strand
CCAAAACAAAATGTATAAGTTTTTAAATGAGAGCTATATAAGTATTCCAGAGTAATGTGTTTGTGTGGTAGCTATATTTAGCATATTATTGACAATTTATTCTAAACATTTGAAAAGCGAAATATATAGCTTTTCTATTATGTGTAATATACAAACTTTAGAATCTATATCTTACTTCGATTCTATAATCAGTTCCGGGTTCATACAATGCAGCTCGAACTTGATTTATTGATTCGCTTTTTGAATTATCTGCTTCTACTTTTAGAGGTGAAGTAGGATCAACATAGAATTGGTTAAAAATATTTAGTATGCTAAAGCGTAAAGTAAGCTTATCTTTACCGAGTGGATAATAGTTAAAATGCACATCAGATATTGTATATCCCTCCTTGCCTATATCTTCAAACTCCCTTTGATAAATATTAAATCCTTGAGTTCCATCTTTAAACCCAGTTACAAAGCGAGAAAACCAAGCCACATCGAAATTATCCATCTCATACTTTAAGCTTATATTGAATGTATATCCCCAAGTAGCTCCTAACTCATAAGTATCAGCAAGCAACTTACCATTGCCAA
>NZ_JRPD02000010.1 GCF_000765805.2 Helicobacter muridarum | reverse complement strand
GGAAAAACAAGCGATAGCTAGTTTCTATGCGAAGCTGGAAAAACAAGCGATAGCTAGTTTCTATGCGAAGCTGGAAAAACAAGCGATAGCTAGTTTCTAAGCTTTGCTATAAATGACTAAATGGCTACTATTGCCCTAACAATAAAAGCCAATATTAGCCCATAAATTGTCTCATTTTCTAAATATTCCTTAATGCTTGTTTTTGGTATTTTTGATTGATATGATTCTATCATGCAAATCAATTAAACTTGCCATTTTAACAAGTAGATCTTCTTTTTAAGATTATTCACTTTCGCTTTGATTAAGTGAAGACATGACAATTACCTTGTCATATTGAAAACAAAATATCTCCTTTTTAAGATTCTTAACTACGCTCAATATTACAAACTATATGTTCAGAGTGATAAGATATCTTGTCTTAAGCCCTATTTTGTCATGTCTTAAAGTATCTACGCTTGCACCAAATAATACTAGTGTATGTTTTTATATTTAACTAAGATAAATAACTACTTTATGTTTGTAGTGATAAAAGATTTTGAATCGCTTCTAAAAGACATTTTGCAAAGAAAAAATCTTTTGAGGATTCCCACCTTTGTCATGTTGAGGAAGCCAAACTTATACTCCGTATTTTATAGAGATTCTTCGCTTTATTTTATTGCTCAAGAAAAGAAGAAATGATAGAAAAGAAGGCGTAAGAAAGTGCTCTAATAAATATTAGACTTTTTGCATATAATGCAAATCACCTAAATGGATATAAAGCAATTTATATGCTTTTTTGAGGTTAAGGATTTGATAAACAAGTCAAAAAGTTCAACAAATCAATATCTAGTTCATATCATCTAAAACTTCTTCTCCTTCACATCATCTAATATTTCTGTTGCAAGGTTAGATACTTTACCGCTAACACTTCGTGTTTTGTGACTTACTTCAAGATTATTATTAGTTACTTGCTCAAGTTGAGAAAGCATATTATTAATTTCACCTATATTATTAGCTTGATTTTGCACATCACTAACCATTTCAATTATGGATTGAGTAAGAATATTAACACTTGCATCTATTTCTGATAGACTCTTTTGTGTTCTCTCTGCTAATTTTCTAACTTCATCTGCAACAACTGCAAATCCTCTACCATGTTCTCCTGCTCTTGCTGCTTCTATTGCTGCATTTAATGCTAAGAGATTTATTTGTGTTGCAATATCTGTAATGATTAAAACCACCTTTCTAATATCTTCGCTTTGAGAGAGGACATGTTCTCCCTTAGAGCTCACACTGTTTATATGACAAGTTATATCATTAACTTTAGATGAAGCCTGTTCCAATGAACTTGCTTGTTGCGTGCAGCTCTCTTCCATTTTACTAACAGAAGCATCTAATAAATGGCTTTGTTTATCAAGTGAAACTGCTAGATTTCTTGATGTCTTTAGCATTTTGGCAATATTATCAAACAAATTATTAACATCAACTTCTATACCAATTGGTTCCTCTATTCTACTTTCAAAATTATGATTATTTGCGTTTTTAAACATTGTAAAAATACGGGATAAATCCTCACATACCTCATTATAAAGAGCAGTATTCATTTCATTTAAACAATCTCGTAAATCAGAGATATGCGGACTCCTAGATGCTATAGTAAGTTGTCTACCAAATTTACCTTGTTTAATATCTTTTATTAATTCCACAAATATATTATGAATCTCTTTTTCCTGATCTCGCATGGCAGTAATCATATCTATATTTTGAGCAATTTCATCAGACATTTCGCTTAGTTCATCGCCATAAACATTTACATGTCTATATGCTATACATTCTGTAGTCTCATATGAGAGATATTGAAAAAATTGATGAAGATTCTTTCTTATTGAATTCAATGGTTTTAAAACAAATCCAACTATGAAATTTAATGTAGTAATAAGCACAATAATAAGAAACAAAGATCCTATAATTATAGAAATTGCAATATTATTTAATGCTTCTTCGTAATCAGAATATGAATTAGTGATACAAATACTCCAACCAATATTTAATTTATTGCAAATTGCTAGGCGAGCTTCTTTATCATATTCAGAAAAATATTCAAATGGATAAATACCATATTTATTAATTCCATCTTTTAATATCTGAACAAAAGGCCTACCAGCCTCATTAAGAATAAATTCATCAGGTGTTACAGGTGTTACATAAAATAAATCTTCAAAGATTAGCACACGACTGCTATCAGAAGCCTTTAAGGATATTATATCTTTAACAAAATCTCCTAAATATAAATCCCCCACAATCTCTGCTACAATTTGTCCATTAACCCTAATAGGAGCAAAGAATGTAACAGCTAATTCGCTCGTTACAAAATCAATATAAGGCTTTGATATACCAGCCTTCCCTAGTGCAATAGCTTCTTTAAACCAAGGTCTTGTATTTGCATTATATTTAATACCATTGCTATCCGTGAGAATTTTAGGATAACTATATCCCTCATCTTTTCTACTCATAATAGCCTCTCCATCATTCAAATAAGCAATATAAAAGGCATCAAAAGAACTAGTAGCTGATGTTTTGTTTAAAAAATCATAGATATTTTTTCTATCTAAAAACTCTGGATTTTTCTCGAGAGTATTGGCTGAATCAATTACTACTTCTTGCCACTCAGCAATACTTCTATTTATATATATTACACTTGAATCAAGTAAAGCTTTTTTTACTTCATTAGAATGTTTTACAAATATAGATTTCTCTTTAAACCAAAAAGCAATACCAAAAAAAGCAGTTATGACAATTAGTATACCAGATATAGCTATTTGTATCTTTCTAATTACAGAAACTATCATGAGCAACTCCTGATAACAAAATATCATCAACTAATAACATATAAATATTAATAAAAGCATAGTTTTCATAAAATATTTAGATTATGGATATTCGATAATGTTACATTTTTATACTAGATAAATAATAATTTATCATTAATTCAGCAAAAAGAGATTTTATTAATTAAGATTTTGCTAGTACTTATTATAGTTAAAATAACTGTTATTATAAATAACATTTGTAGCCACTTTTTATTGATTTTATTAAGGTATATGTTTTTTATATATGTTTTAAACATAACATACGCACCAAATTATCATTGCCACAGCATGGGGGTCTAGCACTCTTATGTTTTCTTGTTGCCAAAGTGCTTTGGAATATAATCAAGCATAGTTTTGAAGCACTCCATAGGAGTGCAAACATCATCATTGCTTAATTTATGAGAGTTGTCTTTGTTCAAATTATTGTATATGCTAAAGAGAGATTCTATATCGTGTTATACAATAGTATCAATTGTGTTTTTACTCATTGTGTAGCCTCAAATAGAATATGACTCAATTTCATTAGGTTTTATACCTAGACACAAGATGAGAGTGTAACACGATATGCTCTAAGAGTGGTTAAATTTGACCCAATACCTACTCTTGCCCCTTTATACTGCTCATATCAATCACATAGCGGAATTTTGCCTTGCCGCTTATAAGATTCTCATATGCCTCATTGATTTGCTCCACAGAAATTACTTCTGTCTCTGGATAAATTTTATGCTTGAGTGAAAAATCAAGCATTTCTTGCGTCTCTTTCATTCCGCCAATGAGTGAGCCATAGACTTTTTTACCCG
Organism: Helicobacter muridarum; assembly: GCF_000765805.2. Taxonomy (GTDB): domain Bacteria; phylum Campylobacterota; class Campylobacteria; order Campylobacterales; family Helicobacteraceae; genus Helicobacter_A; species Helicobacter_A muridarum. Next base: position 63,518 of record NZ_JRPD02000010.1, on the reverse strand, counting down.
CTGCAAAGACAAGACGTGTTAAATCAATTTTGAGATTTTCACTCGCCGGTGGCAAGCCGACAATCGCCATTTCGCCGCCAAACTTCAGCAATTCCGCATAGGCATTAATATCATACGCAGTTGGAATCGTGGAGATGATAAAATCAAATCGTTCCTTTACACCCTTTGTATCAGTATAGAGCGTCTTTGCCCCAAGCTCTAGTGCCTCTTTTTCTTTATTTTTATTACGCGCAAATACGCTGACTTCAGCACCCATTTTGATTGCATATTTGAGTGCCATTACGCCAAGCCCGCCAAATCCTGCCACAGCGACTTTATCGCCTGCTTTAACCTTACTAAATTTAATCGGCGAATAAGTAGTAATTCCAGCACAGAGCAAAGGAGCGACTTTTTCTAAAGGTGCATCTTGTGGGAAATTAACTGCGAATTTTTCACTCACAACGATATTATTAGAATATCCGCCATAGGTGGGTTCATTATCGTGGAAGCAATCCCTGCAATCATATGTAAAGACGCATTTACCATTTTCGCAAAACTGCTCTTGGCTTCTTTTGCACGCCTCACATTCGCCGCAAGAATTTACCATACAACCAACTCCTGCATAATCGCCAACTTTAAACTTATTTACATTGCTTCCCACTGCGACAACGCGCCCCGCAATTTCGTGTCCTGGCACCATTGGAAAAATACCTTTATGCCATTCTTCGCGTGCACTATGAATATCGCTATGACAGATTCCAGCAAATAGAATCTCAATCAAAATATCATTCTCTCCTAAAGCATGTCGCGAAAAGCTGAAAGGTTTAAATGTATCGCTCTTATGTGCTACTGCATAACCTTTTGCGGTGATTCTCTGCCCATTTTGCGCTTGTATCAAATTCTCTTTTAATAGCATAAATTATTCCTTAGTTAAAATACTTTGAATCTAGCAAGATTCTATGAGTGTAATTATAAAGCCTGACACCAAGTGTTTGTCAAGAAACAAAGTAAAATTTATAACAAAATAATATGCAGATGTTTAAAAAATCGAAAAATGTGAAAAAACAAACAAAAAAAATAAGCTAAGACAACAAAATAAGCGGCGGACTTATTTAGATAATAAAAATCTAATTATCGGCACCTAATATTATTGCATTGTTGATAGACTCAAGTAAGTTATATAAAGAATTAATTTTGTAATAGATACGTTGCTGCTAAAAAATTGCAAAATAACCAAAATAACATAGTATAACTATTATAGCATTAGGCTTAACCTAAATATATTTTCAAATAAAAATTGACAAGATTATGATGAAATCGTATGAATTTTTCCATCAATTACCATTTGCTTAATCTCGCCATATAATTCCATACCATGATATGGGCTTAGATGATTATCAATGCAATAGGTTGATTCTAAATCAACTAACATAAAATCTGCATCATAGCCCTTTGCTATCAAACCTTTTTTTAATCCCAATAATTTAGCTGCATTAAAACTAAGAATATTTAAAAAATAATTCATAGAAATTAACCCACTTTTAACCAAAAGTGTATAAGCAAGACTAAAAAAATGCTCTAGTCCATCTACACTCCCATCAGCTAATTCAAATACCCTTTGCTTGCAATGTGCAGAAACTTCGCTTTGCATGCTAGTAAGCAAATCTACTTTGCCATCTTGAAGTCTCTTAATTAATTTCATTCTCTTGCTACGTGTTAAGAGTGGGGGTAAAATTTTATATCTTGTATCATAGTCATTAATATTTCTTTCGCTAAATACTAAATGTGGTAAACTTACTTGACAATGCAAATTACTCTCATTACATACCATATCAATGCAAGAAGCAATATTCATAGACATAAAGATAATTTTAACTTGCAAAAATTTTGCCATTTCTTTGACTTTAGCTACCTCTTTTAGCTGTCCTATAGGTGTTATCATAGACAAACCAAGTCCTCTAGCAAAAGTGCTTTCATATGCTACACCATGCTCTATCATATGATCAAATGCAAAGACACAAATAGGTATATCTAACATTTTGGCATACTGCATAGTCTGATAAAGATAGTTCGAACCAATGGCAGAGTTCGTAAATATTGCTCTAGCATTCTTGTTTAAATTCCATAATGTATCAATATTATTTAACACATTTTCATTATTATGCTTAATGAGATTTGCTATTAAAGGGAATATATGAACAGCTTCATCTTGATTCATACTTTGTATAAAGGCGTGCATAGCTTCATTATCAATACTAGGATTTGTATATGGGTTAAGGAATATAGTAGATACTCCACCTAAGAGAGCTTTCTTGGCTAGATTTTTGATTGTTTTAGTATTTAGATTCTTATCTAATGGAAAAAGATTTATATCAATACAAGAAGGTAAGATACTTAAACCCTTGCAATCAATATTTTCTACATCTTTGCTATCATATAAGTCTTGCTTATTTGTCTTAGTGCCAAGATCAGTATGAGAATGTGCATCAAAAATCACATCTATGATTTTACCGTTATCAACAAAAATTGTAGCCATATGATAATCGCGTGTATCATGACAAAAAATCTTGCTATTTTGAAAGATTTTCATATTTTACCTCTTTTATAGTATTTGGAATATTATAACCAGAATCAACATAATCTAAGGTTTAGAGGATTTGAAGCGTTTTTATATTAAAAACATTGTGATAGAATGCCCATTTAATAATTAAACAAAATAAGGCTATTTATGCAATATATGAAGCAGCCACATACACACCTGCCCGCCAAGCCACAAGATTCCACATACCATACTAAAAATTCTGCTAAAAACAATATACCAATAGATAAAATGAAAGAAGAATGCGCTGTTGTAGGAGTATTCAACTGCGATAATGCCTCTTTAACATCATATTACATGCTCTTTGCTATGCAACACAGAGGGCAAGAAGCAAGTGGTATTAGCACTAGCAATAACAACAAAATCACCACCATAAAAGCAAAGGGGCTAGTTACTAAAGTCTTTTCAGAAAAAAAGTTAAAAAAACTAAAAGGTAGAAATGCCGTAGGACACAATCGCTATGCAACAGCTGGCAAAGATTCTAATGATGATTCACAGCCCATATTCGCGCGCTATGACTTAGGCGAAATAGCAATAGTACATAATGGAAACATCACAAATGCAAACAAAATAAAACAGGATTTAATAAATGAGGGAGCAATATTTCAAAGTAACATAGACACAGAAGTCATTATTCACTTGATTGCAAGAAATAAAAAAGAGCTTCTAATGCCTAGAATCATGGAAGTCATGCGCGAAATTGAAGGGGCATTTTGCCTTGTTATACTTAGCCGATCTAAGATGTTTGTAATGCGAGATAGATTTGGTCTTAGGCCATTAAGTCTAGGTGAAATAACAAACAAAGATGGCTCAATAGGTTATATAGTAGCTAGCGAAACTTGTTCTTTTGATTTAGTTGGAGCACGCTATATTAGAGATATAGATGCAGGAGAGCTAATAATATTTGAACAAAATGAATCAAAAGAAACCAAAATGATTTCAATAAAAATCTTTGATTGTAATCCTAAGCCATGCGTATTCGAATATATATATTTTGCTAGACCAGATAGCATTGTATTTCAAAAAAGCGCGTATGAGGTAAGGAAAAATCTAGGAAGACAACTAGCCATTGAACATAAACTAGAAGCTGATATTGTGATGCCAGTGCCAGATAGCGGACTTGCAGCAGCAATTGGATATAGTCAGCAAAGCGGAATTCCATTCGAGTTAGGTTTGATTCGTAACCACTATGTAGGCAGAACATTCATAGAGCCAACCCAAAAGCTAAGGGAATTAAAGGTTCGTCTAAAGCTCAATCCAATCAAAAGGGTAATAGAAAACAAGAGAGTAATAGTAATTGATGATTCGCTAGTTCGAGGCACTACTAGCAAGGCTATCGTTCAGTTACTTCGCAATGCTGGAGCAAAGGAAGTTTTACTTCTAATCTCTGCTCCGCCAACTATCTCACCATGCTTTTATGGTGTAGATACGCCAAGCAAAAAGGAATTGATTTGCGCAAATAAGAGCGTTAAAGATGTACAAATTTTTATACAGGCTGATTATTTAGGATTTTTGTCACTAGATGGTTTAAAAATAGCAGTAGATAAAGATTCTTATCACTATTGTCAAGCCTGTTTTGATGGCAAATATTTACATGATATAGACAGTTAACATCAGTTATAAGGAATATTAAATGAAAGTTATATTAACTGTTGGAAGATATTTTAAGCAAAGATTTGGACAAAAAGTAAGAAAAATACCAATCTCGCTTAGCGGATTTACTTGCCCTAATATTGATGGCACTGTTGCTAAAGGTGGATGTATATATTGCAAAAATGAGAGCTTCTCACCATCATTAGTAATGAAAAAGAAGTCCAACTCCAATAATGATATTAGTTTAGATTCTAAAATACATGATACACAAAAGATAACATGGAATCTATCTCCACAAGGCAAAAGTTTGCAAAATGAATTACAAGAAAAATTAAACTCACATAGCACAAAATTTAGCAATTTAAATAAGCAAAATAATACATCGCAATTAACATACAAAAATAATACTCTACCAAGAATTACAATGAACCCAAAATTAACTAATAATCCATTGCTAGAGCATCAACTAAGAGAGCTAGAATCACAATTCAATTATCATTCTGCATATCATAAAAATAAATTTGGAATCTCAAAGTATCTTGTATATTTCCAAAGCTTTACAAATACTTATGCACCATTTGATACACTAAAAAAGCTTTACACAAAGGCACTAAGCTTTCCTGATGTTATAGGTATGAGTATAGGTACAAGAGTTGACTGCGTAGATTCTAATTTACTTGAATTTCTAGCTGAATTTGTCAAGCAAGATAAGGAAATATGGCTAGAGTATGGAATCCAATCAATATATGAAGAAACACTAGAGATAACAAATAGAGGGCATACAATGCAAGGTGTCAAAGAGCTATTCAAAGAAACTAGAAAACATGGAATCAAAGTATGCGCACATCTTATATATGGACTACCCAATGAAAGCGTAGACATGATGCTAAATTCTTTAAAGACTATTTTAGAATATGGAGTAGATTCCCTAAAAATTCACCCGCTATATGTAGTTGAGGGAACTGCTCTAGCACGCATGTATAAAAAGGGTCAATATAATCCAATCTCACTAGAAGAATATGGGGAAGCAATTGTAAAATCTCTAAAGATTATACCGCCTAATGTAGTCATGCAAAGAGTAAGTGCTGGTGCACATGACGAAAGCTTACTAGCTCCAAAATGGTGCTTTGATAAGAATATACAAATGAGATATTTGAGAGAGAGGCTAAAGCAAGAAGGAATTGAATATTAGCTTATACTTTAATATTATTAATTCTATTATTTTTAATTGCCTCCACTTAATATTTATTAGCTATCTACATAAATATGTTTCATAATAATTCAAACATATATATTCCATCAGACTATCTCAAAGCAATAATCAAATTAAACTTTGAGATAAATTATATCTATTGGCAATAGTTATATAAACAAAGGTGCTACAAGGAATCCTATCGCAACAGATATAACAATAGCAAGAGTTCCGGGAACAATAAAACTATGATTAAAGATATATTTACCAATTCGAGTAGAGCCTGTATCGTCCATTTGGACTGCCCCTAGCAATGTTGGATATGTAGGCAGGACAAATAAGGCAGATACTGCACAAAAACTAGCTACTAAAATATAAGAAGAATCAGCATTGCTAGCAGTGATTCCAAGTGCAACTATTACAACAGGCATAATTGCTTTTGCTGTTGCAGCTTGTGAATAAAGCAACATACTAGCCAAAAATAATGCCACTGCCAACAAGAATGGATATTCATTAACAAATTTACCAGCTAACTCTCCAATCTCGTGCTTATATCCTCCCACAAAGGTATTGCCAAGCCAAGCTACTCCTAACACACATACACATGCAGTCATTCCAGACTTAAATGTGCTAGTGTCCAATAACCTAGAAGTATCTACTTTGCATAATATGACAATGAAGGTTGCAATAGCTAGCATAAAGCACATAATTGCCCCATCTCTTGGAAGTCTAACGGGATCTATATAGCTTTTTACAATCTTTGCTAACTTTGTGATTAAGCCCTGATTGGCGGGGGAATTTTCTATCTGCGTAGCAATATTTGCAAAGCTAGATTCTAAAAAAATCCTAAATGTTTCTGCTGTATTATCATGTATTAAAACATCACTCAATATATTTTTTTTAGCCTGTTCTAATGCAGCAATGTAATCATTAGAACGATTAGAATCTTTAGTAAATATATCTTCTGTAAAGCTAGTGTGCAATCCTAATATTTCAGATGAGATAGTTTTCTGTAGGGATTCTATATTGCCTTGCATAAGACTAGTTTTATTTATAGCATCTGTCTTAATTTTATCCAACTCCTTATGTATATCAGCTGGTATAAAACTATTGACATAATTTAGCATTGGCTTACGAAGAACATCAGATATACTAGTAGCATAAAACACTACACAAAGCACGCCTACTAGGAATATTAAAACAGATAGCTTTGCTTGTTTTGGCAACTCCTTGTAACCTTCACCACTGTGAATCTTAATAAGACCCTTTTGCAATCTTTCCTGATATACGGCATCTTTGCGTAAATCAAGAGGAAAAAATTTGCTAACAATAAATGCAGTAACCATACAACCAGAGAATGTAGTTACAATCCAAATTAGAATTAATGTAGGATAGCTCCAGCCAAATTCCTCTAATGCGCCGCTCATATATACTACAGCTGCACTAACGGGGCTAGCTGTAATAGCAATCTGTGAAGATACTACAGCCACAGAAAGTGGGGCTGATGGTTTGATATTTTGCTCTTTTGCAACTTCAACAATGACTGGTATCATAGAGAAAGCAGTATGCCCAGTCCCAGCAAAAATAGTAAGAAGATATGTAACTGTTGGTGCTAAATAGTTTATATATTTTGGATTCTTACGTAGCACTCGCTCTGCTACTTGAACCATATAATCAAGCCCACCTGCAACTTGCATAGCAGTAATAGCCGCAATTACAGACATAATAATGAGAATCACATCAAAGGGAATATCACCTGGTTTCATACCAAGCAACAAACAGAGAACAAGCACACCAAGACCACCAGCATAACCAATCGCCATACCGCCAAGCCTAATCCCCAAAAAGATTGCACCAAATAGCACAAATAATTGCAAAATCAACATAATATCCATTGATAACCTTTTAACTAAAAAATTGTTAATTATACATGGTAAAATTACACATTTATATCATAAAAAACAAAATTAATATCAACAAAAAATATGAAAACTTAAAAGTTTAGTTATAGATAAGCTTAGTTAATTTTGAATTCAAGCATTAAAATAAATTAGAAGAATAGATGATGAAATATCGTTCAACTATTATAAAGGCTACTTTAATAGTAAGCAATAGAATACAAATACATTCTATAAGAAATAATGGTGGCTCGAGGCAGAATCGAACTGCCGACTCAAGGATTTTCAGTCCTTTGCTCTACCGACTGAGCTATCGAGCCAAATAAACCAAGGACATAATTATATCTCAAAAGCCTTAAAAATTACTTAAATAAAGGTTTAAAAGTAAATAAGCCTATAAATAGAGATAATTCTTCAAAGACTAGATTTATTATACTTAAATATTGCGTTAAGATTATAGTCGCATTTAAACAAAAAAATCTAATTGGACTTTTTGCTTGGCTAATTCATCAATCTTTACTAAATCAACATAAAAAGGATCGTAATAATACTAATAATTAGAAACAATAACGGACTTTTAATGAATATATAAAACTGCTCTCTTAAATTACAAGCAAAACATCTATGATTAAGCAATAAAAAAGTAGTATTTCATAAATTGAAACAGTAATTCATATCACTTTTATATCATATTAATCTTTGAATACATCAATATGACGAAATCAATATGAAGTCTTTAAGTCTTAAGTAATGCAATAATGTTAAATAATGCTAAATCTTATTAGCATCTTTTAGTGCGCTATATTCTTCCTCACTAAAAACTCTAGAATCCAAGAAAAAACTCCTGCCACAGCCATATTCTAGAGAGAACTCGCTGCCATTACCATCTTTTACATCAATAATTAATTGGGTATGTTTCCAATATTCAAATTGTGCGCTATGAATATAAAATGGTGCATTCTCTATATAACCAAGCAAAACATCATTATTACCAACCTTAAAATCAGCTTTAGCATAACAATAAGGCACAGAGCCATCGCAACAACCACCAGATTGATGAAAGAGCACTTCTCCATGTTTATTTTGCAATTCTCTAATAAGAGAGGCTGCGCCTTGAGTAGCAACTACTTGTGCTGGCAAATCTAATTGAAATATATCTGACATAAACAATCCTTGATGATAATTAAATATTCAATAATATTAAGATAATAATAGGTATTCTAAATTAATAGTGAGTTAGCAAGCGTGAGAGTAGTCTCCCACGCATAGAAGAAGAATAAGGGCTTAATATATTAAGTTCAACAAATAGAAGCAGAATTATTTTCTGAAATCAAGAACCATTCTACCATCTATCCCGCCCTTCTTCATTCTATCAAAGACATCGTTGATTTCTTCCAATTTAGCAGGAGCTACATGTGCATGCACTTTTTCCTCCTCTGCAAAGTTAATAGCCTCTTGCAAATCTAATCTTGTACCAACAATTGAACCTCGAATAGTTACACCATTTAGAATCATATTGAATATATTAACAGGGAAATCGCCCGGAGGAAGTCCATTACAAGCCACTGTTCCACCTCTTCTAACAACACCTACAGCTTGTTTAAATGCTATTGGGTGAACAGCCGTTACAAGCACACCATGAGTTCCTCCATTTGTTTCCTTAACTATCTTATCAATAGTTCCTTGTTCGCCTAAGTCTTTTGCATTTGCAACAACCTTTGCACCATATTTCTTAGCTAATTCTAACTTATCATCAGCTACATCAATGGCGGCAACATTTAACCCCATAGCTTTAGCATATTGCACAGCCAAGTGTCCAAGTCCTCCGATTCCAGAGATTGTAACCCATTGACCAGGCTTTGCTTCTGTCATTTTAAGCCCTTTATACACAGTAACGCCAGCACAAAGTATAGGTGCAACATTTAAGAAATTGCTATCTCTTTTCAACACACCAACATAATTGGCATCGGCAATAGCATATTCAGCAAAGCCACCATTCACAGAATAGCCGCCATTTTCCTGAGATTTGCATAATGTTTCCCAGCCAGCCATACAGTGATCGCAATGTCCACAAGCACTATAAAGCCAAGGAATACCAACAGCATCACCCTCTTTAATATGAGTAACACCCTTGCCAACCTCTACAACATAGCCTACACCTTCATGACCAGGTATAAAGCCTCCATTTGGTAGTGCTTTTAAATTTGGTTTAACTGGCCAATCACCTTCAAGAGCATGTAAATCTGTATGACATACGCCGCAAGCCTCTATTTTAACAAGAACCTCACCATCTCTTGGTTTTGGAACTTCAACCTCTTCAATTACTAATGGCTTGCCAAATTCTTTAACTATTGCGGCTTTCATTTTTTTTGACATAAAGTCTCCTTGATTTATAACTAAAAAAGTAGCAAAACACAACTACTCCTGCAAAATTGCTACTACTAAATCTTGCAAGCTAACCTAAGTAAAAATCTATAATGTTATAAAATTCACAAATCACTATTGCAGAAATAGATATTTCAATAACATAAAGAATTATGATTTTAGAATATTTTCTAAAACCTTACCAACTAGGGTATATGATATTATCTTAAATAAAGCTTAAAAATAAATCCTTTTTGTAAAAACTCAAAAATATCTATGGATTGTAGATAATTTTGTAAAAAAATGAAACTTTTTGACATAACACTGCAAGACATACTTTACTTCTTTTTTGTAGAATCTTAGATATATGTATAATTTTGTAGCATGAAAGCACAATTTTTATTCATAATATAAATATAAATTCACAAGGAGAGTCATGCAAGCATTGCTAAGCATAGTAACCAAAGAAAATAGCATAGAACAAGTAATTGATTCCATATTGCATTACCAAACATTGGGTATATCAATATTCTTACTTTCTGGAGATATTGGTATTGGTAAAACATTCTTAGTATCACATTACGCAAAAAAGATTCATGCAAAAGGGGTTAGCTCTCCTAGCTTTAGCTTTATTCAAGAATATTCCATACCAAACCAAACAATACATATAAATTATGATAAACACATAGACAATATTCCAAGTATTTATCATTATGACTTATATTTGAAAGATTATTCTTTAGTGAAATATGAGCTTTTTGAATCAATTAGTAAACAAGGAGTGCATTTTATTGAATGGGGCAATAAAGAAATTGCAACACAAATAGATAAGCTAGGATTTTCAAACATACTAATAGAAATTAAGGTTAATAATAATGAAAGAATATACGAATTTTATTCATTTGCTAAATAAATAGTTGGGTTAAATAGAACCTTAAGCAATAAAAAGATTATAAATATACTTAAGAGTTAACAATATTAAAAAAATAAGAATCTTCAAATAAATATTAGCTTGATATGCGCTTTATTATTTGCTAAAATGCTTTAAAACACCTAGCTTAATTATATATCGATATATAATTTGTTATTTTAGATGTTCAACTATATAAAAATCAAATCGCATATTCAATATTCACTCTCAAGCAACCATTCTGCTACATTTTTCGCGCTACCATGCCCTAGATATTGCCTTAACTCCTGAATCCTCTCATAATATTTATTATAATCAAAATTATGATATGCTTGGAGCATGTTTTCGGCATTGCAATCCCATTGTATAAGCTCCTCATGCAAAAATTCATCACCTAGCCCAGCCTTTTGACTCTGCTTATTTTGATCTAATAGCATTGCCTGATAAATAATATTTGCTAATCCTATAAAATTCAGGTTTACAAAGATTCTTGCAATAAAATAATCTATCAATTTAGCCTTATACACAAGCACAAATGGAATCTGCATAAGACTTGCTTCAAGAGTAGCTGTTCCAGAGCAAATAAATGCAAAACAAGCCCCTCTTAATCCCTCCTTTGTATCATAACATAGCTCAAAGCCATCTAAATTGCCATAATGCTTCATCATATTTGTGTCTTTAAATTGAGGCGGAACAATAAGCCTAAGTTTTGCTTGCGGTTTTAAACTAGATAGTTTATTTGCTAGAATTTTATATTCAGGGATTAACTTTTTTATTTCAGTCTTTCTACTACCGGGCATGAATACAAATATATCAGAATTTTTATCACTAAAATTCTCATTATCTGTATAAATATCAAGCAGCGGATGTCCTACATAGCGAATCTTGCTATGATAATAAGGCAACTCAAACTTCCACACAGATGCTAACTTATCGCAAAGAGATTCTATTTCCTTAGCACGCCAAGGCTTCCAAGCCCATACCTGCGGCAAAATATAATACATAATAGATATTTGCGGATTATGCTCTTTGATTAGCCTTGCCAAACGAATATTAAATGATGAACTATCCATAAGCAACACTTGATCGCAAAGGCTAGCCTCAATGCTTAGAATCTTTAAGGCATTTCTAAAAAAAAATATTTTTTGAACTACGTCACTAAATCCCATAACAGAAAACTCATTTGGTAGAAATAAAGCATTGCCTACCTCTGGAGCGCACACACCCATAATCTCACAATGATTAGGCAATATGGAAGCAAGTTTCTTTAGATGTAAGTTTGAGCTAGGTTCTAAAGCACTTACAAAGATTTTCATTCGCCCGCTCATTTTTCATCCCTCAAGGCTTTTTTAATTGATTCTTGCGTCTTGGTGCTTACATCACTTTCTGCTAAAATCTCATTTAACCTGCTAAAAATTTGCTCTACGGTTTCTTTTTTCTTCTCTGCTCTTTGATTCAAATCAAGGGAATCTAAATCAAGCCTAGTGTTGCTTACACTATGGATAGTTTTAGTGGAATCATATGTTGATTGCTCATATTGGTTATTTAATTGCTGTTTGTCTATCTCATTATGTATAGATGATGTAAAAGAATTTTGAACTTTGGCTTGTGGTAGTGATGCAACCTGACTTGCTATGCTTATAGAATTTGCATTAATATCTTTTGGCGAAGGATTAAAGGAAATCGTATTTTCTAGTTTCTCATTTCTATATTTATCATTAGAATCTGTTTGCTCATGAAAGCTTAATGTTTCCTTGAAGCTGTCTTCCTCAAATAAATCTCTAAGTTCAACTGTTAACTTTTCGTTTGCAAGTTCTAATTCTGTAATATATTCCTTAAGCTTTAAAAGTCTGCTGCTAGCCTTTTGATAGGAGATGAGCAAAGAGTCATCATATATCGATTGAGCCGGCCTTGCCATGGCAGTCGAGCCGCTTTTTACAAACACGCTAACTGCGGATAGGGGCTGAAAATCTCTTATAATATCATTAAAATTTAGAACATCAATAACATCATCATCTTGATATTTCATCATTATTTGCTGATTTTTTTCCAAAGGATCAGAATCTAAAGCATTAGCATTTGAACGTATATAGCGAAGTCTTGAGTTAATATCATCTAATTCTTTATTAGCATCTTTTAGAAGATTATTTGCATCCATGATTTCAGAAGTTAGAATCTCAAGCTGCTTTTCTTTGTCCTTGATTTGCAAGTTATATTCGTGTAAACTTTGCTCAAATTCTTTTCTTTTGTTTTCAAATATCTTAACAATTTGCCAAGACTCCTTAATTGTGTCCGCCTTCGCAACAAACTCTAAAAATATTTCTTGCTCATCGATATTTTGGACAATATGCGCTAAAACTTCTCTTTCATCTTCTTTCAAAAATGATCCTTTATGAAATTTCTAATTCTAGTTTTTCCAATCGTATTTCTCTACCAGCAATTATTGTAGTATTCTGACTTTCACAAAAAGGGCAATCAGGACTATTAAGGCTATGAAAAGACTTATTGCAATCCTGACATTCCAGCAATAACTGTTCCATAATTATAGTGATTTTACATTCACATAGAGATTTATATTCTGTTTTTAATACATCAAAAGCACTTACAAGCAATGTCTTCTCTATATTTGCCCTTTCTCCAACACTTACAACAACCTCACTTACAAAATCAGCATTATGTTTATAAACTTCATCTAACATAATCTCAATAAGAGATGCTACAATAGAATACTCATGCATATTTATACCTCTTTACTATAATGTCTTATTTTTAGCATTTATAAAAATATATAATTCAATATCTTTTAGAAAATTTCATATATATTGCTTTGCTTGGCGAAATGCTTTGCATAAAGAATCCAAAAAATGCCACAAATGGATCAAATAACGCGTCATAGGTATTCATAAAACTAGGAATAAATAACCACAATACAAACGCAGTAAGAAGCAAAGTAGAAAGCACCCTATCAATACAATACACAATAGCAATAAGGCACGCACAAATAAACATCTCGCCGCTCAAATCAGCATATTCAAACGTAAGAAATCCCAAAGAATTAAATGAAATGAAACACCAAATAACGAATAATGCTATAAATCCGCGATAACTAATCTGAAAATTAATCTTAGGAATAAAGAATCTTAATAGACTTAGCATACATAAAACCGGCATAAACAAACTTGGCAAATCAAATACAATATATAAAAGCCAAGCAACACCAGAGTAAAATGGAATTAAACATAATATAAATACCACAATAATTAAAGCAAACTTTATCAAAGGATTAGAAAAATAATATGATGGCTTATAGAATGTAAGGCAGAACACTACAATAGAAACAATCATTAAGGCATAAACAAGCAACGCATAAATAACCATAATATCCCTTAAAACATACAAATATAAAAAAATCTAATAAATGCGAATGCCATTAATAAAAAGTCTGAATTATATCCAACTTACAAAACCAAATAAACATAGATAAAATCTAATTAACAACAATGCTCACATAACAATGAATAAACTACGCCCTAGCTTATACTCTGCAAATATGATAAAATATCATTATCACAATCTTGTAGTATCTTGAATTTATCATTATTGCTTTTTATCCAAGATTGTAATAATACCTTTTTATCTTGATGTAGCTTTGTAAGCTCTTCAGAGAGATTCCATAATGCCTTTTTGTATAATGGGAAGTTTAAGCTAAGCTTATCTTGTAGTATTGCATAGTGAATTCCGCTATTAATCAAAATACGCACATTCTCTAATGTTGGATTATATAAGGGCAGTGAATCAGGTGCGCTACGATGCTTATTTAGAGCATTTTCTACTTCAAAATTTAATTTCTCTAACGTAAGATTTATCATATTATTAAAGTCTATATTTAATATATTTTGCAAAAATTGTAATTCATCTTGCATAAAATGCACACAACGCAATGCGTTTTTATCATAATCATGAAATATCTCACACTCTAATGTCTCAATCCAAAATCTCCTATCTAGTACCATTTTACCTATTGCCAAATCATTACCATCATCACTGCAATCAAATTGAAATAATCGTAGGGATTTTGTTCTCCACTCTTCTATTTGCATATATAACTCTTTTGTTTGAGATTCCACAAATGCCTTAAATAAACTACCAAACTCAACAATTTCAAATCCTAGTTTTTTGAATCTTCGCGCAAAGTCATTTTCTTCATTGCAAAGGTAGCTTAGCAACTTTTCTTTAGGCAAAAAGCTAATATTTTTTGTTTGCCTTATCTCTTTTTTGAATCCAAGCTTGCTTTTAGTATCTCGCACAATAGTAATCTCTTTTAATTCGAAGCTATTAAAAATCTCTTGAGCCAAAGAACTAAGAGAGGATTCTAAACTTACAAAAAGAGTTTGAAATATCTTCTCAAGTCCACTTTGTAATGCAGCAAATCTAACCTGCTCTATATAAATTCCAAGCATGCTATCTAAACTAGCAAAGGATTGATTTGATCTGTGAATCCTTTTTTTTTCCATGATTAGTAATGTACGCAAACTTCTTAAAATTCTATATTCCTTAGCATAGATTGCTTGAGGCTTGATATGAATATCTATAAAGTCTAATACTGCTTTAATATTAGAATCTTTTAATAATGCTAAAGCCTCATTGCTATTTGATTCTAATTGCATAGAATCTATTGCCTGCTTTGCAGATATTGGTATTATATCTTCAAAGAATCCGCTAAAAGCTTTTTTGGCATACTCTAGGCTTGTAGCAACTTCATTATCATCTTTTAATCTATCCTTTTGATTTAGCACACAAAGGCTCTTGCTCGCATACTTTTGTAAATATTTTTGCAAAATATCCTTTTCGCTATTCTTGCCTACATTATCAATAAGACTTAACCAAATAATGCCATCGACTTCTTCTAGCAAAGCATTTGTCGTATCAGTATCGCTTTGATTTTGGGAATTAAATCCGGGAGTGTCTAAAAAGGTTACTTCACGAAGTAAATCAAGCGGAACAAATAATCTATAAAAATCAATTTTAGTATTCTCAATAGAGTCTACTTGCTTTAGATATTCTACATGTTTATTAATGACTTGTCCATTTTTATATCGAATCTCTAAGCTAATTTCATCACCATAAGTAATTTCACAAACCTTAGCTGTAACAGGAGTAATTCCACTAGGAAGTATTTCAGAGCCTAGCAAAGCATTTAAAAATGTGCTTTTCCCGCTACTAAACTGACCTATAATCGCCACTTTCATAGGCTTATTGCTATCGCTTAAAAGCCCATTTAGAATCTTTCTAGTATGAGCACTTATAGGCGAGCTTTGCGTAAGGGCATATTGAGATTTTATGATAAGGCTATGTATTGGGGTGCTACTTATTAATTTATTTTTTTCTTTAAGGCATTCTTGAATAAAGGTCTCAAGGATATTTGCGCAAGTAGTTGGTTCTAAAATCATGTTTTTCCTTAGGATAATTCTTACAAATCTTAGAGAAATTAACATTAAAGATTCTATCAGGATTTTTAAAAAAATTACTGCATGTTTATGTTAGAATCCTAGTGGTTTTATTTGGAGGAATAAATGAGATTTCTAAAATTTACACTACGCCGTGCAGATATTCTTCTTATCCCAATTGCTGCAGTCTCAATATTTGGCATACAATACTATACCATTCAAAATAGTGCAATAAACCATCAAGAAAAGCTAGAAAAAAGACTTGAAAAACTAAGTAAAAAATGCCAAACAGGAGAGCAAGAAGCATGCAATGAATATACGCTTGTATTAAATAAAGCACTAGAAGTAGAACTAGAAAAGCAAAAAAATAATCAAAATAATAAATAATTAGCATACAAAGATATAAATTAAGGACAATGATGAAAAAAACTATATCTATGCGCATAGTTGATTGGTGGAATGAGGAAAATGAGGAAAATTTCTATTCAGAACAAATCATTAAGATTTTAGCTAAAAGATATAATATAGTGTATTCATCTAAGCCAGACTTCCTAATATTTGGTCCATTTGGTAAAAATCATCTAAAATATGATTGCGTGAGGATATTCATAACAGGAGAGAATATTAGAACAGATTGGAATATTGCTGATTATGGCATAGATTTTGATTTTATAGAATTTGGTGATAGGCATTTATGTTTGCCATTATTTATGTGGTGCATAAAAGATCTAATCTTATCTGCAATTAAACACAATCGATCGCAAGAGTTTATGGATAAAAAGAAAAAGTTCTGTGGATTTTTAGCTAGTAATCCCAATGGAGCAAAACATAGGGAGGAATTATTTCATGCTATTTGCAAATACAAAAAAGTTGATTCTGGTGGCAAGTGGCTAAATAATATAGGCGGGACTGTAGGCGATAGATACAAGGATTTCTCCTCACCTAAAGCGCAATGGCTACCACAATATAAATTTAATCTATGTCCAGAAAACTCATCTCACCTAGGCTACACAACAGAAAAAATTGTTCAAGCATATGCAAACGGTTGCGTGCCAATCTATTGGGGTGATTGGAGCTTATGTAATAAACAATATGCAAAGGATAAGTTTATATTCAATCCAAAATCCTTTATTAATGCTCATAATTTTGATAGCATTGAAGATTTAGTAGATGAAATTAGACGCATTGATAATGATGATTATGCATATTTTAATATGCTTAAAGAACCAGCGTTTATAGATATTAGTCTAGGCAATAAATCTTTAATAAATGAATCTAAAGAGAATATAACTAAATGGGTAAGAGATATTGGAGAGCTTCACTCTAAAGATTTAGACTTAATATATGAAAACAATAATATAAATCACGATATATCTAAACTTGATATATATATATATATATATATGCAAAGAACCTTAGACTTTTTTACCAATATCTTTGAATCTAGTAATCCAAAAAGAATCCAATTCTCACAATTTAGTATGTCATATTTACAAGACAAACTAATCACAATCCAATATGAAGAAATACTTCGTATTCGCGATAAAAGAATAGAAAGAGTAAAAAAATTTATACCAAGACCTCTTAGGAAATTTATCTTTTCATTTTTCTAATGAAAATGTGAATTCCATATAACAATAACTATAAAAACCTACAAAATAACCAAATTGTTACTAATAGAGTAATTTAAAAGATAATTCCAAAGATTTGGATAAAATCCAAATTTAAAATGGATTCCAAAATGGATTCCAAAACAAAGCTTAATTATGGAATCAAAATGTCAAAAACAGATTCAAACAATAAAATCAATACAAGCGTGGATATGAAAAAGCCCAATAGATTCTACAATCTCATAAAGAGATTCTTTAAAAATCAAATCCCGCTTATATACATCGGAGGAATTCTAGGGTTTATATTTTGGTTACCATTATTAAGCTTTATAGCTGTAGATATATGGGGAGTTTGGGCGAATGTCCTCATTGCTGCATTTTTTGCTCTAATATGCTATTTCTTTATAGCTAAAAACAAAAAACTAGAAATAATAACAGATAATCCAAAAATATTAATCTCTAACAACAATATCAATAGTTTTTATAAAACATATATAGCTAAATTTATATCACAAGAACCAAATATAACCATTCCCAAAATAACCAATACAGTCTGCATAGCAATATGTATAACATTCCTACATATCATGCATAAAAATCCATATATAGCAGTTAGTTTGTCATACCTAGTAAGCATAGCAATTTTGCTTTTCCCAAATAGGAAATATAGATTTTATATTGGGTTTTTCATTGGAGCTTTTGGATTTTATTGGATGGCTCTTAGCCTACGATTTGAACAAGCTAGTGAATTCATACCTGCTTTAATAGTATGTATAGGGCTTATATATGCAATTATATTTAGTATTATATTTTTTTTCCAAAATGTATGGATTAGGATTATAGCAATTTTATCGCTTAGTATAATACACCCTTTCGGATTTAATTGGCTAAACCTAGCATACTTTAGTGCTTATAGTATATTTACACCATCATTAGCCTCACTAGCCTGCCTTTGTGTATGCTTAGTATTCATAACTATGAAAAATCGCTTATCAGTACTTTCAATCCTACTTGCAATAATTAGCTATGACTATAATTTTACTAAACAAAATAATAATCTTTCACAAGATGGAATCCTAAAGATTATAAGAACCAATTATTCGCAAGATTATCGATGGCTAGAAGAAAACAAAGAATCAATCATCAAGGACAATATCGACCAAATAGACAAAGCTATACAAGAAGGTTATAAAATGGTTTTATTGCCAGAAACTAGCTTTACATTTAATCTAAATAAGAGACAAGATATAATAGAGCTATTGTTAGAAAAGAGTAAGAACATTGTAATTTATGCCGGCGGGCTAAGACTTCAAGATATTGATACAAATAACACTAATATAAACAAACACAACAAAGACATATCAAGCCCTTATTACATAGATTCTAAATTAAAGTGGAATGAAGAGATAATATCACCAATCATATTAGGGCTAACATCAATAAGCAAAAGAAAAGATTCGCTAATTGTTGATATATCTCCTAAGCTTAAGCATATAAAATCTAACAATAAAAATATCATTAATGCCAATCAAGAATTAGGTTACTACAACAGCTATTATGTATTCGCAAGCTCTAGCATATATGTCGCAGACAAGACTATTCTTGTGCCATTTGGAGAAACCTTGCCTATGTCAAAATATCTTGACATTGACTTTGGATTCAATGCTGGAGATAGATTATTAAGCCTAGTGTGGAATGACTATAATATAACAATAGCTAACTGCTATGAAGCAACATTTCCATCTCCATATAAAACTGGAGCTAAACATATTCTTGTTGGTAGCAATAATGCGTGGTTTGCTCCATCCACGCAGCACTTTATGCAACAAATGATTATAAAGTATTATGCAAGGCATTATCAAAGTTTCATATATCATGCCACAAACATTACATCAAGTGCTATAATAACACCTAATAACGGTTCAGATTCCTTATAAATTAGAGATAATCATAGAGGAATATTTAAGATATATGAATTCTACAAATCTAAGCAATAGAACGGCTCAAATGAAAAACAAAAGCACAGACAACAATAACACAACAATAAAACCGCAAACAAAAGATATTACAGCAATCTTGACTATAGCAGGTAGTGATTGTAGCGGTGGTGCTGGAATCCAAGCAGATTTAAAAACCTTTGGGGCACATGGACTTTTTGGTATGAGTGTAATTCTAAGTGTAGTAGCAGAAAATACAAGTCGAGTAATTTCAAGCTATGATGTCCCAATTCCTTGTATAAATGAGCAAATTGAAGCTGTGTTCGAAGATATACCGCCAAAAGCAACAAAGATTGGCATGCTTGGTTCACAAGCTATAATTGATTGCATAGCACAAAATATAATATTATACAAACCTAAAAATGTAGTAATAGATCCTGTAATGTTTGCTAAGAATGGATTCCCTCTTATGCCACAAGACATACGTCAGACTTTTAAAAACAATATTTTGTGTTTAGCCGATGTGTTAACTCCAAACATACCAGAAGCAATAGAGCTTTGCGGTTTTGAAATACGAAATATAGAAGATATGAAAAAAGCTGCCATTAGTATATATGACATGGGGGCGAAATCAGTGCTAATCAAAGGCGGACATAGCATGGATAATGCTAATGATATTTTCTATAATGGTGAGTTTCATATATTAGAATCTAATCGAATAGATACCAAAAATACGCATGGAACAGGCTGCACATTAAGCTCTGCAATAGCTGCTAATCTAGCCTTAGGGCTAGATAGCTTAGAAGCAATCAAGAATGCAAAATCCTATGTATTTGGCGCAATTTTGCACTCATTAAACTTAGGCAAGGGCAATGGACCAACAAATCATTTTTACAAATTTAACGCAAAATAGATATATTCATTGCTGCAAACTTCACTGTTTTTACTTACTAACATTCTAATGCTTTGTTGATGGCTATTTAGGACAAAACTAGATATTTATCATTAAATTCTTTCACATATAGCAGAATTTAAGATATCCATATACATTATACAAAGTATTAAGATGATGTTTTTTTTGACTTATGGATATATTAAGTAAATTGTTGACATTATTATTTTATATAATGAATCTAAAGAGATATATGATTTGTAATGTTTAGTTTCTCTTATCATGTCTCTACCTAGGCTAGGTAAAGAATTTCCATAATGAGATGTTTGGACTTAAGCCTCAACATGACAAGAAGATTAAAGTCTAGGCTAATTAAGCATAAAATTAGCATAAATAGGAAACCATAACTAATGCCTATAACCATATCTTTATAATAAAACTATATACTTCTTAATAACAGCCATCAATAAATACAAAACTAACTAAACTTCTTTTTATTTGCATCCTCTAGAATCATTGCAGCTGTTTTTTTAACGCTCTCACCAATTTCCCTAGAATGTGTTGCAATATCAGCACTATCTCTAGTTAAGGAATCCATATTGGAAATAGATTCATCAACTAATGAAATATCTAATGTTTGCTCCTTGATACATTCAGACATATCATTGATATTTTGCGCTAAGACATTTATATTTGACTCAATCTCATTAAGACTTTTTTGTGTTCTCTCTGCTAGCTTTCTAACTTCATCTGCAACAACTGCAAATCCTCTACCATGTTCTCCTGCTCTTGCTGCCTCTATTGAGGCATTTAAAGCCAATAAATTTGTTTGCTTTGCTATATCTCCTATAATTAGAGATATATCACGAATATCATTACTTTGGACAGTTATAGAATCTGTTTTATCATTTATATTTTGCATAGAATCTGCAATATGCCTAACAGCCCTCATAGTTTCACTAAGGCTATCAACTTGGGATTTAGTAATATCACTAAGGTTTTTTGAAGCCTTCTGTAATGACTTAATATCTAAATCAAGATTATTAGCAAATTTAAGAGAAGTGTTAAGTATAGTGCGAATCTCTTGTCCTAGCATGTTAATATTAATTTCAAAATTACCATCTGCATTCTTAATAGATGCAGTAAAATCCATAATTTTATAGCTATCAAAAACTCTTTGAATCTCGTTTAAATTAGAACCTATGATTCTTTGCAAGGAATCAAGCATTGAATTAAAAGTATCCTTTAGAGCTTTTAGCTGTGGATTATTTGGTTCTTGCTCTACTCTTAATGTCAAATTACCATTTGAGACTTCTTCAGCTATAAATTTAGCTTGATCAATAACGCCCCTATCTTGAGATAAACCACTCTCAATCAACTTTATATTAGTATTAATCGAATCTGCTAGCTTACCAAATTCATCTTTAGAGTTAATATCCACCCTAGCAGTAGATTTTATCTCATTATTAACATAACGAAAGAATAAATACAGTCCGTCTTCAATCTTACTAATATTACCTAGTAAATTCCTATAAAATACAATAAATAATGGAATGAATAAAATTAAGAATATAAATACATAAATAATAATAGATTTAAGATTTTCAGATTCTAAAGTATCATCTATGGGATTAGTGATGTCATCGACAATACTTAATAGATTATCAATATACATACCCGAACCAATCCAAATACCATCAGAATTAGGAATGAGTGTAGCATAAGATTCTTTAAGAGCATTTGTATATCGACCATCTGGAAGCGGCTTAGTAAATATATATTCGACAAAGCCGCCTCCTTGGTTTGCCTTTATATTCATCTCATTAATAAAAGCTGTCCCATTTGCATCCTTAAGTTGGCTTGAATCAACACCTATCATATCTTTGCGAGTTGGATGTGCTACAGCTACATTACCTTTGAATGAGAATAAATATCCAGATTTATCATCTTCGAAGCGAAATTTATCGATTGCCTTTGCAATAATATCAATTTTATCTTGCTCATTATCTATACCCTCAATAAGCTGACCAATAACATTAGCTGCAGCATCTACACTTAGCTTCAATTTATTTTGAACATCTGATTTGACAATACTATAAACTTGATCATCAATTTTTTTAATAATCTTAATATTGTCCATATATAAAACCGTAATAAGAACAAAAAATGAGACAAATGATATCAACATAAAAATCAATAATTTAAATTTTAAGGGAAAGTTTTTATACACTGAATGCTCCTTAACCATCAAAATAATAGTTTTAATATATATCAATTTAGTGTAAAATATCAGAAATTTTATAAAAAAAATAGAATTTTCATTATTAAATAAGATCAAACGAAACAATATTACCCTATTATTTGATAAAAATCATCATAAAGATTATAGTTTTTATTATTAAAGTATAGCTAAAGATGGAATATTTTTTGTTCTATATTATGTTAAAAGTAAGTTTGATTTCATCAAAACCTAAATATAAAAAACTAAACTGATTTTATACACAAAAAATCAAGATAGCCCAGATAAAATATCTTGGTAGATGACTCCACCAATTTGAGTGCTACTAAATGCTACAAAATAGTTATTGCTAATTGTTTCTTTATTATACATTGGTGGCTTTTTTGTTTCATAATCGATAATTATTCCACCTGATTCTCTTAATATAATATCACTAGCTGCTATATCCCATTCCTTTGTGCCATTAAACCTTGGATATATATCAGCCTTGCCGCTTGCTAATGCGCAAATCTTTAGCGATGAGCCTAGAAGTAGGATATCTGCGTCATATTTTGCAATAAACTCACTTGATAAGTTATTATTATGGAATCTAGAGCTACAAGCAATAATTTTAGAGGTTTTATTTTTCTGCCCGCCATGCAACCTAATGCTAGAATCCACTAAGAGCTGTCTATCTAATCTAATCTCTGTGGGATTAAGCTCATTTATATTATTCATATTAGAAAAAAGTTTAGCCATATCTATAAGGAAGCTGCCTTGATTCTTGCTAGCAAAATAAAGTTCGCCAACGCAAGGGGCATATACAACGCCTAGCAATATCTCATTTCTATGCACTAGGGCTATATTAATAGTCCACTCACCAATGCCAGCTATAAAGTCTTTGGTCCCATCAAGAGGATCGATAAGCCAATATGATTCTAAATTCTTTCGTCTTGCATACTCAAGAATTGCTTCTTCTGAGCAAATTTCATAGTTATAAAGCGTGCTAAGATTTTCCATGATATAAGAATTGGACTGAATATCTGCCTTAGTAATGGGACTTGCATCATCTTTGATGAAATAGCTAGAGGCATTTGTACTACTATATTCTTGAAATATATTTCTTGATATTTGCCCAGCACCAACAGCAATGCAAATTGTGTCATACAGCATATTAGATAACATAATATCTCCATTAATAAAAGCAAAGATTATAGCAATCTTGAATGAAATATTTAGTCCATTTAAGATTAGATAAACTAAATCTAAATGCGAAATATTGATTGAAATATTGAAATTTTGACACTAATATCATAGAATCCTAATATTGTAAAATATAAAAATAAGGAAAAATAATGAAAGATATTCTTTTGTTGCAGGCAAAATACAATCAATTTGCAGATAATAATCTCTTAGCCACTATCGAAAAAGTAGAATTTTCCAAACTTCAAAGCAATATAGGTTCATATTTTAAAAATGCCATTGGCTCAATAGAGCATTCTTTGGTTGCAAATATTTACTTCTTTGGCTCAATCTTTTCTACATATACAAATAAACAAGTAGATATTAATGAATTGTTAAATATTAGCTTACCTGGAGGCGTATTAAAAGATGAATACAAAAGTAGCTTTGCAGGACTAAAGAAAGCTATGTTGCTAGTAGATTCTAAGATTATAGAAATTGTTGAAAATATTGATGATTTTACATCAAGGGGCAAAATTGAGTTTCCCGGAATTACATTTGAGAAGCCAAGAGGAGAGCTAATTCTAGCAATCCTTAATCACAATATCCATCATAGAGGCGAAGTATCGGCTATACTAGATATACTTGGCATTAGCAATAATTTTGCAGGAATGCTTGGAATGAAATAGAATTAAATATTACATAGACGTTTAAATTTCTATTAAATTTAACAAAATAATATTTAGATTATTTATTTAGTAGTTTGGCATACCACTGCTTTGAACTCTGATCGCTAATTTCTGCTAGCATTTTTGCTTTATACTTAATGCCTATAGGTAAGGACAAAATCTCTTCTTGACTTAGACATAGCTTTTTAGAAAAAATAGCATTTTTGTCTCTTTCAATGATTATGCAATACTCACCTTTCACATTATCAGGGAGATTCTGCAATACAACATTAGCGTATCCTTCATATTCATTCTGATAAAGTTTAGTTAACTCCTTATAAACATATATATGAGCATGAGGAAATACATCAGCTATATCTTGTAGGCAGCACTTAAGCCTCTTTGGAGATTCATAAAATATCATATGAGATTCATTATGACACATTTGCAGGTCTTTTAATCTTTGAATTCTATCTTGTTGTTTATGCGGAAAGAATCCAAGAAAGCAAAATTCCCCTTGAAGTCCAGAGTTAGCAAAAGCTAAGCTAAACGCACTGCCCCCCGGCAAAATGTCGTATTTAATATTATTTAGTTTTGCATATTGTACAAGCAAAGCACCAGGATCATTAATACATGGCATACCAGCATCACTACAGCATACAACAAAAGAATCAAAAAAAACTGGCGTAATGCTTGATAAGAAATCTTGTTGATTATGGGAATGAAAGCTAATGAAACGTTTGGTTTTAGAATCTATTTTGGTGAAATTAAGTTTAATAAAATCCCTACTAGCTAAAATGGATAATAGCTTCTTTGTAACTCTACTATCCTCACATAGAATAATATCAGCGTCATTAAATGCTCTTAACGTTCGAATGGAAATATCATCAATATTACCTATAGGAGTGGGAACAAATACTAGCATTGCTATTAATGGTATTTTAAGATTCTAACTTAGCTACGTTTAAATTTATTTTAAATAAAAGATAATCCATAAGAATTAAGATAAATTGATACTAAATAAAAATCCTAACTCTTTTGATATTTCTTTCTAAATCTCTCAACTCTTCCTGTCGTATCAGCTATCTTATCACTACCTGTATAAAATGGATGGCAAAAACTTGAAATGTCAATTTTCAACTCTGGTTTAGTGCTTAGCACTTCGATTTGCTTTCCACTTGTAACACATATAACTTTACATGGCATATATTTTGGGTGAATATCTTTCTTCATAAATTATCCTTGACACACTTTAAGAATAAGCAATATAAGCTTAAATTTGAACTAGGAATTGTATATAACTTAAGCTTAAATATAGCTTTTATAGATATAATCACAGCTCTAGTTTTTGTTGCAAGGACGCTTATATGCACCAAAATAACAAAGTCATCAGTAAAATTTCCAAACATTCATTAGAATCATTGCAAAAACAAGATGAGGCGTTAAATACCAATATTTCATTTGATTCCCAAAATGCACAAGATAAATATCAAGACTTACAGGAACAAGATTTCAAAGAGATAATATCTAAAAATTCAAATAAATCAAAACAAACACAAGCTGATATAAATCAAGTCAACTATAATGAAGCAAATCAAGATTCCCTTGGCTTTGAAGATCGAGTAGAAAAAGTAAAACTTATCATAGAAAAACTAAATAATAATGAACTAAGCTTAAAGGAGGGCATAGAGTTATATCAAGAAGCAAAAGAGCATCTAGCCCTAGCAAATGAAATACTAGAACAAGCTGAATTCGAGCTAAGAGATATTCTTCAATAGCAATTAAAGCAGAGAGTCTTGCATCAAAGAAATTTAGATCTTATTAAAATAGCCAGAAATTTACAGATATTAGTATAAAGGAGAATCTTTGAAAGAGACTATAACATTTGATTGTAGTAATTATATCGCTATATTACAGTTTGAGAATCTAAATGATACAAATAGAATAGAAGTGTATTTAAAGTCAATTCCAACAAATAGCATTGTCATTATGGGAGAATATGTGCTTGATAGTTTTTTTCATACTAGTTGGTGCACTAAGCCACCAGAATCTATTCGCAATAAACATAAACTAGACTTCCTAATGGATATAAATGCCAAATATCACCATACCATAGTAGTCCCAGATATACAATATAAAAACAAAGGCTACTATAAACATATATCTATTATTAATAAAAATAAAGTTCATCATTATAGCCAGCAAAGGCTTATTCAATATCAGCACTGGAATGAAGCAGAATTCTTTTCTAACGACACTTCAAGGCTAATAAAGTTGCCATTTACATTTAAGACAAATGAGCTAAGATATGGAGTGGTATTTGGATTTGAAGCGCATTTTGATGAGATATGGATGGAGCTAAAAAGAGCTAATATAGATGTAGTCCTAGTGCCTACTGCTAGCACATTTTCATCACAAGCTAGATGGGAAGCCTTACTTACTACGCATGCCTTTACTAATTCTTGCTTTGTAGTTAGGGCAAATCGTATTGGAAAGATTAAAGCAAATGATGGAATGGAATGGGATTTCTATGGACATAGCTTTGTTAGTTTGGGGCAAGATATACTAGATTCGCTTAAAGAAGAGGAAGGTATGCTTTGCTTAGATATTGACAAACAAGCACTAGATTCCCTAAAACAGCTGTGGGGATTTAGAGAGTAAAGCTTTCAAAACTATTAGGAATAAATAAAAGTAGCATATTCAACTAAAATGTATATAAGTCATATAAATTAAAAGCTAATTCTAATAAATTATTTAAATATTTACATAGCAGAATTTAAAAGCCATATTTAAGGCAGCTAATATACATTTACAAAATACTAAGTAGGTTATTGATATTGCTACTTATTAGATTTTATTATGTTAATTTTATATATAGATATATATGCTTTGTAATGTTTAGTATTATATCTGTAAATTAAATATTTAGTTTTGCATATTATTAGTTAGGTTAAAATCTTTAATGATTACAAGAGCTTTATATTATTGTTTTAAGCTTTAATCTATTTAACCTTATCCCTTGTCGTGTTTAGTCTATAGTCATATTGAGTCTATTTCTTGTCATTATTAGTCTTTAGACGAAGAATCAAAAGACAGCCTGCTATCTATTAAATTAGATTCTAAGATATTTGGGCTTTTTGATTAGATGTTTATTCATTGAAGAAAGCAAAGCTTCTTTAGTAAATTTAGTAGCTTATGCCCAACATGACAATTAACACAATAAAGTTTTGTTTGAATCACAAGTTAAGACAGAAATGTTTCGGATTTTACAATACTCAACAAAATTGTTATAGATGTTTTGACTAAAGCCTTAACATGACAAGAGGGTTAAGTGTTTAATATAGTAAAGGATAGTATTTTTAATAAAAATCCGCATTATCCTAAAATCCTATTTAAGCAACAATTCCTATATTGCAATGCTTCCAAGTAGTTAGCATAACAACAAAATAGGCTATTATAGCAAAAGCATCAAGTCAAGCACAATTAAAGCTAACTAAGCTTTACATAGGGCTCTTCTCTCAATGGATATTGAGAGGCGCCATTAATGCATTGCATAGCTATACGAATAGACTGCAATAGCACTATTACAGTTACAATCATAAAAAATATACAAAGTATAGCATCGATTGTATTATTAATAATACTTTGCTTTGATACTCTGATTTCAGTTTCAAGCTTCTTTATAGCCTCTGTATCTGCTGAATTATCTTTCTTAAGAGTATCTAACTGCTCTTGTTTTATTGCTACCTTCGCGCTTGTATTTTGCACAAAAGCCACATGACTTACAGAATCATGTATCCTCTCGCCATTTGCAGGCAAAACCTTTTGTATCCCTGCATACAAAGTAGCGCAAAGAACAAAGCAGGCAGGTAGCGCAACAACCCAAGCATATTTACCTTTACCCATCTTGAACAAGATAGCCATCACAAGCAGCAATGCCATACCAGCAAGCATTTGATTGCTAACGCCAAATAGGGGCCATAAGCTATATATACCTCCTTTTGGATCAATTGTGCCTTGGTATAAAAAATATCCCCAACAAGCTACACATAATGCAGTAGCAAATAATCCGGCAGGAAGAGAATCAAGATTCCCAAGTGGTTTATATATATTGCCCAAAATATCTTGAACCATAAATCTACAAGTTCTAGTTCCAGCATCAACGGCAGTTAAGATAAACAAAGCCTCAAATAAAATAGCAAAATGATACCAAAATGCCATAGATCCAGCTGAAAAAATAGGCATTTTAGAAATAATCATAGCAAGCCCAATAGCAAAAGTAGGTGCTCCACCTGTTCTACTTAGAATTGTATGTTCACCAATATCACTAGCAAGCTGTGAAATATCCTGCGGAGTAACCACAAATCCCCAACTAGAAATTGTTTCTGCAGCAGTTATAACATCTTTACCAATCCAAATAGCTGGTGAGTTAATGGCAAAATATATTCCGGGTTGCAAAATACAAGCAGCAATCAAAGCCATAATAGCAACTGCTGATTCCATAAGCATAGAGCCATAGCCAACAAGCCTTGCATGAGTTTCATTTTCAAGCATTTTTGGAGAAGTTCCAGAGCCAATCAAAGCATGGAATCCGCTAATCGCCCCACAAGCAATAGTAATAAACAAGAATGGAAAGAGATGTCCAGCAAATACGGGACCTGTGCCATCTATGTAACGAGTGAATTTCTGCATTTGTAAATCAGGTGCAACAAAAAGAATGGATATAGCCATTATTACAATAACGCCAATTTTAAGAAAAGTGCTTAAATAGTCTCTTGGAGCAAGCAAAATCCACACAGGCAATATAGCAGCAATAAAACCATAAATCATAATTATAATAGCTAGGGTTGTTTGCTCAAAGCGAAAAATCTGCGACATAGTCTCACTCTCTGATACAATTTGCCCATAATATAAAGCAAGCATAAGCAAAACAAAACCTACAATACTAGTCTCACCAACCCTTCCTGGACGCAAGAATCTCATATATATTCCCATAAATATAGCAATAGGCATAGTCATGGCAATAGTAAATGTGCCCCATGGGGAATCTGCTAAAGCCTTAACTACAACCATTGATAAAATTGCAATGATGATTATCATGATTCCAAAAATGGACAGCATGGCTAGTTTTCCTACTGTGCTACCCATTTCGTCTTTTATCATCTCTCCTAATGAACGACCATTTCGTCTAGAGGATATAAACAACACAACAAAATCATGCACAGAGCCAGCTAAACAACCACCAACTAGAATCCATATCATAGATGGTAAATATCCCATTTGTGCAGCTAAAATAGGACCAACAAGAGGTCCAGCCCCAGCAATAGCTGCAAAATGATGTCCAAAACACACCACCTTATGCGTTGGGACAAAATTTTGCCCATCATTATTAATGATAGCTGGTGTAGCTCGCGTCTTATCAAGACCAAGCACTGTATAAGCTACAAAGCGACTATAAAATCTATATGCGATTAAGTAAATACAAGTTGCAGCAACAACAAGATAAAGAGCTGAAATAGTCTCTCCCTGATGAAGAGCCAACACACAGAAGCAAATAGCACCAACTACTGCTACTGTAATCCATATAACATTACTAATAGGTTTCATTATGCTTTTCCTCATTTTCATTTTATGAGCCCAACAAAGATTTAAATCAAAACTAAGCCTCATAATAATCAATAATATAAGAAAACATAATCTTTTACACAAAAAAACATTGCGATATACAATAAAAACCAATATGATGTTTAAAATTGTATCACTTTATAATTATTGTTTTTTGATGTAACAAATTAAGATAACTTTGTAATCATTTTCAATAGTTTATTTGGCGTGAGCGCATAGCTATCATAGAATCTAAATGCCCTTTGACTAGCTATTGCATGCGCTAGACTTGCATGTAAGGCAGCTTGCAAGCTATGGTAGCCTTGTGATAAAAGGCTTGTAATCATGCCACTTAGAACATCTCCACTACCACCTTTTGCTAGATTTGATCTGCCTTGAGTGTTTATGTAGATTCTATTTTTGTGCGCTATGAGTGTGTTTGAGCCTTTTAATAAAAAAACAACATTGGGAAAATACTCTGTCAAACATTGAGCTATTGGGATTGTATTTCGTAGTATAGATTCTATTGAATCATATTTCATAAGCTTTGATAAATTCATATTGCGCAAGAGCAATAAAAGCTCCTTTGGATGAGGTGTGATTACTACATTATCAAGGTGTTTAAGAATTGGTATTAGCTCTTTGCGAGCAAGAATATCTGCATCAAAAACAAAAGGGATATTAATATGTTTAGATTGCAATTGTTGATATGACTCATTGGCCAATTCATCTCTAGAGTTAAATATATCAACTAATATAGCCCCATCTTGTAAAGCAATCCCACAAAGCCTATAAAGCCAAGCAAATAATTTTTGATATTGTAACTCATCATAGCCTAATCCCATGCCAATACCAAAAGCATATTGCTGCACATTATGATTATTATGTAAGTTAGAAGGAAAGGATTTGGTGTATATTATCTCACAGTCTTTTTTGTGGTCTTGTGAATTATGCAAAAATCCTTCATACATACAAACCTTTCCTGCTCCAAAGCAAAGCGCAGCCCTAGCACTTAACAAAGATGCGCCAAACATCTCTCCTGCTATGATGTAACTTGTGCCATAAGTCCCCTTATTACTATCTTTAGCCTCTCTTAGCGGAAGACATAAATCACTTTTTTCCAACAAAATAAACGATGTTTCACTATTATGCTCATCTAACTTCACATAACTATAATAGGCATCTTGACTTATACCTAATGGCAATATCTTTACTTTGCCTACTATGTCTTTGATTCTAGAATCAAACAAGGAAATATTAGCCACACCCATACATAATGTATAATCAACATTCCCTAATATATCATATATGTCTCCTCTATGTCCTAGAATATTTGGTAATCCACTTGGCATATCGCATGCAATCTTTATAGCAGAACATTTTTTAAAGGCTTGTTGCAATGCTTGGTAACTTATATATGAATGCAATGTTTTATTAGCATTGTTAAACCCGCTACCAAAAATACAATCAACTACCACATCACAGGATTTCAGTGATAGTAAATTCGCTATTAGATTAGAAAAGCTTGGCTTTATTTTAATATCTAGCTCTTTGTCTTGAAACATAGGGATAATTTCTAGAGAGAAATTAGAACTTACACATTGAGATATATCCTGCAATGAGTTAAAAAGTTGAAACATCGACAAAGTCTTACGCTCTATATCTCTAGCATTACAATTAGAATCTAAGCTTTGATTATTTTTATAAGAATCAGCAAAAACTTCACATAAATTTACAATGATTTCATATTGTGCTTTACATAACTTGCTTTTTGGACTATCTAGCATGACAATGCTAATCTTTGCCTTAGGGTATAATGAGTATAAAACCCTAGATGCCACTAATCCATCTGCTCCGTTATTTCCTCCTCCACATAGAAATATCACTTGAGATTGCATATATTTATTTTTATGCCTTTTTAATTGCTTAATGACAAAACGAGCTAGATTTCCGCCTGCATTTTCCATTAATATATATTCGTTTAATGCGAATCTCTCATAACTATAATTATCTAAATCCTGTTTGTTAACAACAATTGGCTGCATAATAATCCTTAAGTAAAATATATTATTATACAATCCGAATATACTTAAGATTTAGCATATATTTTGATATGCTATTTAAGTAGCAAAACAAAAATATTAAGAATCCCCTATTCTCATAGACAAAAAATTTTTAATAATTTTTCTGCCTTGTTGCTGCAAGATAGATTCAGGGTGAAATTGGATTCCATAGCATGGATATTTTCTATGTCGTAAAGCCATGACAATGCCCTCTTTGCTAAATCCTAGTATTTTGCATTCCCCGGGATTTGTGACATGAAGCGAATGATATAATGCTATTCGTAGATTTTGCTTTATACCCTTAAAAAGTGGATCTGGGATAAAAGATAGAGTAGAGCTTTTAGCATGTATAGGGGTTTTCATTTTGTTTACCTCTCCTCCAAATACTTCTGCTATACATTGATGACCAAGACAGATTCCAAGTATTGGCACTATTGGAGCGAAATATGCAATAGCCTGAAGAGAGATTCCAGATTCTTTAGGGCTACTAGGACCCGGTGATACAATCAAATGAGTAAATTTGGTAGTTTTAATATCTTGCAAACTACAATCATTTTGTAATATCGTATAATTAACACCAATACTTCTTAGTTTATAAATTATATTGTATGTGAAAGAATCATAATTATCTAAAAGTAGCACATTCATAACATTTATCCATGACTTAAGATAAAAATTGCAATCATATCCCAAATCTAAAATTTATACAAAGAAACCTAACAACAAAGGATAAACATGCAACATAAGCAAATAAATCTAAATAAGTTACTCTTAGAGAGAATCTTTACAAGTGCCTCAATACATAGATGGAATGACAAAGCATGTCCGCTTAACTTTGTGGAACTAGATAAACAAGCCCATAAGATTATACTTGCATACATACTTGCAAGTATAGAGCAAGATTTAGGATCAGAAATAAATTATAACTCGTTGATACAGAAATTTTTGTTTGAATTCTTTGAGAGAGTAGTATTAACAGACATTAAGCCGCCTATATTTCATAGACTAAAGAATTCATATAGGCAAAAGCTCGCTAAATATGTCAAGGATAGCATTTCAAAAGAGATTGAAGGATATGAATTTTTTAATGATATGGAAGATTTCCTTAGTTACCAAGACTCATCTTTAGAATCAAGAATCTTAAAGGCTGCGCATTTTTATGTATCAAAATGGGAATTTGATATTATTTACTACTTTAATCCAAAACTATATGATATAGAAAACATAAAGAAAATTATGGATTCTGAAATTGAAGATTTCTATGACTTGCCAAGCATGAAAGAGCTTATGCTCTATCAAAATCTAAGGGAATGCATAGGAATGTTTGGTGAGCTTAGATTCCAAAAAAGATGGAGTCAGACGCCAAGAATACCGCAAACTTCTGTATTAGGACATACTCTTGTTGTAGCTATCTGCGCATATCTATTAAGCATAGACTTAAAGCTTTGCAATGCTATGTGCAAGGAGCATTTCTTTTGTGGATTATTTCATGACTTGCCAGAAATTCTAACACGCGATATTATATCCCCTATTAAATGCTCTGTATTGGGTCTTGATGAATTGCTTAAGAGAATAGAACAAGACGAAATGCAAGAAAAAATTTTAAATAAACTTCCAAAATACATTGCCTATGATATTTCATATTGGACTACAAACGAATTTAAAAATAGATTTATAGATAAGAATCATGATATTTGTATAATAAATAATTGCGATGAATTTCTTTATAAGCACAATGATAATGATATATCAAAGCGCGCAATATGTGGGGATTTATTAAAATTCTGTGACAAGCTTAGCGCGTTTTTGGAAGCTAAAATATCAATATTACATGGTGTAAGTAGCCCCACATTGCAAAATGGTGCAGATTCAATATATGCTAGCTTACAACATAAAACAATAAATGGAGTAAGATTAGGTGAAATATTAAGCCCATTCATGTAAAATCTATAATTTTTTGGTATAATGGTATAATATCGAACAAACATCAGTTTAACAATAATTATAGATAAAATAAAAAACGGGAATAAAATATGAATAATATGACAAGATTTAAATTATATATATATATATATATATATATATATAACTAATGTAATTCCTTTATTTTTATATCTTCAGCATATTTATAATCAATCTCAATCTAATAATCCATCAAAATCTAAAAAATCTAAGTCCATAGTCCTTACTAAGTTATATTTATATATAGCAAATAGAAAAATATTAAAATCTAGCATTGCAAAATACCGCTTAATGCAAAGAATCTGCATATATCTAGGCTATAAATGCTTTACCCCCCCCCCCCACAGCAATTTTAAGAGTTTAGGATCTAAGCAATGCAATTTCACCTTAAGTATATCAATATAATGGTTTTTAGTATTGCCTAGAGATACAATTAAGCATAAATAGACAAGTTGGGAAATACTAAAAGTCATTAGACTTTAAAAGTTTAGATTAAATTAAGGAGCGAATATAATGACAAGAGAAGAATTAATAGAGCAAATAGAAGACATACTAATGATAGACATAGGCACTCTAGATTTAGATAAACCATTAAGTGAATATGAAGATTGGGATTCTATGGCACACTTAAGTGTGTTTAGTCTTTTTGACTCCTCATTGCAAATAAAAATTACCACAAAGAGTATTAGAGAATTTAAAACAGCCAGAGACATTTTAGCAAAGGCTAATCTATGAATTGCGAAGTCTCAAATGCCGCCATTAGACATATCACAACAGCCCTGCCAAGCTTAAAAATGATAGGTATAGATAATCCACATTTTGATATAAAAACCAAAAAAAGAATCATAAAAACCACAGGGGTAGATACCACCTATAGATTGCATAGGAAATTTGGACAAGATGACGATGAAACTCTACTCAACCTATATATTGATTGTGGCTTGGATACATTAAGTAGGCTAAATTGGAGTAAAGACTCTATAGATGCAATAATAGTATGTTCACAAAAGCATGAATACAAACTACCAGCTACTGCATGTATATTACAAGATAAGTTAGATCTACCCAAAGAAGTAGCTGCATATGATATATCTATGGGTTGCAGTGCATATCCATACGCGCTATTTACAGCTATGAGCCATATAAATGCCACAAATGGCAAAATGAAAAGAATTTTACTTTTTGTTGGAGATTCGCCAAGTCATGAAGGTTACGATAAATATAGAGGTAGTTTTCTCTTTAGTGATGCAGGTAGCTGCACAGCATTAGAGTTTTCGCCAAATTCAAAAGAAACGTACTTTAGATTTAAGACCATGGGAGATGGATTTGACTGCATTATAGAGCCTATAGGTGGATTAAAGAATCCATTTACAAAAGAATCTTTTGAGCCGTATTATGATGAAGAAGGTGAGCTAGTCTATCCTTGGCATGGGAAAATGGATGGAATAAAAGTATTCGAATTTGCAATCAATGAAGTCCCATTAAACATTAATGAAATGCTTAGATATACCAATATATCCATAGATAAAATAGACTCATTTTATTTGCATCAAGCAAGCAAGATAATAATGGATCAGCTTGGTGCAAAGATTGGCATAACGCAAAAAATGCCAATACACTTACGTGATTTTGGCAATGCTAGTTGTGCATCTATTCCGCTTCTTATGTGTGATAACAAAGATGGATATAAAAGCGAATCTTTGTCTATGTTTGTAACCTTTGGGGTGGGATTAAGCGTAAGCATAGCACTACTACAAGATATGAGATTTAGCACAAATCTAATCTATCGACACAAGAAAAATGAATGATCATGAACTATATATGCCATTTTGCATACATTAATCCCATTAACAAAAATTTCACAGTGTTATAAGAACACAAAAGCATAATCTAACTTTAAGGAATTATAATGAGAGAAAAAGCTATAGACTACACAAGCAGCAAAACAATGTATGAAGAATTTGAGAATCTATACAAACGATTTTGGCATATTGGTGCTCATACTAGCGAAATTCCAAATAATAGGGACTATATAATATTAGATATATATGACTTCCAAGTTGTTATATATAATGATAATGGAAATATCATAGCCTTTAATAATACATGCCCGCATAGGGGTGCTAGACTTATCCCAAATGAAAATAAAATCTTTAGTCGTGGAAATGGGAATATTATATGTAAGTATCATGGCTGGAAATATAGCAATAAGGAATTGCATATTCCAAGCAGAGATGGATTTTGCAAGGATTCTATAGAAGGCAGAGATTTATTACATTATCATGTAGAGTTATGTGGAGAGCTTATATTCTTCTCTTACAATCCCGCACAATCCCTAAAGAAACAGCTAGGAGATTTCTATGATGAATTTAAAGCCATATCGCATAGTATTGATTCTTGTGTGGATATAAATACACATAGCAAATATGAAGCAAATTGGAAAATCTCACTAGAAAACTCAATAGAGGGCTATCATCTACCATTTGTGCATTCCACCACATTTATGCCGCTAGAGCTAGAAGGATTAGCTCCCACAGATACCAATGACGTTATATGCTCACATTCACCAATGGCAAATCAAAAAATCATAAAAAAATATGCAAAGATAAGAAATCTTTTTCAAGAATCAAACTTCTATAAAGAGGGCTATTGGTGCTATCATATATTTCCATTTAGCTTTGTTGCCTCTAGCTTTGGGCTGCATTATTCAATCATGCTCTTTTATCCATCAAATAATCCATACAAAACAAATTTTAGCTCAAGGACATATAGCGTAAAAGCAAAGTCTAAAGATGTACAAGACATATATTATAAGGGCATGATACAAGCTAGTTGGGATATATTAAATGAAGATACAGAGGTAGTAGCCCTAATGCAGCAAGGTGCATCCAAATTCATGAATTTCCCTAACTTTGTATATCACCAAAATATGGAGAATTGGATAGTCAAGTTTCATGAATTATATAAAAAATATATGTGAATACAAGGGGACTAAACATGATTCATTTTAATAATGAACTATTCATCATTACAGGAGGAAGCAGTGGCATTGGTTTAGAGAGTGCTAATCTCTTAGTAAAGCTTGGTGCACGTGTGGTTATTGTTGCAAGAGGAGAGTATAGGCTAAAAGAGATTGTCCAAGATTCAAATAATATAGAAACAAATAGCAATTCAAATTCAAACATAAAAGGCAAGATGTTTTATAGGACTTATGACTTTTCTAATATCTATGATATAAAAGAACTAATAGATTCTATAGTTAGTGAGCATGGAAAGATTAACGGTATCGTGCATTGCGCAGGTATGGGAGTGCTATCTAGTTTAAGAGATATGGACTATGACAAATTAAAGGCAATCTTTGATGTGCATTTCTTTGCAGCTTATGAATTAATTAGAAATCTATGCGATAAAAGAAAATCTAAAGATTTAAGCATAGTCCTAATCTCCTCAATATCAGAATCGCTCACATATAAAGGGCTAAGCCCCTATGCTACTGCAAAAGGTGCTCTCTCTGCTCTAGCGCGCTCCTTAGTGCAAGAGATTGCCCCTCTAAATGCAAGAATAAATAGCATATTACCCGGTATATTAAATACTAATATGACTAAAGATGCAAGAGATTTTGTAAGTTTTGAGATTCTAAATGAAATCAACACCCATTATCCGCTAAAGCATGGAAGAACATTAGACATAGCATATCTAATTGCATTTCTACTATCTCCATGCTCAAGCTGGATAAGCGGAGAAAATATACATATAGATGGAGGTAGGAATAAGATGTAAATACATGCAAATGGATATAACCAATAAATTATAGATAAAAAGGACAATAATGCAAGATGACATATTTAAACTAAAAGATAAGCTAATCATTATTACAGGGGCTAGCTCTGGACTTGGGCTTGCTACATGTAAGTTGCTTGATACATTAGGAGCAAGGGTTATTGGCATTGCAAGAAGAGAAGATAAGTTACAAATTTTAAAAAGAGAATGCAAGAAATTTGAATATAGAGTTTATGACTTTTGCAATCAAGAAGGTATTGGAAAGCTATTTGATTCCATAGTAATAGATCATGGCAAGGTAAATGGATTTGCATACTTTGCAGGTATTAGCGATATTACACCACTTCGAAATATAGATTCTAAAAAGGCAAAAAAGATATTTGATGTAAATTTCTTTAGCGCGCTAGAGTGTATAAAATGCCTCTATGACAAGCGCAAGGCAGCTAATCTAAGTATAGTTCTAATCTCCTCTCAAGCACTGCAAGCAAGCATTCCAGCAAATAGCATATATGACTCATCTAAAGCTGCCCTAACACAGCTTAGCCTATCTATTAGCAAAGATTTAGCAAAGCATGGATTTAGGGTGAATGCAATCTTGCCTGGTCCAATTAGAACAGAAATCATGAAAGGCAAAGAAGATATGCAAGAGCTATGGAAATCTTGGATTAACTCCATACCACTTGGAGAAGGTGAGCCTAGTGATGTAGCAAATCTTTGTGCATTTTTGCTAAGCCCTCTTAGCAAATGGATCGCAGCGCAGCGAATCGTAGTGGGGGGGGGGGGTGGAATTTAGATAAAAAAATAGCCGCATAAAACCTAATAATGCTAATCATAAGATTCCATAGATTCACAGAATTAAGATTCTAATACAACAAAAGGATAAACAATGAAAGAAGTATATATTTATGGTTGCTCCGGCTTTGCAATAGAGCTAGCAGCAAGTGTGCAAACACAAAGCAAGTCAGTGGAAAATCCCTATAAATTCTTAGGCTACATCTGCGATAAGGAATATGTAAATGAAGAATTCAAACAAAAATATAACTATGTAGGAGATGATTCTGTATTAAATAAAGGGGATAGCATTATCTTAGCCATTGGTGAGAATCTAAGCTTTAAAAAAGAGCTTGTAAAAAGGCTAGAAGCTCGTGGAATGCTATTTCCAAACTTCTATCATCTCTCCATGCTAGAGTATGCAAGCGTTGAATATTATGACAGTCTAAATATTGGTAAGGGAAATATATTTCTTTATTGCAGCGGAATTAATGAAAGTATAAAGAACATTGGCAGCTTCAATATATTTCAACCCTACACAGGCGCAGCACATGACACAACCATAGGAAATTATAATGTGCTATCTGCATATTGCAATCTAATGGGAAAATCTAGCATTGGAGACAATAACATACTAGGTGTTAACTCATATCTATTGCCAAAGGCTAGCATTGGCAATAATAATAAAGTAGCACCGGGTAGCTTCGTATATAAGAGGTTTAGAAATAATTGCGTAATAGCAGGTAATCCTGCCACAAAAGTATTTGAAAATACTTCAAGCAAAAATATATAATAATAAGGAAACACTATGCTAAAAGATTTACTAGATTATAAAAAAGATAATTACTTAACAAAACAAAAGCAAACACTAAAAACCAAAAAGTTATTAATATTTGGGGGAATCCTAGATACTTTCAATATAGCATCATTCATTGTAGATTTATTTAACTCAAGAAA
The DNA here is from genome assembly GCF_000765805.2 of Helicobacter muridarum. Lineage (GTDB taxonomy): Bacteria > Campylobacterota > Campylobacteria > Campylobacterales > Helicobacteraceae > Helicobacter_A > Helicobacter_A muridarum. The sequence continues at coordinate 23,892 of NZ_JRPD02000010.1, read as the reverse complement.
TATAGACTTTAGCTATATAGCTCATAAAAAATTCATTATGCAAAGAGTAGATGAGGGAGCAATACAAATAAATGGCAATCATTATAAATACAATAATAGAAATGTATACCCACTAGAAGAACATAATCTAAACACAGATGAATACACTGCATTTATTGGAATCTCGCTCCTTGATTTTGCTAGAGAAGAGCTTACAAAATATGGCTTTAGTGATGTGCAAGTTCTAGATCCATTTAGCTATTTTCATGAAATAAGCTATGACTATTTTGCTAATAATTTTGAAGAATTTGAATCATTTTATAATAGTTTAGAAGATTCATTATCAAAGCAAATCATGGAAAATTATTTTCAATCAAGAATATATGGAGATTATAAAGGATTAATGAATACAGCCAATCCGGGATATTTCAATAAATTATTAACATATGGCAATAACGAAGTTTTAATTGATTGCGGAGCATATGATGGTGATACTGCATTAGAGTTTATAGAAGCTTGCCCAAATTATGCTGGAGTATATTCCTATGAAATGGATATTAAGAATCTAGCAAAGCTTAGAGAAAACGCTAAAGGTAAAAAAATAGTAGTAATTCCTAAGGGGGTATATAGCAAGAAAGATACTCTTACATTTAATATAACTCATGATATGTGTAGTCATATTACTGAAGATAAAACTAACAACAAAAATAAAATCTTAGAGCTAGAAGTAGATAGCATTGACAATCTCTTCTATCATGGCAATGATTCGATATATTCCAAAGAAGTTGCTACCCCCCCCCCCCACTATAATCAAAATGGATATAGAAGGAGCAGAGCTAGAAGCACTAAAGGGAGCAGAAAATACAATTAAGAAATACAAACCAAAACTTGCATTATCCATATACCATAGGAGAGAAGACATGCTTAGCATTCCTAAATATTTACAATCTTTAAATTGCGGATATAGATTCTATCTTAGAAATTTTTGGTGGTTTAGTGTAGATATAGTGCTATATGCTATACCTACACATAAGCATAAAGATATAAGATAATTTCAAATTTTAAGTAGCTTTATTTGTAAATATTGGCTTAAGTTGCATGTTATCATTGTAAAAAATAACTAAAATTAACAATAAAACAAAGTCTATCTTATAATTTATGAAATACTCCCAAAGCATAAATGCGGTAGTTTCTATTGCCAACAAATCTAGCCTACTTTTGTAGGTCTTAATAGATTCTCATCTTAAGAATTGATGTCATAACTCTGAATTAAATTATGAAAAATAAAGACTTATATCCATATAGCTAAAACTATGGGCTTTAGGGCTAGGTTTTGGTTAAATATTGTTTAAAATCAAAGTGAATATAAAAATTTAAACTTTGTTATAAGAACTATATTTTATATGATTAATAGATAGTATTGCTTATGAACATTACTTAATATAATTATGACAACATTTTACCATGTCTCTACTCTACGCTAAGATTGCAGCTCTTTGCAATTCTAAATCTTCCTCTTTGTCATGTCTTAAGCGTAAGCCAAGATCTCTAAATATTAATGAGATGTTTACTCCTGCGAAAATGAAGTTTCTTTAGTAATTTAGTCGCTACCGCTAGATAACGCTCAACATGACAAATTGATAAGCCATTGCCCTGCGCCTGCATAGACATCATTAAACACAAAGATTTAAATGGTTTCATCATAATTGATATTCATTAAGAGCTACACCCTTGAAATGATTTTTAAAGACAAAACAACATTATTATAATCTAAGCTCTTTAATTGCTCTATGTGCCTCTTGTATTGCTGTGTGTAGCCAAGGAGACCAACTTGCATCAGAATTTGCGATGGTAATATTGCCAAATGGTTGCCTAGCGGCTTTAATATATTCTTCGCTCTCTTTTTCATCATCAAAGAGAGTATTAATAGAATAAGAATAACAATGGGACCAACGATTAACTGTAATGGCTAAAATATCTTTTTTATGATTAAAGCCAACTCCACCTAGCATACCTTGCAATTCATCACGAATGATTCTTTCATGTTCAGAAAATGGCATAGTAAAAAGCCTATGTCTAGCAGCCCGCCACTGGTCTCTAGCATTTAAGCCCTCATGTGGAGTGTTTTCTGCCCAACCCATATGCAAACACATAGGTTTTTTAGGATCTACTGGGTGCTTATACCCTCCAATATTTACAGGATAGTCAATCTTTACACGTGCATAAGGCATTTGCGGAACATACACTTCGCTAACACCAAGTTTAATAAAAGGTTCCCAATTAGAAATGACAACCTTAGCATACATCATAGTCCCCTTAACGTTCATAGATAGAGCTTCTTTTTGTTTATCGGGCATGCTAGGCACAATGTAGGGTATCATGCCGTTATAGCAAGCCATTACCACTTTTTTAGCAAATACCTTATGTAGCTTCTTATCACCTGCATGCATATAACAAAGCTCTACGCCATCTTTTGTATTTACAGCATTTACCGCCGTGCTTCTTAGACGCAATCTAGTAGGGGAATTTTTCATATCTAGCTTTGAGTAATCAAACTTTGCAAGCACAATAGAATCCATTGTATTGCCCTTTGCAACACCGGGAATAAGATTCCTAACCATAATCCTAGCTACAGAAGCATTACCATCAGGGAAATGATAGTTATATAGATCATCTCTCTCTGCATCGCTTACCTTATCAAGCTCTGGTAATCCTAAATGCTCTAACCCTGGTAGCCAGCAAACCCTAGCATCCTGCATCGAAACAGAATCAATAGTCAAAGCCATGAAATCATTTGTACGTTTTTCAAAATATGAAATTGCCAAATCGCTTAAACCTACCCTGTCTTTTAAAAACTTGGCATAACTTGTTTTATCTGCATACTCTGCTCTTTGTTCTTTATTCATACCCTTAAGCCAATCTTCCTTAGAAGTATGAAGCCTTATTAAATCATCTATATCCTTTTGTGGTAAAGGGAACTCTTTAATAAAATCTTCATCAGACTTTGCATTAAGCCTATGTGGAGGTATATCATCAGCTACAGCCCGCCCAGGATCTCCATTAACAACCTTATCTACTCCATAATAAGCTTTGTTAAAATACACACCGCGGCTAAGACCCATATTAGGATAAAAATCAACACTAAACTTCTGACCAAGTGCATCAATATCAATATTTAGTGACTTTAAAAATTCTACAACCTGTTTACTATATAAAGATTTAGGACTTTGAAATGATTCACTACCACCATAACCTAGCAATAGACTACCATCTGGCAAGGTGAATTCATTGCGCTTTGCATGTCCACCAAAGTCATCATGATTATCTAGGATTAAAATCTTAGCATTCTTGCCTAGCTTCCTTCTACCCAAAGTAGCCGCACAAAGTCCGCTAATACCAGCTCCAACAACAATTAAATCATACTTTTCTTCTACTTTTGCCCCTGCATAATCAAAGCTCTCACCATCGCGCAACATATGTGCAAACTCATAAGCTTCATTAGTATTACCCCTAAGCCCAGTAAGTGCAGGGGGATAATAAATGTCGCCTTTTGTTGGCGTGCTAGCAAACAAATTACCGCCACCATAAAGCATGCCCAAACCACCAACAGCACCTATTGCTACACCATTTAAAAAATCTCGCCTTGTAATTCCCATACAATGTCCTTATTCAATTTTAATTAAAAACTAATAGTTCATTATATTTTTTAACAAGTTTGCAATATAATTTCATTCATATGTAATATTTTGTAAAAATTATGGGCATTAAACCTTAAATATAAATATTTATTATTATCTTAAGTAACAAGAGAGCTATTTTTTACAAATTTCCTCGCTAATAATTCCATTTCCAACATTTGCAATCTCTCCTATGGTTATTAGTCTATTGCAAAAATCACTAGCAAACTCCTTATTGTGCGTGATATAAAGTAATGCACAAGAGTTATTTTGCTGCCATTGCTTTAAAAACTCCAGAATCCTTATAGCTAAAACATAGTCAAGATTAGATGTAGCCTCATCAAGAATAATTAGGCTAGGATTTACTAAAAGTGTACGCATAATGCAAATTCTTTGAGCTTGTCCACCTGAAACCATAGCAGGATAACTTTGCAAGATTCTAGAATCAAGATCTAAAATCTCCAAAAGAGGAATAATTCTTTGCAGTTGTGTCTTCTTATCATTAATATCTAAGAGATAACTTAAAGGCTCTTGTAGATTCTGCAATATAGTAAATCTAGGATTAAGTGAACTTATTGGGTCTTGAAATATAATTTGAACTTGCTTGTAAAATGCTCTTCGTTGAGTTTTAGATAATAAGCCATTAATGTTTCGCCTATTAACTAATACATCATTTAACAAAATGCTACCGCTTGTCTGCTCCTGCAATCCAGCAATAATTCTTGCCAAGGTGCTTTTGCCACAGCCATTCTTACCCATTATGCCTACGCGCTCACCAATGTCTATTTGAAAACTAATACTATGCAGAATCTGCCTATCTATCTTATTCATAAAAAGCCTAATATCTTTATAGCTATAACAAATATTTTGTAAATTAAGTAACATAATTATTCCCTTGACAATAGCTTATCAATTAGCAGTTTACGCAACTCTTTTGCATCAAAGTGAATTGGCTCTATACTATCTTGAATCTTGCCATTATGGATAATAAGGATTTTATGTGCCCTTTGTATAGCTATGCTTAAATCATGCGTAATAAGAAAAATACCTATATTTCTGCTAACCCTAACAGAATCTAAAATATCTAGGATTCTTTGTTGATTTAACTCATCTAAATCACTAGTTGGCTCATCAGCTAAAATAAACTTAGCCTCAGCTAGCAGGGCTATAACTATCATCACTCTTTGCAACATTCCTCCGCTTAACTCAAAAGAATATCGATTAAGGATAGTAGGATCTAGCCCTGCTTCATTAAGAGTTGATTCTACAACCTCTTTTCTATAAGGCTTTTTTACAGCATGTAAGGTTTCTTTAATATGAGATTTCATACTAAATAATGGATTAAAACAAGTGCGAGGATTTTGCATAATGCTAGCAAAGATTCTACCCCTAGCATTAATTGGATCAAGCAACTCACCATTAAGCAAAACCCTACCGCTTGTTAAATTTAGATTTGCTGGGATTATACCTTGCAATACAGATAAACTAAGTGTCTTTCCACTACCACTAGCACCAAGCAAAACAAGTGTTTTACCCTGTGCTATCTCTAGTGATATGCTATGTAATAGAGGATTAGAATCCTTAGTGCTAACGATTACATCTTGCATTGCTAGTGTCATATTTTTCTCCTTTTTATATGAACATTACTATCTTGCTAAATCATTAAAAATGCTTAAGAATCATTAAGATGCTGAAATTTTAAAAAGCTCAACATAACCTCGTATCATGTCAAACTTTCCATTTTTTGTTGTGTTAAAATTCTTAGTCATACTAGGCAAAGCAAAATATAAACTTCACTCTTGCAATATTTGGAGCAAATGATACAAAAATTTTATCTACGAGATTCCTAATAAATACACAAATATTCATATATAATAAAATATGACAAAAAATCTAAACTCCATATTTTGATATTATTAGCTTAATAATATAAATATAAAAACCAATGTCTAATGCAAAGATTCCAAATCAACATCAAAATAATCCCTTAAGCTATCGCCTAATAAATTAAATAACGCTATGGTAATAAACAGTGCTGCACCTGGATATATAACCAATGACGGATTGCTCCATATATAATCTTTACAATCACTTAACATAACACCCCATTCTGCTTCTGGCGGCTGCACACCTAGACCCAAGAAAGATAACCCAGCTATATGCAATATGATATGACCTATATCCATAGTAGCCAAGACTATACACTGTGAAAAAATAGGAATAAGTATATTACGTCTAAAATTTTGCCATTTATTTAGCCCAAATGTTTGCGACAAAAGCACAAACTCCTTATTCTTTAAATGCAAAACAATGCTTCTTACAATTCGAGCATACCAAGCCCAATGCGTAAGTGCTATAGCTATAATAATATTCCCTAGTCCACTTCCAAGCACTCCAATAAGAAAAAGAGAAAGTGCTATAGTAGGCATGCTTAGAAATATATCGCAAACTCTCATTATAACTCTATCTACTACACCTCCCATAAATCCACAAATACCACCAATACTAATACCTAAAAAAAGGATAATAGCAAGAGTAAAGAATGCTGAAAATAAAGAGATTCTAGCACCATATATCAACCTAGTAAAAATATCTCTACCCAAATAATCAGTTCCAAAGATATGGCTTGAGCTAGGAGGGGCAAATTTAGAATCTAAATCTTGGAAATCTGGCGTATAAGACAAAAAATATGGAGCAATAATAATCATAGCTAAAAAGGTAAATATACCAATCAAAGCAATTTTACCTAGCAATGGAAATCTTTTATAATTTAAATTATCCAATTCTAGCTGACCTTGCATTGTTTGGCTATTAGTGGCATTTTTCATATTGATCCTTAATTATCGCTGATTTGTTTTGACTTCATAACTTCGCTCCTTAATCTAGGATCTAGGATAATCAGAAGCATATCCACAAGTAAGTTGCAAACTACAAAAGCCAAACAAAGAACCACAACAAAGCATTGAATAATAGGATAATCATGGTTGGCAATACCCTGTAAGCTATACAAACCAATACCAGGTATTGCGAAAATATTTTCAATCAATAAAGCACCTCCAATAAGCTCTCCTATATGCATACCAAAGGCAGTTACAATTGGTAAAGATGCGTTATAAAAAATATGCTTTAATGTGATTTTTTTAGAATCTAGTGCTCTTAGTTTAGCATAGACAATATGTCTTTCTTTCCTGATTTCAAGCATATTTGTGCGAATTAGCCTTGTATTAATGCAGCTTGACATAAGTGATATGCTTAAACATGGAAGAATAAATGATTGTGGACTATCTAGCCCTAAGGCTGGTAACCAATCTAAATATATTGCAAAAATAATAATTAGCACAAAAGCTAGCCAAAAGTTGGGTATGCAAACTCCAATAAAACAAAAGAAACGAATTATCAAATCTGGTATTTTGTCCTTATACTTTGATGAAAGTATTCCTAGCGGAATAGAAACACAAAGAATAATCAAGAACGAAAGCCCAACTAATAGAAAAGTATTTGGCAAGAAATACATGAAGTCATTACTAACACTTCGCCCTGTTATAAAAGAAGTTCCAAAATCCAATCTTGAAGCCTGTTGTAGCCACATTAAATATTGCTGCAAAATGGGCTTATCTAAACCAAACTCATGTCTCAATGATTCTACAAGTTCTTGTGTTTGTGGGAGATTTGAATGAATTAGGTATTGAGTTATAGGATCTGTCCCGCTTAACCTTAATAATGCAAAAATGACAAACGAAGCGACCAATAATATTGGAATAATTGATAAGATTCTAAACAAAAAATATTGGAACATATATCAAGCCTTTCATTAGCCATTATGAATCAGGAATGCCTTAACTATAAAAACATAAGGATAAATAAAGTATAAAAACACAAATATCAAGGTTTCCTATAAAATTCCCGAAATGGAATTCCAATAGCACGCATATCCATATTTATACCTTGAATATCTTTTCTAGCTATTGATTTATTTGTCTGATATGTCAATGGTATATAGATTTGTGTTGAATAAATATCATATAATAAAGCATGTAATGGCTTTGTTATAGAATCATTTGGAAGCATGATTACAGATTCTATTTCCTTATCTATTTTTGCTTTTTCTTTAAGTGGCTTTTGCGCTATATAATCAACATGACCAACATATCTCATAGAATTTAACATAATGAGCGGCTCATACGGAATGCCCCAAGTCTGGTGAAAACATATATCAAAATCCCCAGTCCTTAGCTTATTATGATATATAGTCTGCTCTGTGGGTATCAATTTAAGGAAAATTCCTACATTTTTAAGCTGATATTGTAATATCTCTGCTATTGACCTTTGTGAAGGATTATTGCCTATATATAGTAAACTCAATGATAACTGCTTATTATCTTTATAATAGAATCCGTTTTTATTTAGTGTATAACCTAATGATTCTATAATAGCTTTTGCTTCATCTTTATCAAAGGATAAAATTGCGTCTGGATAGTCCTTACTTATGTCAGCATTTGGCATATTTGGCGAAAAAAGAAAGTCAGCCTTTGGCTGAAAATTTTCATACACCGCCTTTACAATAGAATCTTTATTAATACTTAATGCAATAGCTCTTCTCATTAATACATTTTCTAGATATTTATTAGCTGGATTTAACACGAGAGATGAAGTAAAAACTGGTGGACTTTGATAAATGCTAAACTCCTTAGTTTTGTCCATTTGCTTGAATATTTCAATAGGAACTTCATCATATCCATAAATCATATCTACTTCACCAGTTTTTAGTGCTACAATCTTAGAATTAGGTTCTACAATAATTTTTGTTTGTATAACATCAAAATAGATTCCATTATTTGCATTTAAATCCCAATAATCTTGATTTTTGATAAATGTATCACCCTTTCCTAAATCTGTTTTAGAAAATACATATGGACCTGTACCAATTGGTTCTAATGGTTCATTTTTAACCAAATCTAAGCTATCTGGAATCATGCTAGGAGCCACAAACCTATATGGACGAATAAGGCTTAGCTCTGATAATGTTGGCGTATAAGGCTTATCTAGTATAATTTGAACTTGATGGCTATCAATGATTTTTACTTCCTTAATAATCATAGCAAGGTTACTCCAAGAATGCCTAGCCCTATTCTTTAATAGAGAATCAAAATTCTTTTTCACAGCATTAGCGTCAAATAACTCTTTATTGGAAAACCTAACATTCTTACGCAATATAAAAGTATATATCTTACCTGTTTTATCTATGCTCCAAGAAGTGGCCAGAGACGGGACAATCTGACCTTTTGAATCAATTTTAACTAATCCCTCATATATCATATTCTGTGCATACATTTGAGCAGCATAACCTTGTGGATTAAGCTTACCGACATTGCTAGAAACAGCAATCTTTAGCATATTACTTTGTAAATCTTTAGCAAAACTAGGCACAAATACTAGAATGAATAAATAAACTAGCATAAATAACAATCGACTAAAGCATGATAAACATAACATAAAGCGGATTATGAAGAATGAACTTATACTAGTATTATTAACAAATATGGCTTTAAATGTAGGACTTAAATCCATAGCATCTCACTTTATCAAAATTACTATTTGTAATTATACCTAAATATTACTAATGATATATATAGTAATATTATCTTAAAACAAAGGTTAAACAATACAATAGAGCTAAAGATTCAAAAATAAGCACTCTAAATATACCAAAACAATTGAGTTATTCTAGATTATGGCTTTTTCTTAAATTAAAATATTCTACTTTAAAGATAAATTATTTAGCTTTCAAAAAGACTTTTTAAGGATAAATATTTTAGAATCTAATAATTTTATATAATAAGCTTGGTGCGATTGAGCTATATTTTGCAGAATTTTAAGCAAATCTAAATAAAAACTTGGTTGTAAGTCAATTATGGCATTAAGCTTGGCTTTGATAGTAATACTATATGGTTGCTTCATAAATATTCAATATTAATTAACAAATAACACAAATTTAAAAGTCGAAATTTAGTATGATAAATATTTTTATGATTTTATCATAATCTAAATTAAGTAAGGCAAATGAAAACAAATTGGTGTCCTGAAAGGGATTTGAACCCATGACCTTAAGATTAGGAATCTTACGCTCTATCCAACTGAGCTATCAGGACTTGAATGGTGCCGAAGGTCGGATTCGAACCGACACAAGGTCGCCCTTACTAGATTTTGAGTCTAGCGCGTCTACCAGTTTCACCACTCCGGCATATATCTTAATAATAAGATAAAAAAGAAACAACAAACAAATTAAAAATAAAGTGGTGCGCTGAGTGAGACTTGAACTCACACGGATCGCTCCGCCACCCCCTCAAGATGGTGTGTCTACCATTCCACCACCAGCGCAAATAAAGGATAAACCATAAATGAATTTATCCTAAATATAAGTCATCTAATAATAAATAAGGTAAACAACTTAAAGACAAAATACTAACTAAATTGGAACAAACCGTAATTAACGAATGGGTTTACAAATATAGCAATAATAGCAAATACTAAAGTATAAATAACCTGTGCTTCAATCAAAGCAATAGCAATAAACATAGTAGCTTGAAGCTTGGATCCTAAGGCCGGATTCCTAGCTGTGCCTGAAATAGCTGCTGCTGCGGTATGTCCCATACCTATACCACCACCCAAAGCAGCGATACCAAGTCCAATCACTGCTCCAACAATCGATAATGCCGCAATAAACTCCTGCCCTGCAATACCATCATCTGCCAAGGCAAATGCTAAACACGCAAAAAACATTAATGAAATTTTCTTCATAGCTACTCCATACATATAAAATTTATCTGCTTTCGGATATATCCCCCTACTTGCTAAAGCGAAAATTCTACACTAAAAAACCATAAAAATAACTTAAAGTTTATAATTTACATAACTTAATCATAAATTAGCGAATACTATATTTTAGTGTATTAATTTGGAGTTTAGTGCAAAATATCGCTTAATAATTCTAAGGCTATTTTATCTATTGCAAAATTAATAACGCAAAGTTTGATTAATAATTCAGTTATATTAAAAAAAATAAAATACCAAAGCAATATAATTAAGGAATTGTTTTATAAATAAATCTTATTTTAAGATTCTTCAATTCATCAAAGCTACAAAAAGCTTTTTAGTAAATCCTAGATTATTTTATTAGCATAGATTATTTGGTTAATATTGCATTAAGATTTGGTTATCTCACAAACAACTTATACTATATTATAAGAACGACAAAGCCCAACAAAATAAAATGATATATAAAAAATTTGGAAGCGTAATAATCATAGCTTACAATATTTGTATTCTTCTATAACATCATAGATATTTTCCTCTTGAAATGTGCTAATAATGCTAACTATAATATCATGAGGTATCTTAGAATCTAAAACAATAATAGGATTCATGCTTTCTATGCCACAAAGATAATGTCTTAATTTTAGCTCTTCTTGATAGCTCGGCGGATTATTAGATAATGACTTAACATCAATATAATTTTTATTTAATAAAAAATTAAACATGTCTATATCAATAAAAACACTATCATCTCTTTTTGAATATCCAACAAGTAAATTAAAATTCTGATTATACTCTTGTTGTTTTGCTGCAATCATATCAATAAAACGCTGCATATTATCAATATCAAAGTCATCTAAATTATAAAGTACATGTAAATCACCAAGTTTTTGCTTTATCCACACTATATTTCCACTTTTTGCAAGATTTTTATCACCGGATCTAGCAATGATATATGAAGGGATAACTTCTTTTTTGTGCATGACTTGCGCATGCAATAATCTCCAAACAAGATGTTTTTTTTGCGTTAAAATATAGCCTATATCAGACTTTTCTAACGCATCTCTACGACTAAATACATGATGTCTAGCCTCTATGCTACCTGGCATAACTTGCTTAGTAATGTTGCTCATCATCTCAAGCGATATTTTTTTTTGTTTGTTACGTTGAGCTTTGAGAGCAAACTGACAACCACAATAATTCTGCCTATACAAATTATCATTTTTTGCAAGCTCATTTTGCTTATTAACACCACCATTTGCACGAACATTAATCTTAACAAATTCAAGATTATTCTCTTTAGCAATAACATCTCCTTGATGATATAACACCTGTTGCTCTTTCATAGGACTACTAAGCAATGTAGTAGTAAACTTTGATATATTAAGCTCTTTAGCAATGCTTGCAGTTTTTAATAAGCGATTATCAAAACATTTGTTACATCTACAGCCCTTTTCTGGCTCATTCTCTAAACCTTTCACATCTTGTAACCATGAATTAACATCATACTCCCCCTCAATTAAGCAAATATTTAACATATTACAACTTCTCCTAACATCTTGCAATCTTAAATCATGCTCTTCTTTGGGATGAATATTAGGATTATAAAAAAATCCTACAAGATTCTCATCTGGATAAGCTTTATGTAATTCTTTTAAAAAATAATGACTATCCACGCTACAACATATATGAACCAACATTAGCATTCCTTATTTATTTTTATATGCAAAGACAATATAACTAGCTATACCCACTACCACAACAAAAACCAAAAAAATCAACAAAGCTAGATCCAAACCCTGCATTACTTCCCCTTTAAGTTAAAGAATATATTTATAAATATAAATCACTCTTGAATATATTGCCAATTTACTTGGGGCATAATTTCTTCTATTTTTGCCTTAATGCTGGCACTTACATAGAAATTGCTCTCTAGGATAATAGCCTTTTTATTGATCTTGTCTCTAAGCCCTATTGCTAATTTTGAATTGCCGCTATACTCCTTAGCAACCTTTGCTATATAAGCTATCTCATCTTCATTTGGCAGGCTATCTAACAATGCACATAGACAAGAATCTTTAGCATCCATGTCTGCTTTTATATCAAGCGGCTCTATGTCATCTACATAGCTTGAATCAGGCTGTTTATCTTGTATCTTATATTTTTTATGAGATATAGAATCATTTGGTAATGATTTAAGCAAAGCTTCCTTCTTTGTCTTTTTGTCTTTTTGCAAAGAAATCTTTGCTTCTTTGCACTCCTCAAGACTCAAAATCTCAAATACTCTTATACCAATTTTATACTCAACATTAACACTACCATCTTCATCTTGAGTAATATCTTCCATCTTATCTAGTTTGCCTAGTATTCCTATTGGATTTTGCAAGTCCATATTGTCTAATATCTTTAGTTGATCTTCAAAGAAAGTTAGTGGCTGCTTACCTGTAAAGTCCATAATTTTACTAGTGCCATAAGCTCTATTATTTTTGCTCATCTTCCTTTGTATTTCTTCTAATTTGCCTAGTATTAATACGTTAGATCCATCTTTTAATCCTTCTAAATTCGCAATCTTTGCCACATTAGAAATTGCATTTATTTCATCCTTAAAATGATCAAGAGGATGCCCGCTAAGATAGATTCCTAAACTTTCATATTCATATTCTAAAAGCAATTTAGAATCTAGCTCAGGCATAATTTCAAAACTTAATGCAGGACGAAAGGAATCTACACCAAATAAACCAGATTTCATATCAGCCTTTTGTTTCAAAATACCTCTACCTATATCACATATATAATCAAGATTTTGCAATAGGCTAGCACGAGTATAGCCAAAGCCATCTAAGCTACCGCTCTTAACTAAGGGCTCTAATATTCTCTTTGTTAATCGACTAAAATCAATCCTAGCAATAAAATCTTCCATATCTTTATAAGTCCCATTGCTAAAGCGTTCATCGATTATATTTTGTAAAGGACCTCCGCCAGCACCCCTAATAGCTCCCAAACCAAAAACAATTTTTTTTACGCCATTATCAAATATCACAGAGAAATCTATTTTAGAAGTATTAATATGAGGAGGAAGCACCTCTAATCCCATACTCTTAACCTCATCAAGATATTTTGCTACTGCCTCTACCTTATGACTTTCACTTGTTAGCATTGCTGCCATAAACTCATGTTCAAAGTAGGTTTTTAGATATGCTGTTTGAAAAGTTAAAACTCCATATGCAGCTGAATGGGACTTATTGAATCCATACTCGGCAAACTTTGCTATTTGATCAAACAATTCTTCTGCTTTCTTCCTATCAAAGCCATTCTTTTCTGCTCCATCGGCAAATTTCATACGATTTTGTAGCATAATATTTGCATCTTTCTTGCCCATAGCCCTACGTATAATGTCTGCTTCTCCAAGTGAGAATCCACCAATGACTTGCACGATTTGCATTACCTGCTCTTGATAAACAATAACACCAAAAGTAGATTCTAGTATTGGCTCCAACTCCTTAAAAACATAAGTAACATTAGCCCTACCATGTTTCCTCTCGATATAATCATCTGTCATACCACTATCCATTGGACCAGGACGAAATAAGGCTAGCAGAGCAATAGTATCATTTATACCGCTTGGTCGCAATCTACGATTTATCTCTTGCATGCCTGTGGATTCTAGCTGGAATATCCCAAGGGTATTTCCGCTGCACAAAGTTTTATACACCTTAGGATCATCAACATCAAGCGTAGATAAATTAACATCTATGCCATTGGTATCTTTAATAATATCAAGCGTATCTTGAACTACAGTAAGAGTCTTTAATCCCAAGAAATCAAACTTTATTAAATCTACCTGCTCTAAATATTTCATAGAATATTGAGTAACAACAACGCCTTTTGTGCGCTCGCTCACATATAGAGGAACTTTATGCCATAACTCTTGATTGGAATCAACAACCAAAGCAGCAGCATGCTTACCTGCATTGCGATTTAGTTTTTCTAATCGCAATGCCATATCCCACACTTTTTTAGCAAGAGCATTTCTTTGTATCAATTCTTGAATCTTTGGTTCTAATTCATAAGCACCCTCTATAAATTTACCATTTTTATCGGTATAACCCTGCAGTGTAATTCCTAGCTTAGATGGAATAAGCTTAGCAAATCTATCTGCATCTTGAATTGGCATACAATAAATTCTAGCTACATCTCTAATAACACCCCTTGCTAGCATTTTGCCAAATGTAATAACTTGCGCTACATTATATAATCCATACTTTTCACGCATATATGTAAACATCTCAGATCGCCTTCTTTGGCAAAAATCTGTATCTATATCTGGCATAGAAATACGTTCAGGATTAAGGAATCTCTCAAAAATCAAATCATATTTAATTGGATCCAAATCTGTAATTTCCAAACAATAAGATACCAAACTACCAGCAGCACTACCACGTCCAGGTCCTACGGGAATCCTATTTAGCTTGGCATAACGTATAAAGTCCCAAACAATTAGCATATATCCAGAAAACTTCATACTAGTGATAATATCAATCTCTTTTTGAAGTCTGTCATAATACAAACCATGCTTAGATTCTGGAACATGCTTTAATCTTTTTTGCAAACCTTCCTTGCATTTATATATGAAGTATTCACTTTCATCTTCTATATCCAAATCTTCTTGATTAGCATATTCTTTAGCAAATATAAAGGTTGGAGGGGTTGGAGGATTCTTATCATCTTTTAAATCTATGATGAGATTACATTTGCTTGCTACCTCTTGAGTATTGTTAAGTGCCTCTGGAATGTCTGCAAAAAGATCTGCCATTTCTTGCGGACTCTTAATATAGAACTCTGATACAGTATGCTTCAATCTTGAGGAATCATTTATATTTTTACCTGTAGCTATCATCATGGCTGCTTCCTGCATATCTGCGTCTTCTTTTGTGCCATAATGAGTATCATTTGTAGCGATCATCTTGATGCCTGTATCAAGGCTTAGTTGTATTAGATAATTATCAATATAGAGTTGGTCAGCTACACCATGTCTCATAATCTCAATATAAAAATCTTCACCAAAAATATCTTGGTATTCTAAAGCTGCTTCTTTTGCTCCTTCGTAACCGCCCGCACCCTGAATAAGTCGTTTTTGCATACGATCGTGCCTCATACTTGGATTTAGATTCAAATTCCATGCAATCTCACCACTTAAACAAGCCGAAGAACAAACAATTCCTTTTGAGTATCGTCTTAGAAGATTCTTATTGATCCTTGAAGTGCGATAAAACCCTTGTATAAAGCTTTGTGAAGAAAGATACATAAGATTCTTATATCCTTCTTCATTTTTAGCATAAAGACAAACATGAAACTTTGGAGAATTAGCTTCTCTATTATCAATTTGGTCTTTATTATGAATATATGCCTCTATACCTATGATTGGCTTTATGCCGTTTTTTTTCATAATCTTATAGAATTCAATAACACCAAACATATTGCCATGATCTGTTATAGCAACACTATTCATACCCAATTCCTTAATCCTTTTGGCAAGCAAGTCTAATTTATTTACGCCATCGAGTAAAGAATATTCTGTATGAAGGTGCAAATGAGTAAAGGAAACATTACTAAAATCACTGCTATCATTTAAGTTACTTTGTGTAGCATGGTCTAAGGGCAGTCTACTCATTGCTTTTCCTCATTACTTTTATTAAAAAATACAACTTTATAATAAATAATTTTAGTGTGCGATCTTACTAAAGAAAAAGTAAAATAAATTTGAATCTAAACTAAAATTTCAATAAATATTTGATTGATATTTTAATTCACAACCTAGTCTAACATTGCATTGATTTATAACCATACAAGCAGCATTCAATCAATAAGAAACAAATAAATAACATATATCAAGACAATATTATAAAGGAACAAAATTAAGGATATTTTATGCAAATAATTAAAAAAATTGGAGTTTTTGATAGTGGTGTAGGTGGCTTAACTGTATTAAAGAGCCTTATTGAGGAAATAGGATTTGAGCATATTGTTTACTATGGCGATACAGCTCGTGTTCCATATGGAAATAAGGACACGCAAACAATAATTAAGTTCTCATTAGAAGCTTTAGAATTCTTTGAGAAATGTGATATTGATTTACTTGTTGTAGCATGCAATACAGCTTCAGCTCATGCCCTAAAAGCTATGCAAGCCCAAAGTAAAATCCCAGTTATTGGCGTTATAGAATCTGGAATCAATGCCTTGGTGCAAAAAAAAATCCCAAAAGACTCCAATATTCTTGTTATAGCCACTCAAGCAACTGTAACTTCTGGTAACTATGAAAGATGTTTAATAGATATGGGATATAACAATATTACAAGTATTGCTACTAATTTATTCGTAAGCTTGGTAGAGGAAAGAATCTTTAATGGAAATGTCGTCAATACCGTATTTAAATATTATTTTCCTGCAGAGTTAAAGCCACAAGTTATTATACTTGGTTGCACTCATTTCCCATTGCTAATAGATGCTCTAAGGAATCACTTTGGCAAAGAAACAATATTTGTTCATTCAGGAGAAGCCATTGCTACATTTTTACAACAGAAATTCAATATAAAACCAAATAATGCTAATCTTGTAGAATTCTTTGCAAGCGACAATACCAAAAAGCTAAAAGCAACAGCTAAAGAATGGCTACAAGAAGGAAGCTATAAAATATTTAATATAAATCAAACATTTTTATAAACACAAATAAAAAATATAAGCTTATCTCATTAAAAAATATTAAATATTAACATTCCAAATATTCTCATAATAACAATAATAAAAATTTAGTCATTGGTTTCAACCACTAAGTTATAATTTTCGCCTAGATATTTAAGCCATTCATAAATATTCATATCACGAAAGAATTTCAGAGGCTTAAAGCTCGAAGAATCGTTATTCTTAGAAGCAAAACTAATTAGTAATTGCTTCTTTTTACCTTTGGCTACATCTCCAATTGCCCTAACAATATCTCTACTTTGATTTCCAAAATATGATGATAATAACATAGGTGCGCTAAGATATATAAGGTTTATATTGCTATCAAAATTGCGTTGCAAGTTTTGCTTCTGTTCGCTTGTAAGACTCTCATCAGAATTTATATATTCAGCAAATGTTTTTTTTGATTCTAATGTAATAGATATTGAATCTATTACATGAGGAATATTATAATGTTGTAGTTTTGGATTATTCACATCTCCATTAATAGCCATAAATATCTCATATAAAACGCCTAATATATGCGATTTTTCGACATCAGGGTAAAATAGGCTATTAATATGTATTTTAGAATTGAAGAGAGATGATTCTAAAAAACAGATATTGTTAGCTGTAATAATTTTGGAATCTTGAGTGGAGATATTATGATGTAAATAATTTTGCTCACATGTCAATTTATTTGGCAGTAACACATTTGCATTGTGAATAAAAAAATTAAGGATAGAATTATTTTCCGAATCTTTAAGTAGCCTATCTATTGATAAATACTCAATCGAAGTTGAAACATTTAAAGAAAATCTATTTTTATCGCTAACATCTTTACTTCTTAAAGAAATATTTGAGAATCTAACATATTCAATATCTTTGCCTTTTTCCAGAGCATCATCTCCATACAAAGCAATGGATTTGCTATTGCATTCATAATCGCTAATTCCACTACATTCAAAAGGAGAATATTCGATTTTTTTGATTCCAAAATCATTATGTGAATTGGAAATATGGGTTTGTATATATTCCATACCATTGTTTAGGTGTTCTTGTATAGACTTTACAACTTTTTGTGACAGGAAGGGTATGATAATCAATAGCAATAAAATTATGACTGCACCTACAATTAGTATGATGCGTGCAAGCCTATTCATCTAATAGCTCCTTACAAAATAAATGGGTAATTTGTCATTCTATCACAATTTTTGCATATTTACCTCATAGCCTATAGATTATAAATTGTAATACACGTTAAGCAAAAAGAACATAACCAAAAATTAGCTGTCTATTTAAGTAAGCTTAAGTTATAAAAAACTCTAGGTTTTTGTTATAATGTATCAGAAAGCAGATTACATCTTTTTTGTAACTCAACATTTATTTGGCTATAGATTAAGGATTTATGATGTCAAGAATCTTATTACTTTTCGCATTTCCTCTTGCATTTGCATTTGCTGGAGCTGCATTTGAGAGTGAAAGCTATCTTATATGGATTGGCTCCAAATGCCCAGCAGGTAGCACTACTTGCACTAACGTAACATACAATCAAACAAGCAAAAATAACGGTAAGACCATTATTATACAAAGAGGAGAGCCAATAGTTGGAAATCTATCAGGCAATTTAATAGGATATAAGTTCATAGACTCAAAGAATAATCAAGTATTTGAATTGTCTATGGATTTAGAAAAAAAATATATGTTATACATAAGAAATCTAAGTGAAAAATCTGTAGGTAAGGCATTCAGACAAGAGAACATAACTCCAATAAATGAAGCAACCTATCAACAAAAGCTCAAAAAGATTAAAAAATAAAATATAATCTCATAAATGCATTTAATATTATTAAATAAAGCTGCACAATATAATACATAATTTAAAATATATTGTATTGACAATTAACAAACATAGATATTAAATCTAATTTGATTTCTTAATATTAATTTACTAGTAAAATATCCAAGATTGAAATATAAAAAATAACTATTTAGCTTATAAAATACATAAACTTATATCATTAGTCCATATGAATAAAACATCTAAAAATAAAATTACATTGCTATATATGGATTAAATATTAGATAAAATCACACAATCTTGAAAAAGGATTTCTATGCCTAAACGCACCGATATTCATACGATTTTACTCATTGGTTCAGGACCTATTGTTATAGGGCAGGCTTGTGAGTTTGACTATTCAGGCACGCAAGCAGTCAAAACGCTTAAATCTCTAGGTTATCGCGTTGTGCTTATCAATTCTAATCCAGCTACTATTATGACTGACCCAGATTTTGCAGACCGCACCTATATAGAGCCTATTACAGAAGAAATTATAGCAAACATCATTGCTAAAGAAAAAGTCGATGCGATTTTGCCCACAATGGGCGGACAAACTGCGCTTAATGTCGCTATGAGTATGTATGAAAAAGGAATGCTAAAGGGAATTACATTTTTAGGAGCAAAGCCAGAGGCAATTAAAAAAGGTGAGGATAGACAGGCATTCAAAGAAGCAATGCTAAAAATAGGCATGGATTTACCAAAATCACGATATGCCTACACAGAGGAAGAAGCATTACTTGCAGCAAAAGAAATTGGCTTTCCGCTTATTATCCGTGCGAGTTATACTCTAGCAGGAGGTGGTAGCGGCGTAGCATATAACATTGATGAGTTTAAAGCAGTGGCAAAAAATGGCTTAGATGTAAGCCCTATTAATGAAATTCTTATTGAAGAGTCGCTTTTAGGGTGGAAAGAATATGAAATGGAAGTCATACGCGATAAATTTGATAATTGTATCATTGTGTGTAGCATTGAGAATCTCGACCCTATGGGTGTTCATACAGGAGATTCTATTACGATTGCTCCAGCTCTCACGCTAACAGATAAAGAATATCAGCGAATGCGCGATGCAAGCTTTAAAATATTGCGAGAGATTGACGTGGATACAGGCGGGAGTAATGTGCAGTTTGCAATAAATCCCCAAAATGGCAGAATGACTGTTATTGAGATGAATCCGCGTGTATCGCGCTCCTCTGCCCTAGCTTCTAAAGCTACAGGCTATCCTATCGCAAAAGTTGCTACAATGCTATCAGTTGGATTCTCTCTTGATGAGATTAAAAACGACATCACAGGCACACCGGCTAGTTTTGAGCCAAGCATTGATTATATAGTTACTAAAATCCCGCGCTTCACTTTTGAGAAATTCCCTAAAGCAGATTCTACTCTTACTACAAGTATGAAATCCATAGGTGAAGTTATGGCGATAGGTGGCACTTTTAAGGAATCTTTACAAAAAGCATTATGTAGCCTTGAGACTGGACTCTTTGGCTTTAATCAAATTTGTAATGATTTAGAGATTATCAAAAAAGAAATTCGCCGTCCTAATGCCAATCGCTTGCTTTACATAGCAGAGGGCTTTGGACTTGGCATAAGTGTTGATGAAATACATGAGCTATGCAAAATTGATAAATGGTTCTTACATGAAATAAAAGAGATTGTAGAATCCGAAAATATGATTACATCACAAATTTTAAGTGATATAGAACTTATGAGACGTATAAAAAGCTATGGCTTTAGCGATAAAATGATAGCACATTGGCTTAAAATGAACGAGGGTATAGAAATAAGTGAAGGCGAAGTATATCAGGCTCGTCTATTACTTGGTGTAACGCATAACTACCATGAGGTGGATACTTGCGCTGGAGAGTTTCCAAGTCTTACGCCTTATCTTTATTCAAGTATTGGAAATTTTGAGCTTATAGAGCATTCAGTATTGAGTAAGCAATCCGCCAAAAGCACTAAAGAGGCAACGCACAAAGTAATAATTATTGGTGGAGGACCAAATCGCATTGGACAAGGCATTGAATTTGATTATTGTTGTGTGCACGCAAGTTTTGCGTTAGCAGATTTAGGAGTGCAAAGCATTATGTATAACTGCAATCCAGAAACAGTTAGCACAGACTATGATACAAGTAGCATTCTTTACTTTGAGCCAATTGATTTTGAGCATGTAAGGGCTGTAATTGAACGTGAAAAGCCAGATGGCATTATCGTGCATTTTGGTGGACAAACACCGCTTAAGCTCGCCCATTCTCTGCAAAAAATCAATGCCAAAATAATAGGCACTTCAGTAAAGGCTATTGATATAGCTGAAGATAGAGAGAAGTTTGCTGCATTTGTAAATGAGCTAGGCTTAAAACAACCTCAAAATGGCATTGCCTATGAGAAAGAGCAAGCTTTTGCTATTGCAAATCGTATTGGATTTCCAACCCTTGTGCGTCCTAGCTATGTGCTTGGAGGAAGGGCGATGAGAATCGTATATGATGATGAAGAGCTAAAAAGCTATATGGACGAAGTAATTGCTGTAAGTGACAGCGCGCCTGTGTTAATTGATAAATTTCTAGAATCTGCAATTGAGCTTGATGTAGATTGTATTAGTGATGGAGAGAGCGTATATATAGGCGGCATTATGGAGCATATAGAAGAGGCAGGAATTCATAGTGGCGATAGTGCTAGCTCACTTCCAACAATCAATATCAACAAAACAATGCTTAAAGAAATCGAATATACAAGCGCGAAAATAGCATTGAAATTAGGAGTAATAGGACTTATGAATGTGCAATATGCAATTTACAATGATGAGCTTTATCTAATTGAGGTAAATCCTAGAGCTAGCCGCACTATACCATTTGTTAGCAAGGCAACAGGAATCCCTCTAGCAAAGGTAGCAACTCGCGTGATGTGGCATTGTGCATTGCGTAATAATTCTGCAATAAACAAAAATTTAACAGATGGTATTTTACAAGAATCATTGCGATTCTATGATAAATATCAAGGGGTTGACTTTAGCAAATCAATTATACAACCTAAAGCTTTAGACTATGTAAGCATTAAAGAATCTGTTTTTCCATTTAATAAATTACCTGGTGCAGATTTGCTACTTGGACCAGAAATGAAAAGCACAGGTGAAGTAATGGGCATTGCAGCTAGCTATGGTATTGCTTTTGCCAAAAGCCAACTAGCATGTAAGAATCCTCTTCCACTAAATGGAAAAATATTTATTTCCTTACGCAATAGTGATAAGAAATATGCAAGTGAACTTGCTAACATTTTTCATAACATGGGCTTTGAGATAGTTGCCACACTTGGGACACATAAGATTATAGTGGAAGCAGGCATACCCGCTACTTCTGTGCTAAAGGTTAGCGAAGGGCGTCCTCACATTAATGATATGATTGCAAACCATGAGATAGCAATGATTATTAACACAAGCAACCATAAAGACAAGCCAGATGCAAGACTTATAAGGCAATCTGTATTAAAAGAAAACATTTCATATTTCACAACAATTTCCGAAGCCAAGAGTGCTGCTATGGCTCTGCAAGAAATGTATGAAACTATGGACTATAAGAGTATGTCTAATAATAAAGTGCAAGAAGCAAAGGCATTACAAGAATATTTATATAATAAATCAAGTTTCAAATAAACAAATCTCAAATAAATATAATTATTGCTTTATCACTTAAGTCTAAATAAAGTAAGATAAGCACGATTAAGGAGCATTAAAAACTTTAACATAAGAGTTAAATATTTAAATAGTAGAAATTAAGAGTTATATTTTATCCAATTAATGGACACTCTACTTATAGATATTATTAGGTTACTTGAGAATTTAAGAGATATTTTCAGGTATTCACCCTCAACATGACAATTCTAAACAAAAGATTCTATGATAAATAGAATCTAAAATCATCTTGTCATTTTATAAAAGGTTAATTAAAACTCATAACACAAAAGGAATACTATGTAAAACAAGCATAAAGCAATCCACAATCAGATAATTAAGGATTCTGTAATGAAATCTTGAAGTATATAAAACTATAGATTGCTATACTATTAAAGTCTCTAGCAATGATGATTTAATTCACTTAGTCATTGCAAGGAGAGGAGCAAATGAATCAATCTATAATATTATTAACCAAACAATATTTAATTGCAAGATTTTAGATTCTAGATTGCTATGAATCTGCTATAAAGATTCTTAAAATAACTAGTCAAATATATGCTACGACTTCGGACAAAGTCTAGCAATGACAAAAGGAATATCATGCAAATACTTAAGTAAATACCTAAATTACTACAATTCCTTAAAAATGAAAAAGTGGAGTTTAAATCTTTAGGGGAGATTGGCACATTTTACAATGGGCTTAATGGAAAGAAAAAAGAGGATTTTAACAGTGGAAATGCAAGATTTATTTCTTATATGAATGTTTTTAATAATCTTAAAGCGAATTTAAATGCAAATGACTTTGTAAAAGTTTTACCAAACGAAAAACAAAATATTATATATCTAGGTGATATTTTATTTACAAATTCTAGCGAAACACACAACGAAGTAGGAATGTCGTGTGTTATTACACAAGAGCCTTTAGAAAATATTTATTTAAATAGCTTTTGTTTTGGTTTTAGATTCAACGATAAAGGTTTATTTCTACCTGATTTTACAAAATATCTTTTTAGAGATGAAGCGGTGAGAAAGCAAATAATAAAAACCGCAAATGGTGTTACTCGCTTTAATATCTCAAAGAAAAAATTTCAAAACCTCCCAATCCCCCTACCTCCCCTAGAAATTCAAAATACAATAGTAGAGATTTTAGATAAGCTTGATTCACTTATTAATGACTTAAATCAAGGAATACCAGCAGA
>NZ_JRPD02000069.1 GCF_000765805.2 Helicobacter muridarum | reverse complement strand
TGTATATGTGAAGTTATTATAAAAGGTATGAATCTGCCCATGTGAATAGCTGGGATTCCAAAATCTTTTAAATCTGCTTTTGTTAAGCCATTACCCATTATAAAATGTGCCAATCTCCCCTAAGCTAACCATTTTAACAAACCCACTATCATCATATATAGATTCTTTATTTTTATTATGTTTGACATTTGTAAAATGAGAAATATATTTTTTATTGTCTTTTTGAGATTCGTCATCTAAAGCTAAAGTATTACAAATTGATTCTTTATTTTGAGATTCTTCACCTAGCAAGCTATATTTAGAATGACAAACCTCTTTTATGTCATTCATTGCCACATTGTTATGACTTGCTTCTCTATTTTTGTTATATCTAGCTTTCTGTTTGTCATATTGAGCATTCAATCCGTAATTCTGAGGGTATAAGCCCGAAGAATCTCCCTTTACATCATCATAAAAAAGCTTTCTAATTCTTCTTTACTTAATAGTAGGTTTCTATAATATTCATATTGTTTGCGTCTTAAGCTTATCTCTGCTGGTATTCCTTGATTTAAGTCATTAATAAGTGAATCAAGCTTATCTAAAATCTCTAC
>NZ_JRPD02000068.1 GCF_000765805.2 Helicobacter muridarum | reverse complement strand
TTATGATTAATGCTTTTGCATAGCAAAAGCTTAAATATCTACTTTGTTATATTGAAGGAGTGAAATGATTAAAATATCTTTATTATTAGAATCAAATTTGTCATATTTGTAGTCAGGGGTAAAATCCTTGAGGATTGCAAGAGGTTTTTACATAGCAAAAAGGAAATGTCTCCTAGTCATGATTCCAAAATGTCTCCTAGTGTCCATAAGTCGCAAAAAAATGTCCAGCAATCAGAAAGTATGTCTCCCAATATGTCCATAAGTGATTCGTCAATCGGATTCGTCAATGATTCCTTAGTATCCAGCAATCAAAAATCAAGCGACTTTATTAAAATCCCCGTTTATGATGATGTCTATGCTAGCGCAGGAGCAGGGCTTATAAATGATGAGCATATTTCAAGCCACATAGAGCTTGACAAGGGCTTTTTACGCTCATATTTTGGGCTTACTTCATTTGTAGATTTATCAATTATTAGTGCTAGAGGTGATTCTATGATGCCCACAATACCGCCTAACTGCAGGCTTTTAGTGCAGAAAGGTATGCCAAGAGAAGAGCAAATATGTGTTACCCGAATAGATGATGAATTGTATATCAA